>NZ_JAHMSC010000044.1:0-1244 GCF_018986375.1 Pseudomonas sp. CVAP#3
CCTTCGGTAATGGTGTTGTCGGCGGTGAGCGTCAGCCCGGTGTTGTCGATCGAGTCGGTGATGGTGGTGACCGCCGGCGTCGTGCTCGGGGTCAGCTGTTCGAAGTTGCCGCCCGTGGTGCTTTCGATGGTGGTGCTGACGGTGCTGCCGTTCTTGTAGACGTCGTTGGCCGGGGTATCGACCACCACGCTGCCGGTGGTTTTACCGGCTTCGATGTTGATCACGGCGCCGTTGCTGAGCGTGACGCTCATCGCGGTACCGGCCGGATTGCTCAGGGTCGCGGTGTAAGTGATCTGACCGCCTTCGGTAATGGTGTTGTCGGCGGTGAGCGTCAGCCCGGTGTTGTCGATCGAGTCGGTGATGGTGGTGACCGCCGGCGTGGTGCTCGGGGTCAGCTGTTCGAAGTTGCTGCCCGTGGTGCTTTCGATGGTGGTGCTGACGGTGCTGCCGTTCTTGTAGACGTCGTTGGCCGGGGTATCGACCACCACGCTGCCGGTGGTTTTACCGGCTTCGATGTTGATCACGGCGCCGTTGCTGAGCGTGACGCTCATCGCGGTACCGGCCGGATTGCTCAGGGTCGCGGTGTAAGTGATCTGACCGCCTTCGGTAATGGTGTTGTCGGCGGTGAGCGTCAGCCCGGTGTTGTCGATCGAGTCGGTGATGGTGGTGACCGCCGGCGTGGTGCTCGGGGTCAACTGCTCGAAGTTGCCGCCCGTGGTGCTTTCAATGGTGGTGCTGACGGTGCTGCCGTTCTTGTAGACGTCATTCGCCGGGGTATCGACCACCACGCTGCCGGTGGTTTTGCCGGCTTCGATGTTGATCACGGCACCGTTGGACAGGGTCACGCTCATCGCGGTGCCGGCCGGGTTGGTCAGGGTCGCGGTGTAGGTGATCTGGCCACCTTCGGTAATGGTGTTGTCGGCGGTGAGCGTCAGCCCGGTGTTGTCGATCGAGTCGGTGATGGTGGTGACCGCCGGCGTCGTGCTCGGGGTCAGCTGTTCGAAGTTGCCGCCCGTGGTGCTTTCGATGGTGGTGCTGACGGTGCTGCCGTTCTTGTAGACGTCGTTGGCCGGGGTATCGACCACCACGCTGCCGGTGGTTTTACCGGCTTCGATGTTGATCACGGCGCCGTTGCTGAGCGTGACGCTCATCGCGGTACCGGCCGGATTGCTCAGGGTCGCGGTGTAAGTGATCTGACCGCCTTCGGTAATGGTGTTGTCGGCGGTGAGCGTCAGCCCGGTGTT
>NZ_JAHMSC010000045.1:0-992 GCF_018986375.1 Pseudomonas sp. CVAP#3
CAGGTAAAGCTTCTGACCGCCGACTTTGAACTCAGTGACGTCAGTTACCCACTTTTGATTGGGCTGCGGTGCCTCAAACTCGCGCTTCAAAAGATTAGGCGCCGCCTGACCGACTTCCCCCTTGTAGGCTCGGTATTTCTTCACACGCACAAGACTCTTCAGCTGAAGCTGTGCCATCAGTCGCTGAACAGTCTTGTGGTTGACGAGGTGGCCGGCGCTTCGTACCGCAGCCGTTACGCGGCGATAACCATACCGCCCCTTGTGCTCATTAAACGTCGAGCGAATCTTGGCTTTCAGCTCCGCGTACTTATCAGCCGCTTGCAGTGCCTTTTGCTGATAGTAAAAGGTGCTGCGTGCCAAACCGGCAAACCTCAGCAGGCTTTCGAGAGAGTGCATCGGCCTCAGTCCTATTACGATTTGCGCTTTTTCTGCTGCGCTACTCGCTTCTTCTCCTGAACCAAGGCATCGAGCTTTTTTAGGTAGTCGTTTTCCATCCGCAACTGCTTCACCTCGGCAAGCAATTCATCGCGTGAGCGCGACTCGTCATCGGGTGAGCTGGGTTGAACAGGAGGAATGGAGGTTGGCATTTTTTTCGGACGTCCGGCTCTATTAGGCTGCTTGGTAAGGGCATCAAAACCGCCCTCATCATAGCGGCGCTCCCAGAGGCCGATGATGTCGAATTTACGGATGTCGAACAAGGCCGCCGTCTGCCGATAGGACAGCTGTTCCTCACGCATACGTTTCAAAACAGACAGTTTGAAATCGTTGCTGTAGCGCTGCAGCTTTTTCTCTTTCAGCCCAGCAGCGCCATGCACCTGATACGCCGCAACCCACTGGCGAAGAGATGAAAAGTCCACATTATGACGGTGTGCGACATCTCTCAAACCTGCGCTACCGGAACAGTAGTCCTGCACCGCAGCGAGTTTTGCTTGCTCTGTGTACTTCCCCATGACACCCCCAAAGGTTGTGTCCAACATTTGGGGGTCAGTTCA
>NZ_JAHMSC010000006.1:0-323569 GCF_018986375.1 Pseudomonas sp. CVAP#3
AGTCCTGTTGAATACAGAACTCAGGCCGCTCAGGCATAGACATGTAAACGTCCAGCTTTTTGGGGTCAGATCATTCCGCGTGGGAATGCCGCCATGGACGCTCTGCGTCCACTGTGACGCGGAGCGTGGGGACAATCATCGGAGAAAGCCATATCGTTATTCGTTAACGGTATTTAAATACTCGCTCTTATATCTATAAAGTCAAACCCCTGCGTACCCACCGACCAATCGGCGTGCCGCACGAAATGAACCCACACGGGACCTCCGTGAGTTTCTGATCGACGCGCACGCCATTGAGCGTGCTCTGCGTGGGAGTGATGTATGCCTGTACTGTCCGCTTCGCCCAGCGCCGCGACCCTCGCGCCGCAAACGTTCGAGATCCGCCCGTTCAGCGGCGCCGTCGGTGCCGAAATCATTGGCCTGAACCTCGCCTTGCCGGTCAACGAGCAAGACTTCGCACGCATCCACCGCGCGCACCTGGAGCACCATGTCGTGGTGTTCCGAAACCAGCGCATCAGCCCCGAACAACAGATCGCCTTCAGCCGCCGTTTTGGCGTGCTGCAGATCCATGTGCTCAAGCAATTTCTGCTGACCCGTCACCCGGAAATCCTCATCGTTTCCAACATCATCGAAAACGGCCAGGCCATCGGCCTCGGTGACGCCGGCAAGTTCTGGCACTCCGACCTGTCCTATAAAGAACTGCCGAGCCTGGGCTCGATGCTCCACGCTCAGGAGCTGCCATCCGAAGGTGGCGACACACTGTTCGCCGACCAGCACAAAGCCTGGGACACCCTACCCGAAGCGTTGCGCAAAGCGGTCGAAGGACGCTCTGCTGCGCACTCCTATACCGCGCGTTACAGCGAGAGCAAATTCGAAGGCAACTGGCGCCCGACCCTGACCCCGGAGCAACTCGCTCAGGTTAACGAAGTGGTGCATCCGGTGGTTCGCACTCACCCGGAAAACGGTCGCAAGGCACTGTTCGTCAGCGAGGGTTTCACCACCCGCATCGTCGGTTTACCGGAAGACGAAAGCCGGCAACTGCTGGCCGAGCTCTACGCCCACAGCGTGTTGCCGGAAAACATCTACCGCCATCAGTGGCAGCCTCACGACCTGGTGTTCTGGGATAACCGTTCGCTGATTCACCTGGCCGCCGGTTGCCCGAGCCATCTGCGCCGCAAGCTCTACCGCACCACCATCCAGGGCGACGCGCCTTTCTGATCGGCCGCATTTCGGAGATACCTGCCATGTCCAAACGTATTCCATTCGCGCCGCTGGCCGCCGCCATCGGTCTGGGTTTCAGCCTGCTCGCCGGCAGTCTGGTCGCACCGACTGTGGCGCACGCCGAAGGCGAAATTCGCATCGCCGAGCAGTTCGGCATCGTTTACCTGCTGCTCAATGTGGTCCGCGACCAGCACCTGATCGAGAAGCACGGCAAGGAAGAGGGCATCGACATCAAGGTCGACTGGACCCAGCTCTCCGGCGGTGCGGCCGTCAACGATGCATTGCTCTCAGGGTCCATCGACATTGCCGGTGCTGGCGTTGGCCCGTTGCTGACCATCTGGGACCGCACTCACGGCAAGCAGAACGTCAAAGCGGTCGCCTCGCTGGGCAACTTCCCGTATTACCTGGTGAGCAACAATCCGAAGGTCAAAACCATCGCCGATTTCACCGAGCAGGACCGTATCGCGGTGCCGGCGGTCGGGGTTTCCGTACAGTCGCGATTCCTCCAGTATGCGGCGGCCAAGCAGTGGGGTGACAAGGAATTCAATCGCCTCGACAAGTACACCATCGCTGTCCCTCACCCGGACGCCACGGCTGCGTTGATCGCTGGCGGCACTGAACTGACCGGGCACTTCTCCAATCCGCCGTTCCAGGATCAGGCGCTGGAAAACCCTAACGTCCATGTCGTGCTTAACACCTATGACCTACTGGGCCCGAATTCGCCGACCGTGTTGTTCGCCACCGAGAAATTTCGCAACGAGAACCCGAAAACCTACAAAGCCTTCATCGAAGCCCTGACCGAAGCTGCTGAATTTGCCCAGAACGACAAGGGCGCAGCGGCGGACACTTACCTGCGGGTGACCAAAGCTAAAATCGACCGCGCCGCGCTGCTGAAAATCATCGACAACCCGCAGTTCGAATTCAGCGTTACGCCGAAAAATACCTATCCGTTGGCCGAATTCCTCTACCGCGTTGGCGCGATCAAGAACAAACCAGACTCGTGGAAGGACTACTTCTTCCAGGACGCCAAACCGCTGCAAGGGAGCTGACTGCCATGAACGCTCGCTTGCAAGGCCACGCGGCCAGCAGCTCGACCGCCAGCACACAGGCGTTGCTCGCGGTCGATCACGTCAGCCTCGAATACCGCACGCCGCAACGGGTGGTGCGGGCAACACATCAGGTCAGCTTCGAGGTCGATCCTGCCGATCGTTTTGTGTTGCTCGGCCCCTCCGGCTGCGGCAAGTCGACCTTGCTCAAGGCCGTTGCAGGGTTCATTGCACCCTGTGAAGGGCAGATCCGCCTGCAAGGGCGGGCGGTCAGTGGTCCGGGGCCTGACCGGATTGTGGTGTTTCAGGAGTTTGATCAACTGCCGCCGTGGAAAACCGTCAAACAGAACGTGATGTTTCCGCTGCTGGCCTCGCAAACCCTCAAGCGCCGCGAGGCTGAAGAGCGGGCGTTGCACTACCTCGACAAGGTGGGACTGGCGGCGTTTGCCGATGCCTATCCACACATCTTGTCCGGTGGCATGAAGGCACGGGTGGCGATTGCTCGGGCCTTGGCCATGCAGCCAAAAATCTTGCTGATGGATGAGCCATTCGCCGCGCTCGACGCGCTGACCCGACGCAAGATGCAGGAGGAATTATTGCTGCTGTGGGAGGAGGTGCGTTTCACCCTGTTGTTCGTCACCCATTCCATCGAAGAGGCGCTGGTGGTGGGTAACCGGATCCTGTTGCTGTCGCCTCATCCCGGTCGGGTGCGGGCGGAAATCCACAGCCATCAATACGATTTGCACAGCCTTGGCGGCGTGGCGTTTCAACAGTCGGCACGACGCATTCATCGGTTGTTATTCGATGAAGGCCAGTCTGCCGAGAGCGAACTCGAACTGGATTTCAACGATATCCGCATCGCTTATTGAGCGGCTGGAGGAGTGCCCGATGAGCCATTCATCACCTGCGCGACAAGAATATGAAGTTGAGTTGCAACCCCTGTTGAGCGTTGCGCTGGAGCGCGAATTGCCCCTTGGCCAGCGCCTCTGGCAGCAGGGCTGGTTGCGTAAAAGCCTGATCCTGATTCTGCTGGCGGTGCTCTGGGAAGCCGTCGCCCGCTATCAAGACAATGACCTGTTGCTGCCGAGCTTCCTGCAAACCGGCCATGCGCTGTACGACGGGTTGCTCAGCGGAGAGTTGCTGGGCAAGGTCGGGATTTCGCTGGTGGTGCTGCTCAAGGGGTATCTGGTCGGTATCGTCCTGGCGTTTGCCCTGACCACGCTGGCCGTGTCGACCCAATTCGGCCGCGACCTGCTGAGCACCCTGACCTCGATGTTCAACCCATTGCCGGCGATTGCCTTGTTGCCGTTGGCACTGCTGTGGTTCGGGTTGGGGCAGAACAGCCTGATTTTCGTGCTGGTGCATTCGGTGCTCTGGGCCTTGGCCCTGAACACTTATGCGGGGTTTCTCGGGGTCTCGGAAACCTTGCGCATGGCCGGCCGCAACTACGGCCTGAAGGGCATCCGGTTGGTGCTGTTCATCCTGATTCCCGCCGCGTTGCCGTCGATCCTCGCCGGACTGAAAATCGGCTGGGCCTTCGCCTGGCGCACGCTGATCGCCGCCGAGCTGGTGTTTGGCGCTACCAGCGGCAAGGGCGGCCTGGGCTGGTACATCTTCCAGAACCGCAACGAGTTGTACACCGACAAGGTTTTCGCCGGGTTGGCGGTGGTGATCCTCATCGGTTTGCTGGTGGAGAACCTGGTATTCGACACTCTGGAGCGAGTCACGGTGAAGCGCTGGGGAATGCAGCGCTAGGCTTCTGGTTCTGTGGTGATAGGGATGTTTGCTAGGATTGCGCCTGAATCAATTCTGATCAGCGATGAGTGCTCAGCATGCAACTCCCGGACATGAACCTGTTGGTCGCCCTCGACGCCTTGCTCGACGAGGGCAGTGTGGTAGGCGCGGCGCGGCGGATGAACCTCAGCCCGGCGGCGATGAGCAGGACCCTGGCCCGCGTTCGCGAAGCGCTCGGTGATCCGATTCTGGTACGTGCCGGTCGCGGGTTGGTGCCGACGCCCAAGGCGCTGGAGTTGCGCAGCCAGGTACGCGATGTAGTGGAACAGGCGGCGATGCTGTTTCGTTCGGCGGACAAGGTGGATTTGCGCAGCCTACGCCGACGTTTCAACGTGCGCGCCAATGACTTTTTCGTCGGGGTCTACGGCGGCCGGTTGATCGACACGCTGAACCGTCAGGCACCGCATTGCGAGTTGCGCTTTGTGCCGGAGGGCGATGGTGACGATGAGGCGCTGCGCGAAGGGCGGATAGATCTGATGGTCAGCAACACACGCCCGCGAACTCCGGAAGTTAAGGTCCAGAACCTGTTTGCCACGCATTTTGTCGGTCTGGTACGTGAAGGTCACCCACTGCTTGAAGGCGAAATCACTGCAGAGCGTTTCGCCGGGTTTTCGCACATTTCCATGTCTCGTCGCGGAATTGCCCGAGGGCCGATCGATACGGCGCTCAACGGTTTGGGGCTGGAGCGTCGCGTGGCCTTGATCGCTCCCAGCTTTCACGCGGCGATGTTCGTGCTGCCAGACTCCGATCTGATTCTGCCGGTTCCCAAAGAGGCGTTGCTCAGCGTGACCCGACTTGGGCTGCGGCTGAGCTCCTTTACTTTGCCGATCCCGCTGCCAACCTTGATGCTGACGCAGGCCTGGCACCCGCGTTACGACAAGGACCCGGCCCACCGCTGGCTGCGCGAAACTTTGAAAGCCAGTTGTGATGAGACATGGCTGGCGGCGCAGCCGTCCTGACAGCAGCAGACTACTTTTGTGGCGAGGGAGCTTGCTCCCGCTGGGCGGCGAAGCAGCCAAAAACTAGCCCATGAGGTGTGTCAGCTAATACACGGCAGTACATTTACGAGTGCCGCGCCCTGGTGCGCCAGCCCGGTCGGGCGGGAGCAAGCTCCCTCGCCACAAGAGCCTCGCTACTCATGTGTCTGGCACACTTATAACCTGTCGATAAGTCAGTTTTCGTCAGCTGTCTGCGTTCATAAACTGCCCCGGTATTTCTGTAATCCGGAGCTGTACTGAACATGACCTCCCTCGCTGTCCCCGCAACACTCGAAGCGGCCAGCAAATCTTCCGTCGGTATCCCACCGATCTTCGGTCCACGCATCATCATCGGTCTGGTCGGTGTGTTGTTGGCGGTGCTGGTGTCGGGCCTGAACGAGATGGTAACCAAGCTCGCCCTGGCTGACATTCGCGGTGCCTTGGCCATTGGTTACGACGAAGGCACCTGGCTCGTCGCCAGCTACACCGCAACCTCCGTGGCGGCGATGGCGTTTGCGCCCTGGTGTTCGGTGACCTTTTCACTGCGGCGTTTCACCCTGTGCACTATCAGCCTGTTCACCGTACTCGGTGTGTTGAGTCCCTTCGCGCCGAACTATGAAAGCCTGCTGCTGATGCGCACCTTGCAAGGTCTGGCGGGTGGGGCGTTGCCGCCGATGTTGATGACCGTCGCTCTGCGGTTTTTGCCGGCCAACCTAAAACTCTATGGGCTGGCCGGCTATGCCCTGACGGCGACGTTTGGCCCCGGACTGGGCACGCCGCTGGCGGGTTTGTGGACGGAGTACCTGAGTTGGCGCTGGACCTTCTGGCAAATCATTGCGCCGAGCCTGCTGGCGATGGTCGCAGTGGCGTACGGATTGCCACAGGATCCGCTGCGTCTGGAACGCCTGAAACAGTTCAACTGGCGTGGCCTGCTGCTAGGTTTTCCGGCCATCTGCATGCTGGTGATCGGGATCTTGCAGGGCAATCGCCTGGACTGGTTCGAGTCGAGCCTGATCGGTTGGCTGCTCGGTGGCGGGCTGTTGTTGCTGGTGCTGTTTCTGGTCAACGAATGGTCGCAACCGGTGCCGTTCTTCAAATTGCAGATGCTCGGCATCCGCAACCTGTCATTCGCCCTGTTGACGTTGGCCGGGGTGCTGGTGGTGTTGCTGGCGGTGATCATCATCCCGTCGAGTTACCTGGCGCAGGTTCAAGGCTATCGGCCGATTCAGACCGCCCCGGTAATGCTGCTGATGGCCGTCCCGCAACTGATTGCACTGCCGCTGGTGGCGGCGTTGTGCAACTTGCGCTGGGTCGATTGCCGTTGGGTACTGGGCATCGGCTTGAGCCTGTTGGCGCTGTCCTGCATCGGCGGTTCGCAGCTGACGTCGGCGTGGATTCGCGATGACTTCTACGGGCTGCAATTGCTGCAGATTTTCGGCCAGCCGATGGCGGTGCTGCCGTTGTTGATGCTCTCGACCGGCAGCATCAGCCCGCAGGAGGGGCCGTTTGCGTCGGCTTGGTTCAACACCGTTAAAGGCCTCGCGGCGGTGATCGCCACTGGTGTGCTGGATGCGCTGACCACGGCGCGCCTGCATTTCCACTCAACGATGCTGGTCGACAACCTCGGCAACTCACCGCTGGCCGACAGCGACAGCGCGGGTCTCGCTCATCGATTGCACCAGCAAGCGGTGGTGCTGACCTCGTCGGACTTGTACCTGTGCATGGCCGGGGTCGCGCTGGCGCTGATCCTGCTGATTTTCTGGCTGCCGACGCGGATCTATCCGCCGCGCGCGCCGACTTGAACGTTTATTGAAACAGAAGGTTTTTATGACGATCCCTACGAAATCCAAATTCACCGGTGCAGCTGTCGCGGTGTTGGCGGCTGGCGTGCTGGTTTACCTGTTGGCGCCGGGCGTGTTCGGCAAGAAACCTCAACAGACCACCAACGACGCGTTTATCGCCGCCGACTTCACGCTGGTCGCGCCGCGCGTGGCCGGGTTTATCAAGCAAGTGCTGGTCGAAGACAACCAGCAGGTCAAGGCCGGGCAGTTGCTGGCGCTGATCGATGACCGGGATCTGCGCGCCGCAGCGCAAGCCGCGGATGCCGAAACCCTGGTGGCCAAGGCACAGCTGCAAAACGCTCGGGCAACCCTCGAACGCCAGGCGTCGGTGATCGCTCAGGCGCAGGCCACGGTGGTGGCCGCGAAAGCAGAAATGGCTTTCGCCGAACATGAACTGAACCGCTACAACCACCTTGCCGGAGTCGGCGCCGGCACGGTGCAAAACGCCCAGCAAGCGCGTACCCGCATCGACCAGGCTGGCGCACGACTGGCCAATGCCAGCGCAGTGCTGGCGGCGGAACGCAAGCAGGTGGAGATCCTCACAGCCCAGCGTGACGCGGCCGAAGGAGGGTTGAAGCGCGCCCATGCAGCGCTGGAAATGGCCAGTTTCGAGCTGTCCTATACACGCATCGTGGCGCCGGTGGATGGCATGGTCGGCGAGCGTGCGGTACGGGTCGGTGCCTATGTCACGCCGGGCAGCAAGATTCTCGCCGTGGTGCCGCTGGCGCGAGCGTATGTGGTCGGTAACTTCCAGGAAACCCAACTCTCTGACGTACAGTCTGGGCAAAACGTGGAAGTGCGTGTCGATAGTCTCGGTGGTGAAACCTTGACCGGTCGGGTCGAGAGTGTCGCACCGGCTACCGGCGTGACCTTCGCTGCCGTGAAACCTGACAACGCCACCGGTAACTTCACCAAAGTCGTGCAGCGAATTCCGGTGAAGATCGTCCTCGATCCCGGCCAACCGCTGGCAGAGCGTTTGCGGGTGGGGATGTCGGTGGAGGCGAGTATCGACACCGTCAACCCGGCGACCAGTGCGCGTGAGGTGACGCAGCGATGAGCACTGGCAAACACCCATTTCTGTGGCGAGGAGGCTTGCTCCCGTTGGGTCGCGAAGCGTCCCCAAAACCTGCCGCCGCGTTTCCCTTGGTACACCGCGACATCTTTTTTGCGAGCGCTACGCGCTCGAGCGGGAGCAAGCTCCCTCGCCACAAAGGCCTTGGCCAGTCAGTGCTTGTTGCGCTGGGTTTGTTTTCGCTGGCAGCCTGCACCGTCGGCCCGGACTTTGTGCGACCGCAAGCACCGCAGATCGAAGAATGGTCAAAACCACAAAAAGCCGCTGCCAGCCAAGCGGTGACGGCCGAAATGAACGAACGCTGGTGGGAGGTCTTTCATGACCCGCAGCTGTCGGCGCTCAGCCGCCGTGCATTGACCGGTAATCTCGACCTGCAACTCGCCGGCAGCCGCTTGCAGCAAAGCCGCGCGGCTCGTCAGGTGATCACCGCCGAGCAGTATCCCACCACCGCCGCGACCGGCAGCTACGGACACAAACGCAACAGCGCGCAAGGCTTGATGGACCCGTCCGGCAACAACGGCCGCTCGGCGTTCAACCTCTGGGATGGCGGATTCTCAGCCTCCTGGGAAGTGGATTTCTGGGGGCGTGTGCGGCGCGAAGCCGAAGCCGCCGACGCGACTCTGGAAGTGGCAGAGAATGATCGCCGGGGTGTGCTGCTCTCAGTGTTGGCGGAAACCGCTCAGGACTACATTCAACTACGCGGCGTGCAAAGCACCCGGGTTGTCACCGAGCAAAACCTTGAGGTCGCGCGGCACAGCCTGAAGTTGTCGCAGTTGCGTCTGGCCGATGGTGTGGCCACCGATCTGGATGTCGCCGAAGCCGCCGCTCAGGTGGCAACCATCGAAGCGCGCCTGCCCGCGCTTCAGCAGCGTCAGGCGCAGTTGATCAACGCCTTGAGCCTGTTGATGGGAGAACGGCCGCAAGCGCTGCAAGCCGAGTTGTCGAAGGACGCCCCGGTGCCGCAAACCCCGCGTCAAGTCGCGATCGGCCTGCCGTCGCGACTGGCTGAGCGGCGCCCGGACATTCGCCAGGCCGAGGCTCGACTGCATGCCACCACCGCCAGCATCGGTGTGGCCAAGGGCGATTTTTATCCGCGCATCACACTGTCTGGAAACCTCGGTTCGCAGGCCATGCAATTGAGTGATTTTGGTTCCTGGGGTTCGCGTCAATTCGGCATCGGCCCGCAGTTCAGCCTGCCGCTGTTCGATGGTGGTCGCCTGCGCGGTATGCTCAATTTGCGCGAGGCGCAGCAACAGGACGCGGCGCTGGCCTACCAGAAAACCGTGCTGCGGGCCTGGCATGAAATCGACGATCAGTTGACGAGCTTCAACGCCAGCCAGCTACGCCGCGACAGCCTTGCCGAAGCCGTGCGCCAAAACCAGATCGCCCTGCACACCGCGCAACAGCAATACGTCGAAGGCGTGGTCGATTTCGTCAACGTCCTGACCGTACAGGGCGCGCTGCTGGCGACCCAGGAACAACTTGTGGAAAGCTCGACCGGCGTGTCGCTGGCGATGGTGGGGTTGTACAAGGCGCTGGGAGGTGGGTGGGAGTCGGTGTATCCGTTGGCTCAGAACGTGAGGGAGTGATGAGACTGAAGCGTGCGGTCACCAGTACTCGGGTTTGATTGCAGGTGCTTTGCGTGTAGAGACTCGAGAGGGAAACTGATGAGCCTCTAGCTCCTGCGTGGTGATGACCCGTCGCATCCAGTGTGAGAATTCTTTCAGAGAACCTGGAGCGGCACGCTTGAACTCAGGTCTGTGGGGTAGAACGATTCCTACGGTCATCTCAGGGAAGTCTTCTCGAATGGCTCTCAAGGCCGGTGTCATGTCGGTATCACCAGAGACCAATATCAGTTGTTCGATGCGATCTGTCTCGCTGATGAGGGCTTGTCTGGCTGCAATGCGGTACATGCTGATTGCGATATGTACGTCTGTTTCTTTCTCTTCGAGCTTCCAGATGTCGACTTTGTCCTGACGCGACGCTCCGGTTTTTTTATCAATGAAGCGTGGGGCCTTGGCGGGTTCGAGCTGATGTCGGCCATAGTGGACACGGACATCACTGGCTTTCAGCGCTCGGACATAGGAGTCTTGGGCTTCCTTTGATACTCGGCCGCGGGTCGCAAGCTCAGGTTTGACAGACGAGGTGAAATAATCGACGGATGCCAACGTGCTGGCCGGGTTTTCTACGTAAGCGATATGGGCCAGTAGTTTCGACAAGTCCAGCCACTTGTAAGGCGTACCCGCCAGCAGGCCATAGAAAAGGTTGTAACCGTCGACGAAGAACGCTGTGCGCACAATTCCAATCCCTGGAAACGAAAAAACCGGCCGAGGCCGGTTTTTTCACCCCAACTGCCAGCGAACTGAATCACTGCGTACGGGGTTGAGTAGTGGGGCCGATGCTAAGTCGAGTTGACACTGACGTCAACTGCAACCTAACAAAGAGATCATGCAGGGATGGCCGACGCTCCAGCACCCGCGGTGGTTGTTTTTGCCCTAGGAGGCCATTGGCGTCAAGTCACGGCGAGCTTGGTTTTATGAGCCAATATTACGGTTGCGTTTGCGTCATATAGCCTGCCTACCGATTCTGCAAAAACACCACATACCCGCGAAACCACTCGTTGTCCTTCAAATACCCCGGCTCCTCCCATTCGCCGCCCTGAATCAGCCCGACCTTGAACGGCAAGCCGAGCCTGTTCAGCCTTGGCAGGTAGGCGGCGTAGTTGGGGATGCTGTGGCGGCCCTGGTAGGTTTGCACCACCACTTCATCGACCACGCCTTTGAGCTGGCCGATCACCTGCGGATCGGCGTGGCTGCTCCAGTCCATCAGGCCGGTGATGCTCAGGCGATACTGGGCGGGCAGGCGTTGGCGCAGGTCTTTGAGGAAGCTGACGTATTCGTCGAGGTAGCGGGTGCGGGCATCGAAGTCGATCTGGATGCCGACCACCGGGTTACCCGCCTGTTGCCAGCGCTGCACCTGCCCCAGCAATTGCTGATAGACCGGCTCCGGCCAGCGTAGCGTGTGGGCGCGGTAGGTCACCCAGACTTCGCCCTGGGTCAGGCGCGGGATAGCGATGCCTTGGGCGATGAAGCGCACGCCGCGCTGTGGCGTGCGGCGTGATTCGCTGATCTGCCCTTGCAGGACATACAGGGTTTTCGCCTGGGCCAGTACTGGTTGCGTGTTGACCCCGCTCCACAGCCAAAAGGCGTCGTACTCGCCGGCGTCGACGGCCGCAAAGGATGGGGCGCTGACCAGCAGTGCGAGCAGCGCCAGGCCTTTGAGGAAATCTCTCATGGCTTACCAGTAATACTGCAGCGACTTGCCCCATTGAGTATCGGCAAAACCGCTTTTCAGCTGGCGGAACCAGGCCTTGCGCACAGCCGGTTCGACATCTTTGCCACCGCAGCTGTTATTGCCCGAGGGCGCATAGCAGTTGATGGCGCGGAACAGAGCGTAAGCGCGGTCTTCCTTCGGCGCTTTGGCGTTGTCGATGACCTGGCGATAACCTTCGTGCCGGGAGTAGATCTCGCCTTTGAATGCCGACCCTGTGGCACCGAGTTCGGACTTGTTGGGTTTGGCTTCCAGCGGTGAACTGTCGAGGCCATTGCGCAGGATGAACTCACCCAGGCAGTTCAGGCCTTTGGGGTTCTTGCCGTCCGCCTGAAGGGTCGCGGCAACCTCGGCGATGCTTGGGCAGTGGTAGCCCGATTCAGCCTTGTCGCCCTGCCAGCGGAACATCGTCAGCGGCTGGCCGGTGCTGTAGAAATAGCCAATGCTGACGCCGAGTTTGTCCGTCGACGGCTCGGCCGGCAGTCGTTTGAAGTCTTCGGCAAACTCGGCGTACTGACTGCGCAGCAACTCTTTGTAGAGCAGCACGAACAGCGCGCTGTTGCGCTCGGTGGCGTCCGCGCCCTGGCTGAATTGCTGACGCAGCAGTGGGGCGTCGGCCACTAGCCGTTGCAGGCGATAACGCACGGCAGGTGTCTTGATCGGTGAGTCGGCGGCGAACACTTTGCCGAGCCGCTGGCTGAGTTCGTAGTTGAAGGCCAGCGCCAGTTCGACCTGCTCGCGCTGCAACGGCTGTTTGACCTTGCCCAGCAACTCCAGCCACAGCGCTTCGGCTTCCGGCCATTTGTGCTGCTCATGCAGGGCGATGCCGCGCAGCATCTGTTGGCTGAAGGCAAGGTAGTCGAGCTTGTCCGGGACGCTGCCCGGGAGGACGTTCAGTGCCTGCTCGGGATTTTTCTCGAGGTACACCAGCACCGCAGCTTGCAGGTAGTCGTAGAGTGCTGGTTGCTGGGCAAACGAGGCTTTCTGCGCTTGCAGCGTCTTGAGGTTGAAAGGCGTCTGGTAGGTGCCGATGCTCAGCAAGTCTTTGACCGCCAGCAGCAGCGGCGCCTGAATACCGTTATCCGGCTGGGTCAGCAGTTTGCTGTCGACCTCTTCCACCAGTTCCGGCAGGGTTTTGTTGCGCTGGGCGTCAGTGGCCTGGGTGAGTTGCCAGGCGTAGTCATCGGCGAGTTTCTGATCTTCGCCGGCCAGCCAGTGCACGCGGCGGATCAGGCCTTTGGCCGACGCGCTGTACTCGCCCTGTGGATAAGTTTTCAGATAGTTGTCGAAGCCGGTTTCGGCCATTTGCAGGTTCGCGTTATCCACATGCTCGAGCGTCGGCAGGCCCATCTCGTCGAAAGCGTTTTGCTGAGCCGCGTTGAGCGCAATGCGCGCGGCCATGTACAGCGCGGTTTCCTTGAGCCAAGGCTGTTCGCTGTTGTTCAGGCTGGCGAAGGTTTGCGTGGCCTCGGCGAACTGGCCGCCATAGAACTGCGCCGCGCCGCGCAGGTACGTGAGGAAGGCTTTACCCGGTTCAGAGGTGATTGAGGCGGGCAGCAGGCTGTTCAGTTGATCGGCTTCCCAGCTGCATGCGGCGAGCATCTGGAGGCGGCTTTGCGCCAGGCTTTGGCGTTCTTCGGCGGGCAATTGAGTGGTTTTCAGCAGTTGCGCGAGGAACGCGGCGGCGCTCTCTTCACTGTTGCTGCGGCAGCGGCTGCCTTCGCCTTCGATGAACTGATTGCCGGCAATGGTCGAGGCTTCGTGGCTGATGCCGAGTTGGCGCAGGGGCTCATCGAGCACTGAAACCGGGGCCGTTTCAGGAGGTGGCGTCGGGGCCTGCGTTGGCGGTGAGTCGAGACGTCCGAGGTCGAACGGCACCGGGCCGTAGCCGGCCTCGCGGTCAAAATCACCCAATGGCGCCGGGTTCAGCGCTAGCGCGCCTTGATCGGAGAGCAGCAAGCGCAAATTGGCGCGGCTGTCGTTGCCAGGGTTGAGGAAAGCCACATTGTTGCAGCGTCCGTCGCCGCTGAGCGACAGTTCAGGCGTACAGGCGTCCTGATCGTAGCTGGCGTGGGCCGGGAGTGCGCAGGTTGTGGCAAGTGCCAGAGCGAGGGGCGACAGAAGACCGATACGCATGAATTGTCCTTAATCCGCAAACGCTGAAATCGAGGCCGCGATCATACCGCGCGCTGATCTCGAATTTGCAGTGCCGAGCCGCAATTTCGGGCAGTGATGGCTGATTGCTTGACGCTGGTCGAAGCTGTCTTAGACTCCGACCATCTGTCAGGGAGACATGGCTATGCGGCGTTTTTGTGGTTTGGCGTTAGGTTTGATCGGGCTGGCAGGCGTATCACAGGCGCAAACGCCCGTACCAGACGATCCGCTGCTGGAAAGCACCAGCACAGGCAGTCATGCCACAACCAGCAGCGAAGCCCGCGGTGTGTTGCGTGCTCGCGATCAAGCGGTGCTTGCCAGTGAACTGCCCGGCAGAATTGTCGAGTTGCCGTTCAGTGAAGGCGAGTCCTTCAAGAAGGGTGACACCCTGGCGCGTTTCGACTGCTCGGCCTTTCAGGCCCAGCTCAACGCCGCACAGGCCGCCAGCCGGGGTGCCGGCGAAGAGTTGGCCCACAACAAACAACTCGCTTCGTTGAACTCGGTCGGACGTTTTGAAGTGGCGCGAGCCGAAGCCAAACTCAGCGAAATTCAGGCGCAATCTCAGGTGTATCAGGTTCAGGTCAAACGCTGCAGCGTTGTCGCGCCGTTTGACGGCCAGGTCGTCGCACGCAAGGTTCAGCGTTATGAAAGCGTCGCCGCCGGTGCGCCGCTGTTGGACATCGTCGACAACCGTAGCCTGGAAATCCACCTGCTGGTGCCCTCGCGCTGGATGGGCAAACTCAAGCCCGGACAGACCTTCAGCTTCGTTCCCGATGAAACCGGCCAGCCCATCGACGCCACGGTCAAACGCCTCGGCGCGCGAATCGACGAAGGCAGCCAGACCTTGCTGCTGGTCGCAACGGTGCCCAACGCCAGTGGCTTACTGGCCGGGATGAGCGGCACGGCGCGCTTCGTGGAGTTCAAGTGAACGCGCCCGTCGTTGGTGGCGCCGAACAGGTGTTCGCGCGCTTTCTGGAGCTGGAGCGCCAGACCCGTGCCGCGCGCACTACCGAACAACTGGCCTACAGCCTGGCCAATGACGGTCAATCCTTGTTCGGTTTTCGTCATGCGGCGCTGTTGATTGCCGGCAAGGTGCGGGCGATTACCGGTGTCAGTGCCGTGGAGCCGAATGCGCCGTTTGTAGCGTTCGTCGAGCAAGCGGTGGCGCAGTTGTTCAAGCTCGAGCTGGTGAAACAGGCGCGGGTCATTCCGGCTACGTCGTTGAGCGGGCCGATTCAGGCCGACTGGCAAAGTCTTTCTGCCACACAAGTGTTTTGGCTGCCGCTGATTGATCGCCAGGGCCAGGTATTCGGCGGTGTGTGGCTGGCTCGCGATGTACCGTGGAATCCGTCCGAGCAAGTGCTGTTGTCGCAACTGGGTGACACCTACAGTCACGCCTGGCTGGCGCTGCAACCGCGTCAACCGTGGCGCTTGCGCTGGACCCGCAAACGTCAGGTCGCCTTGGCGGCGGTGCTGGTGCTGGGCTTGTTGATTCCGGTACGCCAGTCGGTGCTGGCGCCGGCCGAGGTCGTGCCACTCGGCGGTCGGGTGGTGGCGGCGCCGTTGGACGGGGTGATCGCCGAGTTCCTGGTCAAACCCAACCAGAACGTGAAGACCGGCGACCTGTTGCTGCGCTTCGAAGGCACCACGCTCAAAGCCCAGGCCGACGTCGCCGACCGGGCCTTGGGCGTGGCGGAAGCCGAGCTCAAGGCCAACGCCCAGCGCGCCTTTGCCGACGCCGAATCGAGTTCGAAAATTGATTTGCTGGCCGCGCGGGTCGAGCAGAAACGTGCCGAGCGCGATTACGCCCGCGAACTGCTCAAACGCAGCGAAGTGCGTGCCGAGCGCGACGGCATTGCGGTGTTCGCCGACGCCGAACGCTGGACTGGAAAACCGGTGCAGACCGGCGAGCGGCTGATGGAAATCGCTGACCCGAGCCAGGCGGAATTGCGCATCGAACTGGCGGTCGGCGATGCGATTGCACTGGAGCCGGGCGCGCAGGTGGCGCTGTTTCTCGACAGCGATCCGTTGCAACGGCATTCGGCCAGACTCGAACGCTCGGCCTATGAAGCGCAACCGACGGCCGGCGGCCAGTTGGCGTATCGGCTCGACGCCAGTTTCGAGGCCGCGCCGCCGCGTATCGGCTTGCGCGGTACGGCGAAAATCTTCGGCGATCGTGCGCCGTTGGCGCTGTACCTGTTGCGCAAGCCGCTGGCCGGCTTGCGCCAAAGTGTAGGTCTCTAGATGACATTGCCCAGCCTGCGTGCCGATTTACAGTTGCAGATGGCCGCCCCGGCGCTGGACGGATCGCCGCGCTGGACCTTGGCCGACCCGCTGCGCGGGCGCTACTTCAAACTCGGCGCCGCGGCCATGCGTTTGCTGCGTCATTGGTCGTTGGGTGATCCCGAGCAAGTGCTGCGCGCCGCCAATCGCGAACCGGGCTTGCCTCTGGATGTCGCTGAGCTTGAGCAGTTGCTGAGTTTTTTGCGCGCCCACGACCTGATTTCCGCCCTCGATCCGCAACAGCGCGCCAGTTATGGCCTCAAGGCCGCCGCGCAGCGTCAGAGTGTCTGGCAGATTTTGCTGCATCAATACCTGTTCTTCCGGATTCCACTGTGGCGCCCGGACACGTTCCTCAATCGTGCCTGGCCATGGCTCGCGCGTTTTGGTCCTGGAGCGTTGCGTTATGGTTTGCCGCTGACCCTGGGGCTGGGGGTGTTTCTGGTGTCGCGAGACTGGCAGCGCTTTATCGCGACCTTCCCGCACTTGTTCAGTCTTGGCGGTGCGTTGGCGTTCGGGGTGGCGCTGTTCTTTGCCAAGCTCTGTCATGAGTTCGGCCACGCCTTCATGGCCAAGCGCGCCGGCTGTCGGGTGCAGAGCATGGGGGTGGCGTTCATGGTGCTGCTGCCGATGTTTTACACCGACGTCAGCGACGCCTGGCGGGTCAATGATCGGCGCGCGAGGTTGCTGATCGGCGCGGGCGGGGTGCTCGCCGAGTTGCTGCTGGCATGTATCGCCTTGCTCGCCTGGTCGCTGTTGCCGGACGGGCCGGCGCGGACGGCGGCGTTCATGCTCGCCAGCGCGACCTGGCTCACTACGCTTGCGGTCAACCTGAACCCGTTCATGCGCTTCGATGGTTATTTTTTGCTCAGCGACTTCTGGGAAGTGGACAACCTTCAGGGTCGGGCATTTGCTTTGTGTCGCTGGCGATTGCGCGAGGCGCTGTTCGGTTACGGCGAGCCGGCCCCGGAGCCTTGGTCGCCGTCGATGCAGCGGCGTTTGCTGTGGTGGGGATACGGCTCGTGGCTGTGGCGCGCGGTGCTGTTTTTCGGGATTGCGCTGGCGGTGTATCACCTGTTCTTCAAATTGTTGGGGATCTTCCTGATGATGGTTGAGCTGGTGTGGTTCATCTTCTTGCCGATTGCGCGTGAGTGGCGTGAATGGTGGAGCCGCCGCGAACAGGCCCATGCACCGCGGGCGTTGCTCAGTGGCCTGGGATTGCTGGCGGTGATTGCCGTGCTGGTGCTGCCATGGCGCAGCGCGGTGGAACTGCCGAGCATGCTCGAGGCTGGCCGGGTCAGTGCCTTGCATGCGCCAGTGGCGGCACGGGTCAAGCAGCTGAATGTCCACGACGGGCAGATCGTCGCCCAGGGCGATGTGTTGATCGAGCTGGAGTCGCCGGACCTGGATTCGCGTCAGGCCATCGCGCGTCGGGAAATCGAGATCCAGCAATTACAGATGCGCCGTCAGGCCGGACGCAGCGAAACTGCCGCCGATGCCGGCATCGTCGAACAACGGCTGGCGGAAGCGGTGGCCGAGTATCGCGGTTTGGCGGCGCAGCGCGAGCGCCTGCTGCTGCGGGCGCCCCAGGCCGGCCAAGTGCGCGATCTGTTGCCGCAACTGGCCGTTGGCCGCTGGTTGTCGCCTAAAGATACCCTGGCTCGGGTCGTCGAAGAGGGTGCGCGACTGCGCGGTTATCTGGCCGAAGCCGAGCTGTGGCGGGTTGCACCCGGTGCGACGGGACGGTTTATCGCCGAGGACCCGATGCACCCGGCGGTGGCGGTCGAGTTGACTGAAATCGACACCAACGGCGCGGTGGTTGTCGATCAGGAAGCGCTGACCTCCGACCACCACGGGCCGATTGCCGTGCGCCGCGATCAGAGCCAGCGCGCCGAGCCTGTGCAAGCGCAATACGCGGTGCGGCTCAAGGTGCTCGACGGCATTGTCACCCCGGTGCAGCCATTGCGCGGCGTGGTGGTGTTGCAGGGCGGCAGTGAGTCGTTGCTGGGGACCGCCTGGCGCCGATTGGCGGCGCTGGGCGTGAGGGAGAGTGGTTTTTAGCGCAAGGAGCATCACGATGCTGAACAACAGTGCCAATGCCGCAGACGGTTTGGTGGTGCGCCCGTCGCGGGCGACCGATGGGCCGTTTCTGGAAAGCCTCTATCATGCGGCGCGCCCCGATCTGCAATGGATCGACGGCGAACGCGAGTTGGTCGAGGAGGTCATCGCCCAGCAGTTTCGGGTGCAGGAGCAGGGCACCGGGGAGCGCTTCCCCAACGCGCTGCACTATGTGGTAGAGAAACTCGACACCCCGATTGGCGCATTGACCGCCGAGTTTGGCAGCAACGAAATTCGCGTCCTGTATCTGGCGTTCATTCCGGCGGCCCGAGGCAAGGGCTATGGCCGTACGGTGTTGCAAGGCGTGCAAAAAGCCGCCGAACAGGTGCGCTGCCCGGTGAGCACGGTGGTCTGGGCGAGCAACCCTCATGCGCGCCAGCATTATCTGGCGCTGGGGTTTCAGGTCGAGGAGCAAAGTGTCGCGGCTGAACGCCTGGTCTGGTATCCCAACCAGCCGCAGATTCTGGTCAGTTGAAGGTGATGTAGAAATACGCCCGGCTTGCGTCGCGCCCCAAGGCCAGTGTGCGCGATACGAATATGCCTTCGATACGGCCCAGCTCAGGCAAGTCGATCGCACAGAGTCCATCGACGAACGAGGTGGGCAGCGGGCTGCTCAAGGTCACGCCAAAAGGCATTCGGCTGCTCTCTGACAAGCGTGCCCTGGGCGTGTCTTCTACCGATTCGATGATCACGGACAGTTGGCTGCCATCCTCCAGGTACAAGCGGGTGGGTGTTTCCAATAGCTGTCGAAAATGATCGCTGTTGACCTGTTGTTGCATGGCCTGGCTCCAGAAAAGTGAAGAACCGAGGCCTTGGGCCCCGGCGGCATGTTCAGTTGCGAGACGGGAAAAGACCGTTGAGGCACATGCTGAAGTTCAGGACCAGGAACGGGTTCATCGTGTCCATGGGCACGCCACCGCCGATGGGCGCTACGGAGACGGCGACGTTGACGGTGCCGCCAACGGAGGTGCTGACACCTTGCAGCGGCACGGGCGCAGTGCCCTGTGCGGTGGAGTAAATATTGGCCGTGCCCGGGCCGCCGCTGGAGGCACCGATAAAGGCATTGGTACTTGATGGCGTGCTCGAGGGGGTGGCAGCAACACTGGCCAGGTTGACGGTGGTGTTGGCCGTCAGGTTAGGGGTGCCGACAGCGGTCGCCGTGGGTGTGTGAATGGGCAGGTTGCTCACCGTGGCGGCGGTTTTTTCGGCGCCGGAGGAGGTGCCGATCACCCGTGGGGTGAGGTTCAGGCCCAACCCCTGACACAAAGGCAGGCGACCGCGCAGGTCCGGCAGCATGAAGTTTGTGGTGCCGTTGCCGCCGTAATTGGTGCCGAGCAAGGCGAACAGCGCCTGGAACTGGCCGACTTGCATGGTCTGCCCGTTGCACAACGCCCAGCCGCTGGGAGGATAGTTGAAAGCGAAGGTCTGGATGGTTCCGGTAAACACTTCCATGGTTGTTATCCCTGTGTTTTTTGGAGGAGGCCGGCGTGTCCGCCGACCACCGATCAGCGTAGCCGCAAAGACGAATGCCGCTACATTGCGTGCGTGCAGGGAATGGGGCAGCATCCACACCCAATTCAAGGTCCAAGCCTTATAGGGCCTTTTCAATCACCCAGGGGGATAGATGGAATACCGTAGAGAAACAGAGCTTGTCGGCAAGCCTGATGCGTGTGCTGCACGCACTCGGCTGACGGCCTCGGCGCGTCTGTTTCAATGGCTGACCGATTACGGGATCTGGCCAATTGTGCTGTTGGCGGCGTTCGTGCGGTTTTACGACCTGACAGCCGCGGCGATCTGGGGCGATGAAGGCTCCAGCCTGCTGATGAGCCAGTACGATCTGGCCGGGATCTGGTTTCACGCGGCCCGTGATGTGCATCCACCGCTCTATTTCATGGTGCTGCACGGCTGGATCGAACTGTTTGGCGACAGCATGCTCTCGATTCGCGGCCTCAGTGCGCTACCGGGGATCGCCACGGTCGCAATGGGCGTCTGGCTGGTACGGTTGATCGCCAACCCGCGGGCGGCGTTGCTGGCCGGGTTGTTGCTGGCGCTATTCCCCTCGGCGGTGCGTTACAGCCAGGAAGTGCGGATGTATTCGCTGCTGGGCGTGTTGCTGCTGGGTGCGACGATTGCACTGGTGTATTGGGTCAAACAGCCCCAGCGTGCACGGTATCTGGTGATCTATGCGCTGTTGATGGCGGCGGCGTTTTACACCCACTACTTCACGGCCCTGTGCGTGATTGCCCATTGGTTGTACCTGCTGGTGCTGCGGGTGCAACCAGGCGAGCGGTTGCGGCACATCAACCGCCCGGGCTGGTGGCTGACCAATGCAGCGATCGTGCTGCTGTTTCTGCCGTGGGTCCCGCAGTTGCTGAGCCTGGTTCAGCACATGCCGGAACTCAAGGCCAGCGGCGATGTGGGCTGGGAAGATCCGGTCACTCTTAGCTCTCTGCCGTCCATGGTCTGGACCTTCATGATCCAGAGCGATGATGACTTCCTGCACAGGTCGGTGTTTTTCGCACTGCCGGTGCTGTTGTTGGCCGTGATCGTGTTGACGGTGCTGCGTGATCGTAGCGTCTACCGCTGGAGTGCCTTGCTGGCGATTTACGCGGTGGTGCCGCTGGTGCTGGTTTTCCTGGTGTCGTTCATTTCGCCGGTGTTTATCGAGCGCTACGTGACGGCCTTTGCGCTGGGGTTGCCGCTGATCATTGCCCTGAGCGTCGATGGCCTGAAAAAAGGGGCTCGGGTGCTGGCCCTGGCATTTCTCATGCTGTTTATCGGCATTGAAGGGGTGGGCCTGAAAAACAACGCGACGGTCGATCCAAATGACCAGCTCAATGTGACAGTGGAGTTCATCAATCAGCATTACGAGCCGGGTGATCAGGTCGTCATCAGCGATCTGCTCTGGTACATGCCGTACGTCTACTACGATCGCACCGTCGTCCAGCCGCGGCTCTTTACTCCGCCCTTGGCCAATGGCACGTCCAGTCGCCCGAATGCCTACGGTTTCGGTACGCTGGTAGAGGAAGCCGCCGACAAGATTTACCTCGATCGGCTCACCGACCTGCCACCCGAAGCGCACCGTGTGTGGTTGTTCAGCACCGCTGACCAACCTGATGAGTTCGCACCGTTGCCCGCTGACTGGCAGAAGATCAGTGAAAAAGTCGCCGGCAATGCGCGGGCGCGGTTGTTTGTCATCAACAGCCCCAAAAAATAACGGGTAGTACGGCGAAGAACGTCAGTTACCTGCAAATCAAAAGATCGCAGCCTTCGGCAGCTCCGCCTAAACCGTGAGCTGCCGAAGGCTGCGATCTTTTGACATTCAAGGCTTCAACTGAAGGTATCCACAAGACGGTTATTGGCTTAAACGTTTCACTCTGTGCGCATTCATTACAACCACACCTTCTACAAGGTTTTAGTTCCGATTTGATATCAAAACACCACTGTTCGGATCCAATTTCGTAGGCTACGCTTCGTCCTACAAAAGGACTTACGACTACGGTGAAGGGATGCAGCAATTCCACTTTATCTCCGGCTTGCCGCGCTCAGGCTCGACCCTGCTTTCTGCGATTCTGTTGCAGAACCCGCGTTTTCATGCCGGTATGACCAGCCCCGTCGGCTCGCTGTTCTCCAGTGTCCTGGAGCAATGCAGTGCCGGCAGCGAATTTGGCGCGGTGATCGACACTCCGCTCCGCCGTCGTCTATTGCGCGGTCTGTTCGACTCCTTCTATGCCGACCAGGCAGATACACCCGTTATCTTCGATACCAATCGCCAATGGTGCTCGCGTCAGCCTGCGCTACGGGAACTGTTTCCCAAGGCCAAAACCATTGCCTGTGTGCGCAATGTCGCCTGGGTGATGGACAGCCTTGAGCGTCTGTACCGCGCCAATCCGTTCGAGAACACCAAGCTGTTCAATGACGAAATCGAGCGCCATACCGTTTACAGTCGTTGTGAAACCCTGGCCCAGCGCAATCGTCTGGTGGGCTTTGCCTGGACCGCGCTGAAAGAGGCTTATTACGGCGAAAACGCCGACTCGCTGCTGATCGTCGATTACGACCTGCTGAGCCAGGCCCCTGACCGGGTCATGCGGTTGATCTACGATTTCATTGGCGAACCCTGGTTCGAGCACGATTTCAACAACCTCGCCTATGACGCGCCGGAATTCGACCAGGCGCTCGGGGTATCGGGGCTGCACAAGGTCAAGCGCTCGGTCGCGCTGGAGCCTCGGCGCACGATCCTGCCGCCGGACCTGTTCGACAAATACGCAGAATTATCCTTTTGGCACGATGGCTCAGCCAGCGCCGCCAACGTTATTCGCATGAAAGCCGACGCCGCGATCAGTTGATTGCGGCGTTTTTTATTTGCGCGGTAATAAAAGTTCGAATCCGGGTGAGCAGCATGTGGTGGAGCAAAGGCAAGTCGCAAACATTCCAAGGCGCACGCGTTCTGGCATCGCCAATGATCATTTCCCTGGAACCGCGAATGCTGTTCGACGGCGCAGTGGCGGCCACCGTTGCCGATACTGCCGCCCAAGCCGACAGCCACGCCACGGCGGACGCTGCCAAGGCTCCGGTTGCCGACCACCCGGTGGCCAGCAAGGACACCCACGGCCAAGCGGACAACACGTCAGCGGCTACGCCCGCACCTGCTGCGACACCCACCGCCGTACCCGGCCAGAGCGTGGTGTTCGTCGATTCGCGCATCAAGGACGCCGATAGCCTGCTCAAAGGCGTGTCGCCCGGCACCCAGGTGGTCCAGCTCGACCCGACCAAGGACGGCTTGCAACAGATCGCCGATTATCTGGATACCCACCACGGCGTGAGTACCGTGGAAATCATCGCCCACGGCAATAGCGGCGACTTGTGGCTGGGCGACACTTACCTGTCGGCCGATAACGTGGCGGCTCGCAGCGCGGTGCTGGCGCGCATCGGCAATGACATGAACGTCGGCGGCGACATTCTGATCTACGCCTGCAACACCGCTGCAGGTGACAAGGGCATCAGCTTTGTCGACTCGCTGGCGCAACTTACCGGGCGCGATATCGCCGCGTCGAACAACCGTACCGGTGTGAGTGGTGACTGGGATCTGGAAATCGCCACCGGCACCATCGAGAGCCATAACGTGCTGTCGGCCCAGTCCATGGCCGCGTATCAGTACAGCCTGGCGACCCTGACGGTCACCAACAACGGTGACAGTGGGGTCGGCTCATTGCGCCAGGCGCTGAGCGATGCCGTGGTGGGTGACACGGTGACGTTCAGCACCACCATGACGGTCAATCTGAATTCGCAACTGACCGTTACCAAGAACGTCACGCTGGAAGGTGACCTGAACCACGACGGCATTGCCGATGTGACCCTCAACGGTCAGTACAAGACCCGGGTGGTTCAGGTCGCTTCCGGGGTCACTGCGACCTTCGACGGGCTGATCATCAAACAGGGCCTGGTGGCCGGTAATGGTGCTGCCGCCGGTACGGACGGCTCGGCGGCCATGGGTGGCGGTATTTACAACGCCGGCAACCTGACCCTCAAGAACGTCACCGTGACCAGCAACGCCGCTTCGGGCGGCGGTGGCGGTGGCGGGGTTACCTCACCTTACGTCGGTGGCGCGGTCGGCGGCGGCGGCGGTGGTGGCGGTGCATTGGGCGGGCAAGCCGGCGGTCATGGTGGCACCTCCGGTTTCGGCACGGGTGTCTACGGCGGTACGAGTGGTAGTGCCAACACGGGCGGTAACGGTGGCGGCTACAACCCCAACTACATGGGCGGTCGCGGCGGTAGCAGCAGCGGTGGCGCGGGCGGCGTGGGGGCTGCCAACTACAGCAGCGGTGGTGCGGGCGGTACGGCGAACAACGGCACGATTTCCATCGGCGGTGGCGGAGGCGGCTCCGGTTGGGACAAGCCCGGCAGGGCCGGCTCGTCGGCTGCCGGTGGTATTTACAACGCCAGTAGCGGCACCCTGACGGTCATTGGCACCTCGGTGATTTCCGGCAACATCGCCGCCGGTGGTGGCGGTGGTGGCGGTGGTGGCCTGGGCGGCTCCGCCGACCCCGGTGGCGCGGCCGGTAAAGGTGTCGGCGCGATCTGGAACAAAGGCACGGTCTTGATGACCGCCGCCAACTTCGCGGCGCTGTCCGGTAACGTCGGTGGCAGTGGCTCCGGCGGTCCGGCGCTGGGCGGCGGTAGTACCGGTGCCAGCGTGGCGGCCGTGAACAATATCTTCAACGACGGCGGCACCGTGAACACCGCCTATGCGCCGACACCTAGCGCTACCATCGTGGTGGCGAACAGCGCCCTGCACATCGGCCAGACCTCGCTGGTGACCATTACCTTCACTGAGGCGGTGACCGGTTTCACCAACGCCGACCTGACGATTGCCAACGGCACGCTGACCGCGGTGAGCAGCAGCGATGGCGGGGTGACCTGGACGGCGACTCTCACCCCGACCAACGCCATTACTGACACCACTAACCTGATCACCCTGGATAACACCGGGGTCCAGAGTGTGTCACTGGGCGCCGCCGGGGTCGGCACCAGCACGTCCAACAATTACACCATCGACACCGTGCGGCCAACGGCAACCGTCGTGGTCGCCGATACCGCACTGAAAATCGGCGACACCTCACTGGTCACCTTCACGTTCTCTGAAGCTGTGAGCGGTTTCACCAACGCCGACCTGACGATTGCCAACGGCACGTTGACGGCGGTCAGCAGCAGTGATGGCGGGATCACCTGGACCGGGACATTCACCCCGACCGCGAGCATCACCGACACCACCAACCTGATCACTCTGGACAACACCGGAATCGCCGATCTGGCGGGTAATGCGGGCACAGGTACGACAGATTCGAATAACTATGCCATCGACACCGTGCGCCCGACCGCGACCATCGTGGTCGCCGACAGCACCCTCACGGCCGGTGAAACGTCGTTGGTGACCATCACCTTCTCCGAAGCGGTGAGCGGTTTTACCAACGCCGACCTGAGCATCGCCAATGGCACATTGAGCGCGGTGAGCAGCAGCGACGGCGGTATCACCTGGACCGCCACGTTCACCCCGACCGACGGGGTGTCTGATGCCACCAACCTGATCACCCTGACCAACAACGGTGTCAGTGACCTGGCGGGCAACGCGGGCAGCGGCACCACCGATTCGGGCAATTACGTGATCAACACCGCGCACCCGACCGCGACCATTGTGGTCGCCGATAACGCCTTGAACATTGGTGAAACCTCGCTGGTGACCATCACCTTCAGTGAGGCGGTGACTGGCTTCAGCAACGCCGACCTGACGATTGCCAACGGCACGCTGACCTCGGTCAGCAGCAGCGATGGCGGTGTGACCTGGACGGCAACCTTCACCCCGACCAACGCCATCACCGATGCGACGAACCTGATCACCCTGGACAACACCGGTGTGCAAAACGCGGTGGGCAATATCGGCCTGGGTACGTCCAGCTCCAATAACTACGCCATCGACACTGTTCGGCCGACGGCCACCATCGTGGTCGCCGAAAATGCGTTGAAAATCGGTGACACCTCGCTGGTGACCATCACCTTCAGCGAGGCGGTGACCGGTTTCACCAACGCCGACCTGACGATTGCCAACGGCACGCTGACCGCCGTGAGCAGCAGCGATGGCGGTATCACCTGGACCGCGACCTTTACCCCAAGCGCCAGTATCACCGACGCGACCAACCTGATCACTCTGGACAACACCGGGATCGCCGATCTGACCGGTAACGCGGGCAGCGGCAGCACCGACTCCAACAACTTCGCCATCGACACCCAGCGTCCGACCGCCACCATCGTGCTGGCCGATTCGACACTGGCTGCCGGTGAAACCTCGCTGGTGACCATCACCTTCAGCGAGGCGGTGACCGGTTTCACCAACGCCGACCTGACAATTCCCAACGGTACGCTGAGCGCGGTCAGCAGCAGTGATGGCGGTATCACCTGGACCGCCACCTTCACTCCGAATGCGGGCATCCACGACACGACCAACCTGATCAGCCTGGCCAACGCCGGCGTGGCTGACCTGGCCGGCAACGCGGGCAGCGGCACCACCAGCTCCGCCAACTTCACCATTGATACCGTGCGGCCGACGGCGACCATCATCGTTGCCGACAACGCACTGAAGATCGGCGACACCTCACTGGTGACCATCACCTTCAGCGAGGCGGTGACCGGCTTCACCAACGCCGACCTGACGATTGCCAACGGCACGCTGACCGCCGTAAGCAGCAGCGATGGCGGCGTGACCTGGACAGCGACCTTTACCCCGAGCGCCAGCACCACCGACGCCACCAACCTGATCACCCTGGACAACACTGGCGTGCAGAACGGTTCCGGCAACGTCGGGACCGGCACCACCGACTCGAACAACTACGCCATCGATACCCAGCGTCCAACGGCGACCATCGTGGTGACGGACACCGCGCTGGGGATCGGCCAGACTTCGTTGGTGACCATCACCTTCAGTGAAGCGGTGACCGGTTTTACCAACGCCGACCTGACGATCGACAACGGTACGCTGAGTGCAGTGAGCAGCAGCGATGGCGGCGTGACCTGGACCGCCACACTGACGCCGGTGAACGGCGTCACCCACAGCGGCAACGTGATCACCCTGGACAACACCGGGATTGCCGACCTGGCCGGTAATGCCGGTGCCGCGACCACCGATTCCAATACTTATGCGATCGACAGCCAGCGCCCGACCGCGACCATTGTGATCGCCTCGCCAACGCTGGCAGCCGGGCAGACGTCGCTGGTGACCATCACCTTTTCCGAGGCCGTGACCGGTTTCGACAACAGTGACCTGAGCGTGCCCAACGGTACCCTGAGCAGCGTCAGCAGCAGCGATGGCGGCATCACCTGGACGGCCACCTTCACCCCGACTGCGGGCATAAAAGACACGACCAACCTGATCACCCTGGCCAACACCGGCGTCGCCGATCTGGCCGGTAACGCCGGTAGCGGTACCACCGACTCCGCCAACTTCACCATTGATACCGTGCGTCCGACGGCGACCATCATCGTTGCCGACAACGCGCTGAAGATTGGCGACACCTCACTGGTGACCATCACCTTCAGCGAGGCGGTGACCGGCTTCACCAACGCCGACCTGACGATTGCCAACGGCACGCTGACCGCCGTGAGCAGCAGCGATGGCGGGATCACCTGGACCGCGACCTTTACCCCGACCGCGAGCATCACTGACACCACCAACCTGATCACTCTGGACAATACCGGCGTGCAGAACGGCTCCGGTAACATCGGCAGCGGCACCACCGACTCGAACAACTACGCCATCGACACGGTGCGCCCGACCGCGACGGTCGTGGTGGCGGACAACGCCTTGAAAATCGGTGAAACCTCGCTGGTGACCATCACCTTCAGCGAGGCGGTGACCGGTTTCACCAACGCCGACCTGACGATCGCCAACGGCACCCTCAGCGCCGTGAGCAGCAGTGACGGCGGGATCACCTGGACCGCGACCTTTACCCCGAGCGCCAGTACCACCGACGCGACCAACCTGATCACCCTGGACAACACCGGAGTGGCCGATCTGGCTGGCAACGCCGGGAGCGGAAGCACCGACTCGAACAACTTCACCATCGACACCCAGCGGCCGACCGCGACCATCGTCGTCGCCGATCCGACCCTGGTCGTGGGCGAGACTTCGCTGGTGACCATTACCTTCTCCGAAGCGGTGACTGGATTCGACAACAGTGACCTGAGCGTGCCCAACGGCACCCTGACCAGCGTCAGCAGCAGCGATGGCGGCATCACCTGGACGGCCACCTTCACCCCGACTGCCGGCATAAAAGACACGACCAACCTGATCACCCTGGCCAACACCGGCGTGGCCGACCTGGCCGGTAACGCCGGTAGCGGCACCACCGATTCCGCCAACTTCACCATCGACACCGTGCGTCCAACGGCGACTATCGTGGTGGCCGACAACGCACTCAAGGTGGGCGAAACCTCATTGGTGACCATCACCTTCTCCGAGGCGGTCAGCGGGTTCACCAACGCCGACCTGACCATCGCCAACGGTACGTTGAGCGCGGTCAGTTCAAGCGATGGCGGTATTACCTGGACAGCGACCTTCACCCCGGCCGCGAATATCACCGACACCACCAACCTGATCACCCTGGACAACACGGGCGTGCAGAACGCCTCTGGCAACGTTGGTGTGGGCACCACAGATTCGAACAACTACGCCATCGACACGCAACGTCCAACGGCAAGCATTGTGGTGGCCAAACCGCTGCTGGGCATCGGTCAGACCTCGGGGGTGACCATCACCTTCAGCGAAGCGGTAAGCGGTTTTGACCTGTCCGATCTGAGCGTGACCAACGGCACGTTGTCCAACCTGGCCAGCAGTGACGGCGGCAAGACCTGGACCGCGACGTTCACGCCGACGGCGAACGTGACCGACCCCACCAACCTGATTGTGCTCGACAACAGCAATGTCAACGACGCTGCAGGCAATGCCGGGACGGGGCTGGCCATCTCCAACAACTACGCTCTGGACAGTGATCGCCCCACCGCGACCATCGTCGTCGCCAACCCGAACCTGGGCGTTGGCCAGACCTCGCAGGTGACCTTCAGCTTCAGCGAGGCGGTGAAGCATTTCGATTTGTCCGACATCAGCGTGGCCAATGGCACCCTCACCAACCTGAGCAGCAGCAACGGCGGCAAGACCTGGACCGCCACCCTGACCCCGGCGGCCAACATCAGCGATGCGACCAATTTCATCGGTCTGGACAGCAGCAATGTGACCGACCGCGCCGGGAACGCGGGCACTGGGGTCGCGATCTCCAACAATTTCACAGTCAACACGGTGCCGGCCGTCGTGGTCTTGGTCAGCGACCCGACACCGCCGCAAAGCACTCCGAACGCGCCGTTGCAGCCAATTGTCTTCGCGCCGCCGACCGGCAATCTCGGCTCACCGCTGACTTTTGCACCGCTATTCGAACAGCGGGTATTGGGCGATGGCATCCGCCCACTGGGGGATATTTTCATCAATCGCGGCGCACTGAGCCCCAGCTATATCTCTCAGGTGTTCAGTAGCAGCGACAGCGGCGGAGTTGGCTCCGCTCACGGCTTCCTGGGTTTTGGTGGCGGTGATGGCGGGGTGTTTGGTGCCAGCACACTGTCGAGCCTGTTCAGCCATGAGTCGAGCAGTGGCCACAGTTCGGTCAACGCGTTCGGCGACAGGTCGATCCAGCACGGCGGCGATGCGGCTCAGGGGCTGCACGGTGTATATGGCGCGCTGACCTTGGGCGAACAACTTCAACAACTTGAAAACACCGAGAAGCAGCAGATTCAGGCATTGGCTGCGGCTCTAAAGCAGGTCGGCATCAGCGAAATGCACGCCTGAATAAAAACCTGAACTTATGCAGTACCTAGGGGCGGTCCAAGGATGAAAAAGAGTCAGAAACTTTTCGGCGCCAGCCTGCTGGCGCTGGCAGTCAGCGGTTGCGCGGTAACCAGTGAACCGATTGAACGCAGTGTCAGCGAGCAGCGCGCCAAAAGCGATTTGGCGAGCATGTACAAGGATCAGGAGCCCCTTAGCGGCCCACTGACGCTGCATCAAGCCATGGCCCGCGCAGTGAAATACAACCTTGAGGGCCGGTTGAAAATCATGGAAGAGGCGTTGGCCAAGCGCCAACTCGACCTCGCCAGCTTCGACATGCTGCCGCGCATGGCCCTGGACGCCGGTTATGTAGGGCGCAACAACACCAGCGCCTCCAGCAGCCAGAGCGTACGCACCGGCACCCAGTCCCTCGAACCTTCGACCTCTCAGGACCGCGACCGCAGAGTCGCCGACCTGACCATGGTGTGGAACGTCCTCGACTTCGGCGTCAGCTACATCAACGCCAAGCAGCAAGGCGATCAACGGTTGATCGTTCAGGAACGCCGGCGCAAGGTCATCAACACCATCGTTCAGGACGTGCGCTCGGCTTATTGGCGGGCGGTGGCCGCTGAACGCCTGCTCAAGCAGATCGATAGCCTGATGGCGCGGGTCGATGCCGCGCGCAACAACAGCCAGAGCATGAGCGAGCAGCGCATCGGCGACCCGGTGCAGGCCTTGGGATACCAGCGTTCGTTGATCGAAGCCACCCGCCAGCTGGAAGAGCAGCGGCGGGCACTGTCGTTGGCGAAAACCGAACTGGCGACCCTGATCAACCTGCAGATGGGCACCGAGTTGACATTGGCGACGCCGGAGGATTACCCGATCCCGGAACTCAAGGTCGGCATGGCCAGCCTTGAGCAGGAAGCCCTGGCCAGCCGTCCGGAATTGCGCGAGCAGGATTATCAGACGCGCATCAGCACCGCCGAAACCCGTAAAGCCATGCTGCGGCTACTGCCGGGGCTGGAGCTCTCGGCTGGCGGGCATTACGACAGCAACTCGTTTCTGGTCAACGACAAGTGGGCCGACTACGGGGTGAAAATCACCTGGAACCTGTTCAACGTGATTTCCGCTCCGGCGGCCATCGATGTTGCCAAGGCCGGTGAAGAAGTGGCCAAGGCGCGCCGTCAGGCGATGTCGATCGCGGTGCTGGCGCAGCTCTACGTGGCCAACGCCAACTACCGCGAAGCGCTGCGCCAGTTCCAGACCAACCAGCAGCTGTCGGACATCGACGGGCAGATTCTTGGCCAGTTACGTAACCGCCATCAGGCGGCGGGTATCGGCGAACTGGAGCTGATCCAGGGCGAACTGAACACCCTGCAAGCCGACTTGCGCCGCGACCTGTCGTACGCCGACTTGCGCAACGCTTACGGGCAGATCTTCGCCAGTGCCGGGCTCGACCCACTGCCGGATCAGGTGCAGTCGACCCAAGTGCAGTCGATCGCCACCGCGCTCTCCAGCCGCGAGGACGCGTGGGCCGCCGGCAACATCACGGTGCCGACAGCCCATGTCCAAAGCAAGTAATCTGCTGGCGCCCACGGCCAGCGTCAGCCGGGCGCAACGCGAAGAGCGCCATGGCCATCGCGGAGCGGCGATCCTGCTGACCGGTTTACCGGCGGCAGGCAAGTCGACCCTGGCCCAGGCGCTGCACGCTGCATTGTTCGAGCGCGGTGTGCAAAGCCTGGTGCTCGATGGCGATGGACTGCGGGTCGGGCTCAATCGCGACCTCGGGTTTGCCGACAAGGATCGTCAGGAAAATATCCGCCGCGCCAGCGAGGTTGCAGCGTTGCTGGTGGAGAACGGGCAGATTGTGATCCTGGCGATGATTGCGCCGCTGGTTGAGCTGCGCGACATTTTCGTCCAGCGATTGGGCGACGATTACCGCGAAGTCTGGTGCAGTGCTTCGCTCAACGTTTGCGAGCAGCGTGATCCGAAAGGTCATTACGCCCGTGCACGCAGCGGTGAACTGCCGGGCTTCACCGGTATCTCCGCACCTTACGAGCCACCCGCGTCGGCGGCGTTGGTGCTCGACACCGGCGTGCTGTCGGTGGACGCCTGCCTCGATCGCTTACTGACCTGGCTCGGCGAATGCGCGGTGTTACCGCACCGATGACTCGACCGGCGTTTTCCCGCCTGCCGGTGACAGTGCCTCTGCCGTTACTGTTGCAGGCATTGGCGCAAATCAAGGACAGCGACTGGCACAGCCATTTCAATAGCCACTATTTCAGCGGCGACTGGAGCGGAGTCGCGCTGATCAGCGCGGTTGATGCGCTGACGGAGTTATCCCCTGGCCATGGAAAACCGGTGTTGCGAGCGCCGTGGCTGCTCGATAGTCGATGGCAGCGTGCATTGCAGGAATTGCCGTTGGATATCGTTTCGGCCAGATTGCTGAAGCTGGGGCCTGGCAGTCGGATTCACGAGCACCGCGACTACGATCTTGAGGGGCCAGAGGCCGATCTGCGGCTGCACATTCCGTTGCTCAGCCCACCGAACGTCGACTTTCTGCTCGACGGTTTACAGATGCCGATGGAGGCCGGCGAATGCTGGTTTCTCGACTTGTCGCGCCCCCACAGCGTCGACAATCGCGATAGCTGCGAGCGGGTGCATCTGGTGATCGATTGCAGGCCCGACCCTTGGTTGGAACAGGCGATTGTCGAGGGTGTTTCAACCACGCCGGCGCCTGGCGTCGGTCATGCAGCGCAAGCGCTGGCACAGTTTCGACGGCTGCTGGAAAACGATCCACAGCTCTGCAAAGTCTTGCAGGGCGTGACCGACAACGAAGCTTTTACCGCCGCCACCCTGAAGCTGGCTGCCGAACATGGCCTGGCGTTCTCCCGTGAAGAGTTGCGTGCGGCGATGCGCAATGGCCGCCGTCAGTGGAATGAACAATGGAACACCTGAACCTCGACGGCTGGTTGCCGATTCGTGTCTGGCAGCAGGCCGGGGAGTGGCGGGTCGATTGGTGCTGGTTTGGTGATCAGCCGTTGCGACAGCCGTTTTTCCGCGATGCGGTGGAGGAGGCGCTGCGCCTGCCGTTCAACCAGGCCTTCCGCCGTCAAACGCCGCTGAGCACGCTAAGTGCTTGGCAAGCGAACCGCCCAGGACTGGCACCAAGCGCATTCATTTTTCACGCTTCACGCTGTGGCTCGACGCTGATCTGCCAGATGCTGGCGCAACTCGACAACCACATCGTCATTTCCGAACCCCCACCACTGGATGCCTTGCTACGCAGTGAACTGCCGCCTGCAGAACGCAACGCGGCGATTCGCGGTTTGCTCTCGGCCTATGGCCAGTCGCGCCGAGGCGTGGAACAACGCCTGGTGATCAAGCTGGACGCCTGGAACATCGGTGAATTGAAGCGGTTGCGTGAGTGCTTTGCTGAAACGCCCTGGTTGTTTGTCTACCGCGATCCGCTGGAAATCGCCGTCTCCCACCTGCGCCGTCCGGGCATGCACATGGTGCCGGGGCTGATCGGCGCCAGCGCATTAGACGATGGGGCAGCATTCGAGGGACGAGAAGACTTCATCGCTCGGCGCTTGGGCAAACTGCTGCAATTGGGCGTTGAACATTGCCACGAATTTGCCGGACTGGCGGTCAACTATCGTGAATTGCCGGGCGCCATGGAGCGCCGTTTGGCGAGGTTTTTTGCGCTGAATGCCGAGCAGCGGACCCAAGTGTTCAGCGCCGTGAGTCAGCACGCCAAACAACCGGCCGAAACGTTTGTGGCAGACGGCGAAGACAAGCAACGAGAAGCCTCGCCGCTGCTCAGAGAGCGCATAGAGCGTTGGGCGCACGGGCCTTACAAAGCATTGGAGCAATGGCGAACCGCTTCTTGTGGCGAGGGAGCTTGCTCCCGCTGGGCCGCGGAGCGGCCCTGAACCTGGCAACAGTCTTTTGTCAGGCGCACCGCATTGGCTGAATGACGACGGCTTTGCCGCCGAGCGGGAGCAAGCTCCCTCGCCACAGGTGAATCAACAGCTCAGCTCTTCGACGACAAATCCGCCATGCCCTTGAGCAATTCGATCGGCAGCGGAAAGACAATAGTCGAACTCTTGTCACCGGCAATCAAACTCAGGGTCTGCATATAACGCAACTGCATGGCGCCAGGCTGGCGACCGAGCATTTCGGCGGCTTGCATGAGTTTTTCCGAGGCCTGCAACTCACCTTCGGCGTGGATCACTTTCGCCCGCCGTTCGCGTTCGGCTTCGGCCTGTTTGGCGATCGCGCGGATCATCGACTCGTTGAGGTCGACGTGTTTGATCTCGACGTTGGCGACCTTGATGCCCCAGGCATCCGTCTGGGCGTCCAGCACTTGCTGGATGTCAAAGTTCAAGCGTTCGCGTTCGGCCAGCAATTCGTCCAGTTCATGCTTACCGAGCACCGCCCGCAAGGTGGTTTGTGCCAGTTGGCTGGTGGCCATGAGGAAGTCTTCGACCTGGATAATCGCTTTCTGCGAGTCGAGCACACGGAAGTACAACACCGCGTTGACCTTCACCGAGACGTTGTCGCGGGTGATCACGTCTTGCGGCGGTACGTCGAGCACCACGGTCCGCAGATCGACCCGAACCATTTGCTGGACCACCGGAATCAACAGGATCAGCCCCGGGCCCTTGACCTGCCAGAAGCGTCCGAGCTGGAACACCACGCCGCGCTCGTATTCGCGCAGGATGCGGAAGGTCGATCCTGCCAGTGCAATCAGCAGCACCAGCAGCGCGGCAAAACCCAGTTGCAAACCCATGATCATTCTCCTTGCGACGCCGCGTCAGCCGCGGCCACTTCCAGCAGCGTTCCCTTGCGTGCCACCACTCGCACCCGTTGCCCGGAATGCAAGGGTGTCTTGCAGTGCACCTGCCAGCGTTCACCTTGCAAATGCACCCAGCCCTTGTGCGTGTTGTGGCCCTGCAACGCGGTCACCTGTGTGACGCTGCCGAGCAGCCCGGCATCGCCACTGACAATGTGGCGCGGTCGGGTTTTCAGCGCGTGGAACAGCAGGGCGATCAACAGCAGGGCGCTGATCAGTCCAAGACCGATGATCAGTGGCGTAGGGACATCGGCGTTGCTCACCATCACCGCGCCAATCACGAACATCGTGATGCCGCCCAGTCCGACCACACCGTAATTGGGCAGCACCACCTCCGCCACGAGCAGCGCGATACCCACCATCATCAGCCAGACGCCGAGCGGGTTGGGGACGACCACCACAACCGTGTCTGTCGCGAAAGCCGATCCGCTCAAACCCAACAACAGCACAACCACATACCACCAGCGAGTGTTCACTTGACCCTCCAGGAGAGTCATCCGTCCGCGAGCCACACGGTGGCCCTGCTTATAGTCTAGTTGAGCCTTTGGCTGGATGATTCTTGATCAATTTTTGCGAGTTTCCAGTGGGCAGATTTATCACCGGGTTCCGGCAGCAGGCCTAGACTTTAGAGGAGACGCCAACCTGTTTAATTATCGTCCGCCCGCCTTGCGACGGACACCGAGGTGCATCATGCGTATGGCAAGAACCGTGCAGCGCAGCCTGGAAGAGGCGCACTGCGAATTCGACGTAGTCTCTCACCCGCATTCGGCCAGCAGCCTGGAAACCGCCAGGGTGGCGGGCATTCCTGCTGAGCGCGTGGCGAAATCGGTGATACTCGACGACCACCACGGCCACTACCTGATGGCCGTGTTGCCAGCCAGCCGGCATCTGGACCTGACAAAAGTGCGTGGCAGCGGTGAATGGCAAGTCACCCGCGAAAGCACCCTGGCCCACCTGTTCGACGACTGCGAACGGGGTGCCGTCCCGGCTTTGGGTGAGTCCTATGGTATGGACATGGTCATCGACCCGATGCTGACCCGTCAGAAAGAGATCTACGTCGAAGCCGGCAACCACAACAACCTCGTGCACTTGAGGATGGACCAGTACCTGAAAATGGTGCCGCATGCCGAGGTGTGCGAGCTGAGTCAGTAGCCATTATTGGCGGTGAAGGCACCGCCGCCATCGCGGGCAAGCCACGCTCCCACAGGAACCACCGTATGTGGGAGCGTGGCTTGCCCGCGATGGACTGCGCAGCAGTCCCCGACCATCCCCTCTGAAACCCAGGAGCCAACCCATGGAATCACCTACCCACAGCCTCCCCAACCTGTTCAAACAACTCGGCCTGCCCGACGACGCCGAAAGCATCGACAAATTCATCGCCACCCACTCACCGCTCAAACCCGAACTGCACCTGGCCGACGCGTTTTTCTGGACCAAGAGCCAGGCGGACTTCCTGCGCGAGGACATCCTCGACGATTCCGATTGGGCGGAAGTGGTGGATCAACTGGATGTGCTGCTGAGGAAGGGGCGAGGGGTGTAAAAAAATCTGAGAGAAAAGGGCGGAATGTAAAAAAATCTGGGGAAAAGTAAAAAAATCTGGGCTTTAATCGCCAAAGTCAGTTTTTTCTGGGGTTGCTTGTCATGCAAGTTGTCGGATACGCCTACCTTCGCAGTACGCTGAAGCTGAAGAGCTTTGCGCCCAAACGCACTGCGATGATCAAACCTGTGACGCGCATCACGCTGATTGGTGACTGTCTGGCGGTCCCGCAATCCGTGGCGCCGGCTCAAGGTTCAATGCTTGAGCATCTTTTGTTTGCCCTCAAGCATGAAGGCATCAATCTGTGCATTCTGTCCCAGGCGTTGGAAGCGATCCCCGCAGAACACTTGCTCCATGAGCTGGAAAAAGCACCGAACGGCGTCTTCATTCGCAAAGCCTGTTTCCTCTGGGAAAGCTTCACGGGGCGCCAACTGGACTATTCATCACCCGTGCGCGGTAGCGTTGTCGCGTTATTCGACCCCGAGATTTACATAACGGGCCCCGCTGTACGCAACAGCCGCTGGCGCGTCGATTTTAACGGGCTTGGCTCGCTGCACTATTGCGCCACCGTGGAGTACACACCTGAACTCGAGTCTTTGCTCAGCCTCGACATCCTCGGCCGAGCGAAATCCTTCATGGCGACGTTGCCGACAGAGATGATGGACCGAGCCATCAACTGGGCGTATCTCCACGAAACCCGTGATTCCTTTGCCATCGAGAGGGAAGAACCCAGCGATGAAAAGTCCCGGCGCTTCGTTCAATTACTGCGCCAGGCCCATGATGGTCGCGAGCTGAGCGAAGAGTACTTGGTGGAACTGCAGAACAGCACAGTCTCCAACCCTTTCGATAAAGCCGCACTGTTCCGCCATGAACAAAACCACCTGCATAACGGCCTGCGCGGTGCTGCCGGGGTCAGCTATATCCCGCCTGAGCCGGACTTGTGCCGTGAGTTGATGGGCGAATTGATGACCTTCGCCAATCAGTCCTCGCGAAAAGTCGATCCGCTGGTGGCCGCTGCTGTGACGGCGTTTGGTTTCGTCTTCCTCCATCCGTTCATGGACGGCAACGGCCGACTTTCACGCTTTCTGATCCACCAGACCCTGTGTCATTCCGGTGCCTTGGAAAATGGCCTGCTGCTGCCGGTGTCCGTGGCCATGAAACACGAAGAGTCCAGCTATCTAGCCGCCCTCAAGGACTTCTCACAACCCGCCCGCGATTTCTGGAATGTCACCTGGCTGGACGCCGACCAAATGGCCTTCGAGTTCATTGGCCATCCCTCGATCTACCGCTTCTGGGACGCCACCCGCTGCATCGAATTCACCCTGCAAATGGCCCGCCGCGCCCTCGAAGTCGAACTGCGCGAAGAAACCGAGTTCCTCGAACGCTACGACCGTATCGTCAAAGCCGTGAACCAGCGTTACGACGTACGCGGCAGCGACCTGTCGAAGCTGGTGATGATGTGCCTGGACAACGAGGGCAAGGTTTCAAAACATCGACGCAAGCAGTTCCAGTACAGCGTGCCGGAAGAGGTGTTTGAGTTTATTGAGGGTGAGGCGGGGCGTCTGCTGGCCGATGTATGAAAGGGCTCGAAACTCCGAGGAAAACTCCGAAGCTCGCCCACTCGGTTGCGAACCCCGAAACGCCCACCTATAGTTCGACACGTCGCCGCACATCGGCGACAGGATTTGGCGATCCTACTCACTACCCACACTTTAAAATTATTTTTTGAGTGCGACGCCAATGACTCCTTATCGACCACTGAGTTCCAATCCAACCCCCGTCTGCGTTCTGGCCTACAACATCCTCGCACCAACCCATTTTCTCCACGAAACCGCCTGTAGCCGTGTGCGCATCGGCACCGATCTGCTGGAAACCCTCACATCGATCACCCTTCGCGATCTCAACGACAAAGACTTCTATCGGCTGATCAACGCGCGTACGTGTCATTGCGCGATGGGCTGGATCTTATGGAAGAGCTGCAACACCGCTTGGCTGCACAGGCGGCGCAAGCAAGCTAAGGTTGCTGCAATGCGTTCCCGCGCAGGGCGCGGGAATGTTCATTTCTCAAGAGGCCATTGGCGCGAGGTATGGACCAAGGCGAGTATCCACGCGGTTCCCTGATCCAGTTGATAGACCAGTCGGTAGCTTTGATGAGGGATCAGTTCGCGAGTACCCGGGATCGTCCCGTTAGGACCACATTCTGGGTGGCGTGAGAGGCGAGAAACCGAGTCGCTGAACCGGTTGTCCATCTCGATGGCTGCTCGTGGGTTTACTGAGTGGAGATAGTCCCAAATGTCTGCACGATCCTGTGCCGCGGCTGGCGTCCAAATTATCCTCATCCTTGTCTGGCTGCTTGAGTGCGCCTGGCAGTAAATTCAGCTTCTACTTCGTCGTTTGTCAGGCCTTCGCCTGCCCGCATGGAGACTCGCGCGATGTCGACTTTACGTTGCAAGAACGCCTCGTACTCACGCGACTCTCGTTGCGTTTGAACAAACTGACGCATCATTTCCCGGACAATTTGCGACGCCGGCCGATGGGACGCTTCTGCTTCAGCCATGAACTGTTCGCGCAGTTCGGGTTCAAGTTTCATCGTAAAAACGGCTTGTTTGGACATGGTCTGGTTTCCGGGATTGAGTGCTGAAAAAGTATATACGTCTTCAGTACATATTCATCACTGCCCAGATGTTGCCGCGACGAGTGGGCGAATTCGCGATCTCAACGACAAAGACTTCTATCGTTTGATCAATGCCGCGTATGTGTCATTGCGCGATGGGCTGGATTTGATGGAAGAGCTGCAACACCGCCTGGCTGCACAGGCGGCGCAAGCGAGCTGATGCGATAACGATGCTCCGCGTCAGCTTCAAACTGAACGTGGAGCATCCTGTTCCAGCGGCGAGCACCTAACCTGTGGCGAGGGAGCTTGCTCCCGCGGGTCGGTCCGCGCTCGGGCGAAGCGACCCTGAAATCAGCCACCGCGAGTATTCAGATGGAACGCGATTGCCGGATTACGACCGCTTCGCGGCCGAGCGGGAGCAAGCTCCCTCGCCACAATGAATCACCAGGCGATAGATTTCCGTTCATTTACCGGCATCAGGGTAAGCCCCCTCACCGCAGGTTTTGCGCACTACGCTAATTTGTTTCAAAACTTGACTGAATTTCCCCTCCAATGCGATATTGATAGTTAGCAAACTAACAGTGTGCGAATTGACCTGTGTCCCAGACCCTCGACGCCCTTCAGATGAACATCAGCAGTGCCATGGTGGTGGCCGCGCGGCATTGGCGGAAAATCTGCCAGACCACGCTGGTCAACTACGGCATTTCCGAAGCCTGCGCCGTCCCGTTGTTGATGATCGGGCGGCTGGGCGAGGGTGTGCGGCAGGTGACGGTGGCGCAGGCGGCGGGGATGGAGAGCCCGTCGCTGGTGCGTTTGCTCGATCAGTTGTGCCAGTCCGGGTATGTCTGCCGCACTGAAGATCCCCTTGATCGTCGCGCCAAGTGCCTGAGCTTGACCAATACCGGCCGCGAGTTGGTGCAAGCGGTGGAAGCCGAGTTGGTGCGCTTGCGCCGTGTGGTGCTCGAAGGCATCGATCCGGCGGATCTGGAGGCGGCGCTGCGGGTGATTCGGGCATTCGAGACGGCAGAGCAGCAGTTACCGGTGACCCCCTCGTGAACGGATTTTTTAGCGGCATACCGCCGGCCCGCGACTGGTTTTACGGCGTGCGTACCTTCGCCGCGTCGATGATCGCGCTGTACATCGCCATGCTCATGCAAATGCCGCGTCCGTATTGGGCGATGGCCACGGTGTACATCGTTTCCAGCCCGTTCGTCGGGCCGACCAGTTCCAAGGCCCTGTACCGCGCCATCGGCACCTTGACCGGGGCTGCGGCGGCGTTGCTGTTTGTGCCGATGTTCGTCCAGAGCCCGTATGTGCTGGTGCTGGTCATCGCGCTGTGGACCGGCACCCTGTTGTTTCTGTCGATGCATTTGCGCACCGCCAATAACTACGCGTTGATGCTGGCGGGCTACACCTTGCCGCTGATCTCCCTGCCGGTGGTGGATAACCCGTTGGCGATATGGGATGTGGCAGAGGCGCGGACTGAAGAGATCTTCCTCGGCATCGTCTGCGCAGCGGTGGTCGGCAGTATGTTCTGGCCCCGACGGCTGGCGCCGGTGTTCGATGGTGCGGTGAGCAAGTGGTTCAGCGACGCGGTGACCTACAGCCAGCGCTTCCTGACCCGCAACGTGCAGCCCGACGAAGTCAGCACCTTGCGCGCCTCAATGGTGGCCACGTTCAACTCCCTGGAATTGATGATCGGCCAGTTGCCCCACGAAGGTGCGCGACCGCAAACCGTGCGCAACATCAAAGAACTGCGCGGGCGGATGATTCACCTGCTGCCGGTGGTGGATGCGCTGGACGATGCGCTGTACGCCTTGCAGCGGCGCACGCCCGAGCTTGTGGACAAGTTCGCGCCGCTGCTGGCCGCGACCGTTGAATGGCTTGACCGCACTGACGCTTCGGTCGAGCACTGGCAAGCCCTGCGCGCTCAACTTGAAGCCCTGCAACCGAGTGCCGAAGCGCTGGATGATCGCAAGCAACTGCTGTTTTCCAACGCGCTGTATCGCCTCGGTGAATGGATCGATTTGTGGCAAGACCTGCGCAGCCTGCAAGAAGCCATTCGCTGCGAAAGCCAGGACAACTGGCGTGCGGTCTACCGTCATTGGCGGCTGGGTCGGCTGACGCCGTTTCTCGACCGTGGGCTGATGCTCTATTCGGCGGCATCGACGGTGCTGGCGATCATCGTCGCCTCGGTGTTGTGGATTCTGCTCGGCTGGACCGATGGCGGCAGTGCGGTGATTCTGGCGGCGGTGGCATGCAGTTTTTTCGCCGCGATGGACGACCCGGCACCGCAGATTTACCGATTCTTTTTCTGGACCGCGATGTCGGTGCTGTTCGCCAGCCTCTACCTGTTTTTGATCCTGCCGAACCTGCATGACTTCCCGATGCTGGTGCTGGCGTTCGCCGTGCCGTTTATCTGCGTCGGCACCCTGACCGTACAGCCGCGTTTCTACCTCGGCATGCTGTTGACCATCGTCAACACCTCGTCGTTTATCAGCATCCAGGGCGCCTACGACGCGGACTTTTTGAGCTTCGCCAACTCCAACCTGGCCGGGCCCATGGGCTTGTTGTTTGCCTTTATCTGGACCCTGGTGGCGCGGCCCTTCGGTTCGGAGCTGGCGGCCAAGCGCCTGACTCGTTTCAGCTGGCGCGACATCGTCGGCATGACCGAGCCGGCGAACCTCGCCGAACACCGGCACCTGGGGGTGCAGATGCTCGATCGGCTGATGCAGCATTTGCCGCGCCTGGCGATGACCGGTCAGGACACCGGTATAGCGCTGCGCGAAGTCCGTGTGGCGCTGAACCTGCTGGACTTGCTGGCGTATGCGCCACGGGTGCAGGGTGTGCCGAACGTCTTGCTGCAGCAGGTGGTGGCCGAGGTCGGCGAGTACTTCAAGGCCTGCCTCAAGGCCGGCGAACGCTTGCCGGCACCGGCACCGTTGCTGATGACCCTGGATCGCACCCGACGCGCACTCAATGGCCAAGGCCTGGAAGGTGACGGCGAAACCCGCGTGCACCTGCTGCACGCCCTCGCCGGTCTGCGTCTGGCGCTGTTGCCGGGCGTGGAGTTCATCGGTAACGAGACCGATGAACCGTTTCCCCAAGGTATCGATGGAGCGCCTTTATGATCGGTGATCTGGACATCAGCGGGGTGTTCCTGCCCACGTTGCTGGTGCTGATGGGCATTACGTACGTGCTGTACCTGGTGGTGCACGGGTTGCTGACGCGCCTGCACTTTTATCGTCTGGTCTGGCACCGGGCATTGTTCAACGTTGGTCTTTACGCCTTGCTGCTCGGCGCCGTGGACTCACTCAGTCGATACCTGATGACATGAAAAAACCTATTTTGACCCTTGGCCGTGTGGTGTTGACCCTGTTGGTGGTGACCTTTGCGGTCGTCGTGGTCTGGCGCATGGTGATGTATTACATGTTCGCTCCGTGGACCCGCGACGGGCACATTCGCGCAGATATCGTGCAGATCGCCCCGGACGTTTCCGGGCTGATCCAGCAAGTGGAAGTGCGTGACAACCAACCGGTGAAGCGCGGCCAGGTGCTGTTCAGCATCGACCAGGACCGTTTCAAACTGGCGTTGCGCCAGGCCAAGGCCACGGTCGCCGACCGTCAGGAAACCCTGGCCCAGGCGCAACGTGAAGCCAAGCGCAACCGTGGCCTGGGCAATCTGGTGCCGGGCGAGCAACTGGAAGAAAGCCAGTCCCGCGTGGCCCGCGCCGAAGTGGCGTTGTCCGAGGCCCAGGTGTCGGTGGACAGCGCCCAGCTCAATCTGGACCGCTCGGTAATCCGCAGCCCGGTGGACGGCTACGTCAACGACCGCGCACCGCGTACTCAGGAGTTCGTCACCGCCGGCCGTCCGGTGTTGTCGGTGGTGGACAGCAATTCCTTCCACATCGACGGCTATTTCGAAGAAACCAAACTCGACGGCATTCACGTCGGCCAAGGTGTCGATATTCGCGTGATTGGCGACCGTTCGCGGTTGCGCGGGCATGTTGAAAGCATCGTCGCCGGTATCGAAGACCGTGACCGCAGCAGCGGTTCGAACCTGCTGCCCAACGTTAACCCGGCGTTCAGCTGGGTGCGTCTGGCACAGCGAATTCCGGTGCGGATTGCCTTCGATGACGTGCCGGCAGATTTCCGCATGATCGCCGGGCGTACTGCGACCGTGTCGATCATCGGCGACAGACCCGAGCAGGAGCCGGAGCAATGAAAGCGGCCGCCTGTTTAGCGACGGCCGGTCTCGGCTTGCTGCTGTCGGCCTGTCAGGTGGTGGGCCCGGATTACCATTTGCCCAAAGAGGCTGCGGTGCACCGCGAGGACTTTCAGGGCGATCTGACTGCGCACGGAAAAAACGTGGTCTCGGCGCCGGTGCCGGGCGACTGGTGGCGGCTGTACCAGGACCCGCGTCTGGATGAGTTGGTGCGCCAGGCCATGGCCACCAACACCGATTTGCGGGTGGCGGCAGCCAACCTGTCGCGCGCCCGTGCCCGGGTCGAACAAGCCGAGTCGGCGGGCGGCTGGAGCGGTGGCGTGAAGGTCGGTGCCCAGCGTTTGCAGGAATCCGGCGAGGCGTTCTTGCTGCCGGAAAAGATCCCGGTGACCAATGTCGGTGATATCGGCATCACCACGTCCTATCAGTTCGATCTGTTTGGCACCTTGCAGCGCGGGATCGAAGCGGCGAAAGCCAGCGCTGACGCAACGCAAGCTGCAGCCGATACGGCGCGAATCACCCTGGTCGCCGATGTGGTGCGTGCGTATACCCAGGTCTGCGCGGCCAACGAAGAGCGTGAAATCGCTGAGCACTCACTGGACCTGCAAGGCCAGAGCACCGCGCTGATTCAACGCCTGCGCGATGCCGGACGCGGCGACGAAACCCAGGTCACCCGTTCGCAAACCCAGTTCAAATCCTTGCGCGCCGATATGCCGCGCTATGAGGCCGCCCGTCAGGCCGGGCTGTTCCGTTTGTCGATGCTGTTGGCTAAACCGGTGGATCAATTACCCGCCGGGACCAGCAGTTGTCACGAGCTGCCAAAAATTGCGCAATTGTTGCCGGTCGGTGACGGTGCGACCTTGCTCAAACGGCGACCGGATGTGCGTCAGGCCGAACGTCAACTGGCGGCCGCGACGGCGGACATCGGCGTTGCTACCGGTGCGCTTTACCCGGACATCAGCATTGGGGCGACCGTCGGTACCGTGGGCATTCTCGATCACCTTGGCCAACCGCAAACCAATCGCTGGGGTTTCGGCCCGTTGCTGACCTGGACAGTGCCGTCCAACGGCTCCCGGGCACGGGTGCGTGAGGCTGAAGCGGCGACCCAAGGCGCGTTGGCGCACTTTGACGGGGTGGTGTTGAACGCGATCCGCGAAACCCAGACCGGTCTGGCGCAGTATTCCGCGCTGTTGCAGCGCCGCGATGCCTTGGTCGATGCCGAGCAATCGGCGCAACAGGCGGCGGACCAGACGCACCGCTTCTTCCAGGCCGGCCGGGCGTCGTTCCTCGCCGATTTGCAGGCGACCCGCACCTACACCGATGTGCGTGCACAGGTGGCGGCCGCCAATACTCAGGTCGCCATGAGCCAGATCGACTTGTTCCTGGCGCTGGGCGGCGGTTGGGAAAGCGGACGAACGCAAGGTTCACAGCCAACGAAACCCTGAGGCCGTTGCTATGCTTTTACATGTCGGGTTCGCGCGGGCGGGTCCGGCCGTCAAAGCTCGCATTGGTCATGGGGATTCCAATAATGAAAAACCCTTATGCTCCCGGCTTCTGGTGCGCAATTGTCGCGCTGGTGCTGCTCTCGGCAACGTATTTTTATGGCGTGATGCTGGCGCACCAGATTGATAAGGCTTTGATCTTTCTCGACAGTGCCAGTGCGCTGATCGGGGTGATGTCGATCGCAGTCGTCGCCTGGGCTTCGCTGCAAACCCGGCGGATCAAGAAAAAACAACTCGAACAAGGCAAGACCCTGGTGCTGATCTGGGACACCAAGGTGGCGTTGCGCCGGGTTGAAACAGTATTCGACCGGTATTTCTGGGGCAGTTACTGGCAACCGGGGCGCACTTTCCAGGAAGTCATGGGCGAACTTACCGGCACCCCGCTGGAAAAAAGCCTCGAAGCGCTCAAGACCCAATGCCTGGCCCTCGACAAACAGGTCACCGATGAAGGCTGGCACTGGCTGAACAATGCCCGCGAACTGTCTGACGTGGCCAACGCCATGGCCCGCGAACGCTATCAACTGGATTTTTGCGACCCGCGCTCGGACTCACCGAATGGCGCGGTGATCAATCGGGATTTCGAAGTGCTGGTCTATACGTGGACGGCACGGCTGAAAAGCTTTGATCATCAGCTGGATGAGATCGAAGTGCAGTATTCCTGAACCACCACCGATCGTTCCCACGCGCCGCAAAGGAATGCCTCTACGGACGCTCTGCGTTCGGCTCTGGATGTGACGCAGAGCGTCACGGGATGCATTCCCACGCAGAGCATGGGAACGATCAGCGCAGGCACCGGCGTTCCATCGACACTCTTTCACCTTTAATCATTGGGCCGCTCCACGGCACAAATGCTAATCTCATCGCACTTTTAGCGGAGTCGAGCCGCAACCCGTCGAGGGTTCAGGGAAGACGACCACACTTTCAACAACGGACATTAATCGGGTCATTCATGAATAAATCAGCAGGCGTGCTTCTGGGAATCGTCGTTGCCATCGGTGCAATCAGCGCCGGCGGCGCCTGGTACACCGGTACGAAACTGGAAGGGGTGCTGCAAACCTCGATCGTCGATGCCAACAAAGAGCTGCAAACGGCGATGGTCGGCTCCAAAGGCACCGCGACCCTGGAACTGGTGTCGCTGGATCGCCAGTTGTTCAGCAGCACCGCGCACTACCGCCTCAAGGGCCAGGGCGAAATGTTCGGCGAGAACCCTGAAGGCGTAGAGCTGCTGTTCGTTGACCATATCGAACACGGCCCGTTGCCATTCTCGCGCCTGGTGTCGCTGAAATGGCTGCCGGTCATGGCCACCAGTCACTACTCGCTGGAAAAGACCCCGACCACCGAGAAGTGGTTCGCCGCCACCAAGGATGCGTCTCCACTCAAGGGTGTGGTCAACATCGGCTATGACCGTGCTACCAGCGGCAACCTTGAACTGCTGCCCGTCGAAACGGCACTGGACGACAAGTCCACGTTGAAGTTTTCCGGTCTGAACATCGACGTGTCGGCCAGCGCCCAGGCACAGAAGGTCAAGGCTGACGGTTACATGGACAGCCTCACGCTGACCAGCGTTGCCGAAGATCAGTCCCCGGTGAAAGTCGAGTTGAATGGCCTGACCCTGGCCAGCAACCTTAGCAAAAGCAGCTATGGCTACTACCTGGGGGAAAATGTCGTCGAGCTGACCAGCACCAAGACTACCTTTGGCGACAAACAGTCGGTGATGACCTTCAAGAACACTGAAATGAAGAGTTCCACCACCGAGTCCGGGACCAACGCAGCCGGTCGTGCCGATTACAAGATTGGCGAAATCGCCCTCAACGACAAGGCCCTCGGCTCGGCGCAAATGGCCTGGAGCATGAAAAACCTCGATATCCCGTCGACGCTGTCGCTGGTACAGATCTACCAGAACAAACTGCAGCCGTACGAAGCGGCCGCCGCGGCTGCTGCCGCTGCGGGTGAACCAGCGCCCGAACTGAAGCTGACCGACGCCGAACAGGCACAGGTCAAGGCGGGTCTGGAGACGTTGCTGGCCGCCCAGCCACAAGTTGCGCTGGAGAACTTTTCGTTCTCCACCCCGAACGGTGAAAGCCGTGCCAGCCTGGTGATTGACCTGACCAAGCCGACATCGCTGGACCTGCCACCCGACCAGTTGGGCAAGCAATTGATTGCCCTGCTGGACTTCAATCTGAAGATCTCCAAGCCGATGATCACCGATCTGGTAACGGTGCAGGCGCAGATGGAAGGCCAGACCGACGTCAAAGCCGTTGCCGAACAAGCCGCTGCGACCAGTGACATGGTCAGCAGCATGGCTGTCGGTACGCAACTGGCGACGCTGGACGGCAACAACATCGTTTCCAAACTGCACTACGCCAATAATCAGGTGGACTTCAACGGCCAGAAGATGACCGTCGAACAGTTCGTCGGTTTCGTGATGAGCAAGCTCGGTACCACTGGCACTGTCCAGTAAACACCACGCACCACACAACACCCTCGGCGGCCAGTCTGGCCGCCTCGGCAAAACGCCCAGCCTTCGCTTTCGCGGAGGACTGGGCGTTTTGTTTTGTAGGACGATTCTGAAGAAATATGCGGATTTGTCTTTTGCCAAGCGTCGCCATGGAAGACTGCATCGCAGGATAGCTTGGCTGTGTCATAAGGCACTGGCCGCCTGAGGAGTAGCGCTCAGGGGAACCCATCGCTCCAGCTCTCCTCGTACAGGAAGCTTGCGAATGTTGCGTACCCTACATCCCCACCTGCGCCCGATGATTTGCGCGGCGTTGTGCAGTCAATTGCTCTGGCCGACGCTGGCCTTCGCCGATAGCGCCTACGACGGCCTGATCCGTCAGGCGCGAGCCGGTCATTACAGCCCGGTACTGAGCGTGCTGCGCCAGGTTCCCGACAGCCAGTTGACGACCGGCCAGGTCAGCGATCATTTACAGATCGCCAGTTGGGCCGGTCTCGATAGCGAAGTGGTCGAGGTCTATGAAGCTCACGGACACAACCGGGTATTGCCAATCCAGGCACTGACCGCCACTGCCCGTGCCTACCGCAATCTCAAGCGTTGGGACTCGGCCTCTGCGCTGTACCGCAAGGCGTTGGCGCTTGAGCCCAACAACGCTGATCTGCAACTGGGGCTGGCGCTGACCCAGGCTGACGCCGGCAAACCTGAAGAGGCCGTCAGCCGCGCCAAAGCCCTGGTCGCGGCCAAACCCGAGGATCCGGCCCGCCGGCTGGCGCTGGCGTATGCCTTGACCCGCGCCGGGGCGGCCTATGACGCGCTGTTCCAATACGATCAGGCGTTCGTTCGGGCCGGCAACAACCCGGATGTTGCCCGCGAATACGTCTTTGCCTTGCAACGTGCACGCTTGCCGGAGCCGGCCTTGCGCCTGGCCCGTCAGCGTCCGGGGTTGATCGACCCGACGGTGCTGCGGCATATCGAAGGCGATGTGGCGGCCGAGCGGGTGCGTCTGGCGGAACTGGCCACGCGCAGCGAAAAAGAACGTTACGTCATCGCCGACCGTGCGTTGGCCGATTACGACCAATTACTCAAAACCTGGACCCCGGACGCGCAAGCCCACGACGACGTGGTGCGCTGGCGCATCGACCGCATGGGCGCACTCAAGGCCCGTGCACGCACCGCCGAGGTCATTTCTGGCTACCAACAGCTGATCGGCGAAGGCGCGAAGATTCCGACCTATGCGCTGCGCTGGGTGGCCGCCGCCTATCTGGATCAGCGTCAGCCCGAGGTCGCTGTCGATCTGTATCGTCAGGTGTTGTCGGCACCGGATGCCGATGTCGGCGACCGCCTCGAAGACAGCACCGCGCTGTATTACGCCCTGCTCGAAAGCAATCAGCCGGTAGAGGCGCGCAAGTTTGCCGAAACCCTGGCACAGAGCCAAAAGCCACGGATCGAGCTCAAGGGCCAGCCCGTGGGCGATCCGAATGACAAATGGATGGACGCACAACAACTGGCTGCTCAGGCCGGCAGACATGGCGCCGATTTGCCCTCGGCTGAGCAGCGGCTCGCGGCGTTGGTTGATCAGGCGCCGGGCAATGTCGGTTTGCGTCTGGCTCAGGCGGATCTGTACCGCGCTCGCGATTGGCCACGGCGCGCCGAAACCCAGCTCAAGGAAACCGAAAGCATGGCGCCGCGGGATGTCGGCCTGGAAGTCAGCCAGGGCTACACCGCGCTGGATCTTCAGGAATGGCGTCAGCTCGATGTGCTGACCGATGACGTCGGTGCGCGCTTCCCGGATAACCGTCAGGTGCAGCGTCTGGAGCGCGTGCGCAACGTGCACGACATGGCCGAGTTGCGGGTGTCGACTTATGGCGGCAAGAGCTATGGCGGGGGAAGCAGCGGTGCTGGCGCTGTGACCGGCAGCCGTGATTTTGGCATTGAAAGCGTGCTTTACAGTCCGCCGATCGATGAGGACTGGCGGTTGTTCGGCGGTGCCGGATTCGCTACCGGCGACTTTCAGGAAGGCACCGGCTATCACCGCTGGCAACGCGTGGGCGTCGAGCGGCGGACCCGCGACATGACCCTCGACGCGGAAGTCTCCAATCACTCGTTTGGCTACGGCGACAAAACCGGTGCGCGCGTGGCGCTGGCCCGCGACTTCGACGATCACTGGCAGTACGGCGCCAGCCTCGATTATCTGTCGGCCAACACGCCACTGCGCGCCTTGAACAGCGATGTTACGGCCAACGGCGGCAGTGGCTTTATCCGCTGGCGCGCCAACGAAAGTCGCGAGTGGAAACTGGCCGTCAGCCCGTCGCACTTCAGCGATGGCAACAACCGCCTCGAAGCATTGCTGACCGGGCGCGAGGGCGTGTACCGCGCGCCGGGCGTGCAGGTCGATCTCGGCCTGGAAGTCGGCAGCAGCCACAACTCGAAGAATGAAGACGTGCCGTATTTCAACCCGAAATCCGACTTCAGCGTGTTGCCGACAGTCAGCGTCAACCACGTGCTTTATCAGCGTTACGAAACCTCCTGGAGCCAGCAGTTCCAGGCCGGTGCGGGGACCTACAGCCAGCGCGACTACGGCACGGGCGCCATCGGTTTGCTCAGTTACGGCCAGCGCGTCAGCTGGAACGACGTGTTCGAGGCAGGTGCCGCGTTGAGCCTGCTCAACCGGCCCTATGACGGCAATCGCGAAAGCGATCTGCGCCTGGTCATCGACCTCACTTACCGCTTCTAGAAGAGTTTGATCATGTCTGGAATCACACGCTGCATCCTGCTGCTGGGCGTCATGCTGCTCACCGCTTGCGCCCAGCAGGCCCCAGCCTTCACGCCGCCATCACAGCGACCGGTATCGGCCAATGAAAAGCCTTGGCCGAAAAACCATGTGCTGGGCATTGCCTACCACGATGTCGAAGATCGCGACCCGGATCAGGCTGTCGTTGCCGTCCGTACCGAGCGGCTGATCGAGCAGCTCGCCTGGCTGCGCGAGAACGGCTACACAGCCGTCACCGTCGACCAGATCATGGCGGCGCGCAACGGCGGCCCGGTGCTGCCGCCCAAGGCCATTTTGCTGAGCTTCGACGATGGCTATTCGAGTTTCTACACCCGGGTCATGCCGGTGTTGCGGGCTTACAACTGGCACGCCTTACTGGCGCCAGTCGGGGTCTGGGTCGATACGCCACTGGATAAACCCGTGGACTTCGCGGGCACCCAGCGTAAGCGTTCGGACTTCCTGACGTGGGCGCAGATCACTGAAGTTTCGAAGTCTGGGCTGGTGGAAATCGCCGCTCACACCGACGCCAGCCACAAGGGCATCCTCGCCAATCCGCAAGGCAACCTCGAGCCTGCGGCGGCGACTCGTCGTTATGACGCGGCGACCGGGCGCTACGAATCAGAAGCCGATTTCCAGGCGCGTCTGCGCAAAGACGTGGTCACCATCACCGAAAAAATCCGCAAGGCCACCGGCTACAAGCCGCGTGTGTGGGTCTGGCCTTATGGCGCGGCGGATGGCACCGCGTTGCAGGTCACCAGTTCCGAGGGCTACCAGATGGCCCTGACCCTCGACGACGGCCTCGATTCACTGAACAACCTGATGAGCAGTCCGCGCTTTCTGGTGGCTTCCGATCCGGATGGCGAACACTTCGCCAACAGCATCGTTGCGGTGCAATCCGACGCGCCGATGCGCGTGGTGCACGTTGACCTGGATAACGTCTACGACCCGGACCCGATTCAGCAGGACGCCAACCTCGGCAAGCTGATCCAGCGCATGGCCGACATGGGCGCCAACACGGTGTTCCTGCAAGCCTTCGCCGACCCTAAAGGCGACGGGCTGGTGCATTCGTTGTATTTTCCCAACCGCCATTTGCCGGTACGCGCCGACATCTTCGACCGCGTCGCCTGGCAACTGCGCACTCGCGCCCACGTCAAAGTCTTCGCCTGGATGCCGGTGCTGAGTTTTGCACTGGATCCGGCCTTGCCGCGCGTGACCCGTTGGAATCCAGCTACCGGCCAGACCTCGGTTGACCCCGGTCAGTACCGGCGCCTGTCGCCGTTCGACCCGAACGTGCGGCGGATCATCGGTGAGATTTATGAAGACCTGGCGCGCCTGAGCTCGGTCGACGGCATCCTTTACCACGACGATGCGCTGCTCTCGGATTTCGAAGACGCCAGCCCGCAGGCGCTGAAGGTTTACGCGGCGAACGGCTTGCCTGACTCGATGGCTGCCTTGCGTGGCGATCCGGCGACACTGCAACGCTGGAGCCGTTTCAAGAGCCGCTACCTGATCGACTTCACCCACGAACTCACGGCCAAAGTCCGCGCCATTCGCGGGCCGCAGGTGCAGACCGCGCGCAACCTGTTCGCCGAACCGATGCTCAACCCGTCCAGCGAAACCTGGTTTGCGCAGAACCTCGACGACTTCCTTGGCGCCTACGACTGGACCGCGCCGATGGCCATGCCGCTGATGGAAGGCAAGAGCCGCGAGCAATCCGGCGCCTGGCTGGAAGCGCTGGTGGCGACCGTTCGATCCCGCCCCGGTGCACTGGACCGCACGGTGTTCGAGCTGCAGGCCCGCGACTGGACCCGCAAGGACGCCGCCGCAGAGCTGAAGGGCGAGCAACTGGCGGACTGGATGGGTCGCCTCAAACGTCAGGGCGCGACCAGTTTCGGCTACTACCCGGACAACTTCCTCGAGAACCAGCCGGACCTGAAAACCGTGCGTCCTGCGCTCTCCAACAAGTGGAATCCTTAACATGCTGGACAGACTGCTGGCCCTGCTGGTTCTGGCGATCGTGCTGGGGATTCCCCTGGGCGTGATCTTCCTGGTCACCGGGCAATTTTTGATGGACTTCGTGTTTTTCTATCCGCTGTTCATGTCCGGACTGTGGATCGCCGGTGGCCTGTATTTCTGGCTGCACTGGGAGCGCCACTGGCCGTGGAAGGACGACACGCTGCCACCGCCACTGGCCGGTGAACCGCTGATTTCGATCCTGATCCCTTGCTACAACGAGGGCGATAACGCGGCCGATACGATTCGCGCCGCGCTGGGTCAGCATTACCCGAACATCGAAGTAATCGCGATCAACGACGGCTCCAAGGACAACACGGCCGCCGTCCTCGATGCCCTCGCTGCCGAAGACCCACGCTTGCGGGTGCTGCACCTGGCGGAAAACCAGGGCAAAGCGGTGGCACTGCGCATGGGCGCGATTGCCGCGCGCAGCGAGTATCTGGTGTGCATTGACGGCGACGCTTTGCTCGCACCGAACACGGCGGCCTATCTGGTGGCGCCGATGCTCGACAACGCGCGACTCGGCGCGGTGACGGGCAACCCTCGGATTCGAACCCGTTCGACGCTGGTCGGGCGTGTTCAGGTTGGCGAGTTCTCGTCGATCATCGGTTTGATCAAGCGCACCCAGCGGGTCTTCGGGCGGATTTTTACTGTGTCCGGGGTGATCGTGGCGTTCCGTCGTTCGGCGCTGCATCGGGTCGGCTATTGGAGCCCGGACATGATCACCGAAGACATCGACATCAGCTGGAAGCTGCAACTGGATCACTGGAGCATCTTCTACGAGCCGCGCGCACTGTGCTGGATCCTGATGCCGGAAACCCTGTCCGGGCTGTGGAAGCAACGTCTGCGCTGGGCCCAGGGCGGCGCCGAAGTGCTGTTCAAAAACATCCGCGGCATCTGGCAGTACCGCCATCGCTACCTCTGGCCGCTGCTGTTCGAGTACTGCCTGTCCACCGGCTGGGCCTTCACCTTTTTGCTGTCGGTGATTTTCTGGGGCGTGGGCAAGTTCGTCGACATGCCGGCCGCCATTGCCGTGCACCACTTGCTGCCGCCGGCCTTCACCGGATTGTTGCTGGCGATGGTCTGCCTGCTGCAGTTCGCGGTCAGCATCCTGATCGACCGTCGCTACGAGCGCGGGCTATGGAAAACCATGTTCTGGGTGGTCTGGTACCCGCTGGTGTTCTGGTTCATCAGTCTGCTCACCACCCTGGTCAGCTTCCCCAAAGTGCTGTTTGGCCAACACCAGAAACGTGCCCGCTGGGTCAGCCCGGACCGTGGCATCAAACCCTTGAACGACGACGATGAAGAGGCTATCGGCCAATGAACATCATCAGAACCCGTCAACGGCCATTCCTGGTGGTCATCGACGCCTTTTTCACCGTGTTGGCCTGGGTCGGCTTGCTGTATTTACTGGTGCGCGGCCTCTGGCCGTTGCTCGATCCCCAAGAGGGACAGCGTGTCGAATCGTCGATGCTCGACGCCCTCGGCACGTTGCAAATCTACCTGTGGGTGGCGCTGCTCAACGCGGTCATCCTGATCGGCTGGGCGCGTTATCAGCAGCGTAAAAGCAAGAGCTTCGCCCAGCGTCGCTTGCCGGCGCCGGTGGTTGACGACAATGGCTTGAAACAGAGCTTCAAGCTGACCGGCGAACGGCTGGTAAAGCTGCGTCATCCGGGGATCATGGTTATCCACAACGATGAGGCCGGCGACGTCAGCCACGTGGTCACACGCTTCCTGCTCATCAACCCGCAGATGCAAAAGCAACTGGACCCGCCTGCATCACTGGCGGAACAACAGGCAATGCTTGCGACGGATCGGGCACAGCCGATGTGAGGTTTTGCGCGGGGATTGCGGTCCGGGTGTTCAGGGCATTGGCGTCGTTCGTTGAAAGCGAGCACTATCAAGCCAATTACTGGTGCGTTGGAGGCCAGCTGTGACACAACGAATTGACCGCATTGCCCAATTGCTCAACTGCCCGATCAAGGGCGAAGACATGCGCCGGGCGATCACTGAAGCGCGCAAGGACTTTCTTCTCGACGACGATGAAGAGGATGACGACGAGGAGGAGCCTGCCGAGGTGGACGTCGCGGATGAGTCATCCAAGGCATGACTACCACCAGCTGCGGTTGCTCTCCAGTTCGCCCCTGCATTGCCGGAGTTGCCAGCCATAATCTTTCGCCTGTTGCTCAACCTTGCGCGCTACCTGCATCAGCCAGGGTTTCTGTAGATAGGTCTGGCGACTGAACCCGCCACGTCCTTCGTGGTAGGCAAGGTACTGGCTGTAGGCATCCCACTTGGAAACACCCAACTGACGCTGAGTACCGGCAACGTACCAGCCGACGAACATGATCGCGTCGTCAAAGTTGTCACGCGAACCACCGTTGCCGGTCGCGCTCTTGTACTCGCCCCACACCGGATCCTGCGCCTGGGCATAGCCGTATGCCGAGCTGACCCGTCCCCAGGGAATAACCCACAAAAAGTAGTAGCGAGGGGGCAGGGCATCGTGCACAAAGCTGCTTTCCTGCTTGATGATCGCCATCGCCACATGCGGCGGCAGGCCCCAGGCCTTCTCCATCTTTAGCGAATCTTCGTACCAGGCCGGGTATTGGCGGTAGATGCTGCAAAGGTTGCTTTGCTCTCTTGGCGGTGTCGTCGAGCAACCCGCCAACAAGCCCAAGGCGATGAGTACGACTAAAAAACGTCCGTGCAAAAAACACTCACTTGGCGTTTGGCCAATCCTTATCGGTTAAATAGGGTGCCCGATACTGCGTCGCGTTTTTGCTCTGGCGCGATGTGCAAATCGGTCCCTTGGTGTGGCTGGCAGTTGGTCTGAAGTGCGTTGACCCTTGCGCTCTAAATCGAGCACTATCAGGTACCTTTTTAAGTACCTTGGAGCCTGCTCATGGAGCAACTACTCGCTAGCCGCTCAGTCAGCATCACGGAACTCAAGCGCAGCCCAAGCACCGTGATAGAGCAGGCGGGCTCCGAGCCCGTCGCAGTGCTCAATCATAACCGCCCAGCGGCCTATCTTTTACCCCAAGTGGCTTATCAGCGGCTTTTGGACCGGTTGCAGGCTGCTGAAATACGCGAAGCGATAGCCGCCAGCCGCAATGACCCACGTCCAGCGATAGACGCCGATACGGTATTTACGGAGCTGGATACACTGATTGATCAAGTCGCTGCCGAGCAAAATCGTTCGTGAGGCAGCTGTTGTTTTCCGCGATGGCGCGAGAGGATCTGCAGAATATTGCCCGTTACATTGCCCGGGACAATCCTGCCAGGGCCCGAACGTTTGTCGGAGAGCTGCGCCAGCGTTGCTTGTTGTTGGTCGAGCAGCCTGATCTTGGTGTTGCTCGGGATGACTGCGCTAAAGGCTTGCGTATGCTCAGTCACCGTCGGTATCTGATCTTTTATGGTTTGACCGAGAAAGACATCCTCATCGAGCGAGTGCTGCATGGCGCACGCGATCTAGGGCGTCTATTTGAGTCTGGAAACCAAGATCAATAACTTCCTGCGCTTTGCAGCATTTTCCCATCACGCATAAAAGAGCCCCAGTCCCTGAAGACTGAGGCGTTTTCGTTAAAATCTGACGTTGCAAGGTTTGTTCTCGGCGGCAGTTGTTCGGTAAAGCCGAACAACTGCATTTTCCGCGAGTTCGCCCTCGGCGAAGAGGTGGCTGACATGTTCGCTGATGGCCGACTATCTTTCTCAAGAGGTCGACAGGTGATCCTCATTCCTTGCATCTGAAACAAATTCGAACTCAAGACCCGGGCAAAATTGAGTGCGTTTTTTTCTCCTGTTTGAGATCGCCTTGCCGCACACGCTTTGGCGAACGAACCAGCGGCCAGAACAGCTCTTGCTGCCACGTCACCGGATGCAAATCCTCAATGCCATAGGTTGAGGGGCGACGCCGGGTGATCTTGGCCGTACCGAACAGCACGTCCCAGAAGAACAGCAGGTTGCCGAAGTTTCCCTTGTAGTGGGTTACGCCGTCATTGGCGTTCAAACCATGATGGGCCGCATGGGTGGCGGGGGTCGAAATGGTTCGCTCGAGGACCCACATCAGCGGACGCAAGGCCGGAATGCGGTAGAGTTTTTCATCCCAGGCGACGCTGCTGTGCGCGGCGAAGATCACCGTCATCTTGACGATCAAGTAACCGTAGTAAACCGGTGCCAGGCCCAGGTAGATGAGGGCTCCGGACAGCCAGATACCTGGCATCAGCAGGTAGTAAAAGCTGTTGTTTCGGTAAACGATGCGAATGCTCATGTAGGGCGCCGAATGGTGAGCGCGATGCAGGGCATAGAGAAACGGCAGCCGATGGGTCAGGCGATGCCACCAGTACTGGGTCAAGTCATCGAACAGCAGAAACAGCCCGAGGCCCGCCACCCAGTGAATATTGGCCAGGCTGTTCTTGAGTTGAGGGGCCAGAGCGCCGAGCAACAGGTTGCTGAGGAACATCACCAATGGAAAGGTGACACCCAGCAGGAGCGATGAACCAATGACCTCGATCAGCGTATCGCGGCGCTGTCCTTTGGGGTGGCGGAAACAGGCGCACGCAATTTCCAGCAGGATGAAACCCAGAAAAATCCCGGCGACGGCCAGAATTGGATTGTTGACGAGCATTATTGTATTCATGGCAATCTCGAGTCAGGCCCGACTTGGGCATTGCCTGAGCAATAAGAAACCATGAGCCTTCCGGACAACATGTGCGAAATGGACAAAATCACTCGAGAAGAGGCCAATCAGCCAGCCCGCCGGTTTCATCGGGGGCAGCTCGGGCAGGTTCTGGAACGTGTACTGCATAAGCAGACACGCAGTAACCGACGCGATTACAGCCTGCTTGAGCTTGAGCAATTGTGGACGGCGGCGGCACAACAAGATCCTGCCATTGGTCTGCACCTGTTCGCCGGGTTCACGCCGCAGGACTGCCACGAGCTGACGTACATCTGCATGTATTGCCCGGACGTCAGCGCAGCTATCCAGTGCTGGTGTGACTATGCGGGGCTGGCGTCGGACATGGACAGCGTCAAGCTGATCAACGATGCCCATGGCCTGGGCGTAGAGCTGCGTATCGACGCCCCCGCCAAACTGGCCCGCTACGTGGTGGAACATTACTGCGTGATGGCCGTGACCCAGCTGCGCAAAGCCACGGGCGAGCCTGTCCGGCCGGTGCTGGCTCACTTCGCCCATCCGCGACCAACCTACCACGCCGAATACGCCCGATGGTTCGGGGATAACATCGTGTTCGAGTGCGCGCATAACTGCCTGTATTACGACCCGAGCGTCTTGCGGTTACCTTTGCTGACGCGACACGACGGAATGGCAGAGTTGTTGCGCAGTGAGATGGACCGACGGATCGCACGGCATCTCCAGCTCAATGGCTGGACCGGGAAAGTCGCGGCCGGCATGCGACAAAGCCTGGCGCGCGGCGTGGTACCCAGCCTGGAAAATCAGGCAGAGGCTCTGCACCAGAGCCCGCGTACCCTGCGCCGGCGCATGGAAGAGCAAGGCATGACGTTCCGCCTGTTGCTGGATCTGGTGCGGGCCGAGCTGGAACAGCATCTTGAATTTCTGGGTGAGAACCGCGCGCAAATTGCCAGTCAGCTGGGTTATGGGGACCTGGCTGCGTATCTGCATGCGCGTAAACGATGGCGGCGTGAGCCATTTGACGATCGCATTCGCGATGTCGAGGCGGGTAGATAACGCAGAGAAAGTGAAACGACTTGTGCGCGGCGGGTGTGAGTCGCACCAGCTGCATACAGTCGGTCGTTATAAGGTGCTCTTAATAGTCAGACTGCGCCTGTAATGCATTGACCATCACCAAAACGGCAGCAATCGGCCTACGGCAGTCAGCCTGCTTCAATCGAAGGCAGGCCCCCTTTTTACATCGCTTCAGCCAACCTCCACAAACCGCCGCCTGGTCACGAACAGCCCCGCGCCCACCGGCACGGCAAGGACCGACATCAATCCCAGGTCAAAGCCCAGCAACTGGGCCTGGCTCACTGCAACGCAGCCGATTGCGCCAGCCACCACCAGCGTCACCCCTAGCCACTTGCGCAGCGGGTACGGCTTAAGAAACCGATCAAGTAGAAAGGCCAGCGCCACGACGATGACCGTCTGGGTAATTTCGGACATGTGCAGCCCCACTCAGGTCTTGATGATCAGGGATTCGGAGGAGCGCTGTGGGCCAATCCCACCATTGACCTGCGCCTGGATGCTGACGATTACGTCGCCAGCATGGTAGGTGGGCAGAGTGTCATTGACGTACGAGCGCACACCCGCCGTTACAACAGTACCTGCGGCGAAACTGCCTACAGGCCCGGCTAAACCGCCCACAGTACCGGCAGTGCCACCGAAGGCGGAGGCGGCCAGGTTGGCGAGTTTGGTGCGTTGGGTATCCAGGGCGTCGGCCTGTTGTCGGGTCAGCGGCTTGGAGATGCCGATCATCATCACGCACGGCAGGTTCTTGGCCTGCATCTTGTCGTACACCTCTACGACCTTGCTGTTGACCTGATAGTGGGCGCTTTTCGCTTCGCCAAAATGAAGCTCGCGCAGGCGGCCGCGCTCGCTGTCGGTGAGGGTGATCTGTGAGACGTTGAAGACGATCCCGTGCGGGGTCATGTATTGGAAAGTCCCTTCGGCCTTCATTGCGAGCATCCTTTCGAGCAAAAGGGGGGATTCTCTATAAACAGCGCCCAAGATGCAAACCACCACTTTGCTGGCAGGTCGCGGCTTGATGGAAGAAAACCCGCAATTGATCTGGGCCTCGCACTATCTGAATGCTGAATCGCCCCGGCTTTCCTGGACACCTTTGAGCGTCTGCTATTGGCTGCAGACTCAACCGGTAACCGTGACGAGCGACCGCGCAGACGTAACGATCAATGAGTTGATGAAAGGCAGTGCGTTCAGCCTCGACGCGAGAGACAAAAATGCCTCGGTCGATTTCGCTTTCGATCATGCGTGCCCAGGCTTGGGCATCGGATTTGGTTTCGAAGGTTTTTCTTTGGGCTGGATAGCCCTTGCGACGGATTTGCGCTTCCCACTGATACTCGCCACGACTCCTGATTGTTGCCAATTCGACCATTCCCGCCACCGTGTGAGTGCGGCAGGTTTGTGGCAAAACGACGTTCAGGACCAGGACAGGTTTTTATCAGGAGCGCTATTCCCTTGTCATACAAGGGAAAGAAGATGGTGCACCAGGCGGGATTCGAACCCACGACCCCTGCCTTCGGAGGGCAGTACTCTATCCAGCTGAGCTACTGGTGCAATGCGGGCGCCATGATACTCATATGCGCTGCGGGCGTCCATGCTGCTGAATAGCCTGATGTTTCATGCCCGCTGAGCGGGTGTTTACTACGTTGATCAGAAAAATAGGGCAAATGCGGCGTTTTCGTTCTTTTTTTCGAACAGCCTATTGTCCTTTACCCCCTTTGATCCTAGGATTCGTTTGAGATTTCAAACGCTCTTGTCTGGGTGCTGAACCGCACGAGCTTCAATAGTGCGCTATTTATGTGCTTCAGCCCGGTGAATGATTTCCCTGACGGCAGCCTTCAAGGCGCCTTTCAACAATCATAATTTGCTCCGCGCGTGCGCGGTGCTGTTAAGGAAAGCCGACATGCAGCTTAAAGACACCCTGTTGTTCCGCCAGCAAGCCTTCATTGATGGCGCCTGGGTCGATGCGGACAACGGTCAGACGATCAACGTCACCAACCCGGCAACGGGCGAAATTCTGGGCACCGTGCCGAAAATGGGCGCTGCCGAAACCCGCCGTGCCATCGAAGCCGCTGACAAAGCGCTGCCGGCCTGGCGTGCACTGACCGCCAAAGAGCGCGCGAACAAGCTGCGTCGCTGGTTCGAACTGATCATTGAGAACCAGGACGACCTGGCTCGCCTGATGACTCTGGAGCAGGGCAAGCCATTGGCCGAAGCCAAGGGCGAAATCGTTTACGCCGCATCCTTCATCGAATGGTTCGCCGAAGAAGCCAAGCGCATCTACGGTGACGTGATTCCGGGCCACCAGCCAGACAAGCGCCTGATCGTGATCAAGCAGCCGATCGGCGTGACCGCTGCGATCACCCCGTGGAACTTCCCGGCTGCGATGATCACCCGTAAAGCCGGCCCGGCCCTGGCCGCAGGCTGCACCATGGTGCTCAAGCCTGCTTCGCAAACGCCTTACTCGGCCTTTGCCCTGGCTGAACTGGCCCAACGTGCCGGTATCCCGAAAGGCGTGCTGAGCGTTGTGACCGGCAGCGCCGGCGACATCGGCAGCGAGCTGACCAGCAACCCGATCGTGCGCAAGCTGTCCTTCACCGGCTCGACCGAAATCGGTCGTCAGCTGATGGCTGAATGCGCCAAGGACATCAAGAAAGTCTCCCTGGAACTGGGCGGTAACGCACCGTTCATCGTGTTCGACGACGCGGACCTGGATAAGGCCGTCGAAGGCGCGATCATTTCCAAGTACCGCAACAACGGCCAGACCTGCGTCTGCGCCAACCGTCTGTACATTCAGGATTCGGTGTACGACGCGTTCGCTGAAAAGCTCAAAGTGGCCGTGGCCAAACTCAAGATCGGCAACGGTCTGGAAGAAGGCACCACCACCGGTCCGTTGATCGACGGCAAGGCCGTGGCCAAGGTTCAGGAGCACATTGCCGATGCCCTGAGCAAAGGCGCGACCCTGCTGGCCGGTGGCAAGGTGATGGAAGGCAACTTCTTCGAACCGACCATCCTGACCAACGTGCCGAAAAGCGCTGCTGTGGCCAAGGAAGAAACCTTCGGTCCATTGGCGCCACTGTTCCGCTTCAAAGACGAAGCCGAAGTGATCGCGATGTCGAACGACACCGAGTTCGGTCTGGCCTCGTACTTCTATGCGCGTGACCTGGGTCGTGTGTTCCGTGTGGCTGAAGCCCTGGAATACGGCATGGTCGGTGTCAACACCGGGTTGATCTCCAACGAAGTCGCGCCGTTCGGCGGCATCAAGGCCTCGGGTCTGGGCCGTGAAGGCTCCAAGTACGGCATCGAAGATTACCTGGAAATCAAATACCTCTGCCTGGGCATCTAAGCTCGAAAGACATAAGCCCGGGAAGGCATTGCTTCAAGCACAAAGGGCACGAGAGCGCTGTCCCTTTGTGTGTTTCAAAAAGATTTTTATCTGTGGCCGGGAAAGCTGTGGCAGTCGATCATCGCATGCTGCCGTAGTTGCCTCCCCGCCACGTATTCCTTGGACCACGCCGCCCGATGAGCGGTGAATGAGGACTTTATGAGCAAGACCAACGCATCCCTGATGAAACGCCGCGAAGCCGCTGTACCACGCGGTGTTGGCCAGATTCACCCGATCTTCGCCGACTCCGCGAAGAACGCCACCGTGACCGACGTTGAAGGTCGCGAGTTCATCGACTTCGCCGGCGGTATTGCCGTGCTGAACACCGGTCACCTGCACCCGAAAGTCATCGCGGCCGTAACCGAGCAGCTGAACAAACTGACTCACACCTGCTTCCAGGTACTGGCTTACGAACCGTACGTAGAACTGTGCGAGAAAGTGAACGCCAAGGTTCCTGGTGATTTCGCCAAGAAAACCCTGCTGGTGACCACCGGTTCCGAAGCCGTGGAAAACTCCATCAAGATCGCTCGTGCTGCCACTGGCCGTGCCGGCGTGATCGCCTTCACCGGCGCATACCACGGTCGCACCATGATGACCCTGGGCCTGACCGGTAAAGTCGTGCCTTACTCGGCTGGCATGGGCCTGATGCCAGGCGGCATCTTCCGCGCGCTGTACCCGAACGAACTGCATGGCGTGAGCATCGACGATTCGATCGCCAGCATCGAGCGTATCTTCAAGAACGACGCCGAGCCGCGTGACATCGCTGCGATCATCATCGAGCCGGTTCAGGGCGAAGGTGGTTTCTACGTCGCACCTAAAGAGTTCATGAAGCGTCTGCGTGCCCTGTGCGACCAGCACGGCATTCTGTTGATCGCTGACGAAGTGCAAACCGGCGCTGGCCGTACCGGCACCTTCTTCGCCATGGAACAGATGGGCGTTGCAGCCGACCTGACCACCTTCGCCAAATCCATCGCTGGCGGCTTCCCGCTGGCCGGTGTGTGCGGCAAGGCTGAATACATGGACGCCATCGCTCCAGGCGGCCTGGGCGGCACTTACGCTGGTAGCCCGATCGCTTGCGCCGCTGCACTGGCGGTGATGGAAGTGTTCGAAGAAGAGCACCTGCTGGATCGCTGCAAAGCGGTCGGCGAGCGTCTGGTCACTGGCCTCAAAGCCATCCAGGCCAAGTACCCGGTGATCGGTGAAGTGCGTGCCTTGGGCGCAATGATCGCGGTTGAACTGTTCGAAAACGGCGACAGCCACAAGCCTAACGCTGCAGCCGTCGCCAAAGTCGTGGCCAAGGCACGCGACAAGGGGCTGATCCTGCTGTCGTGCGGCACTTACGGTAACGTGCTGCGTGTACTGGTGCCGCTGACTGCACCGGACGAGCAACTGGATAAAGGTCTGGCGATCATCGAAGAGTGCTTCTCCGAGCTCTGATTGCCCAGTGTGACCTGATCGACAAAAAACCCGCTTCGGCGGGTTTTTTTTGTCACTTGAAACACATCGGCGGCTTTTGCGCTGTATCGAATGGCCAGCATTGTCTAAGGTGCAAGCATTGTCTCGGAGTGAACTGATGACCGCTGTTGATTTACCGGCTGTGCCACGAGTGCTGATTGCCGAGGCTGACCCTTGGTCTCGAGACCTGCTCAAGCAGGTGTTGCTGCACGTACGCTGCGATGTGCGGCTGGATCTGTGTGCCGATGGCCAGCAGGCGCTGGAGTTGTTGAGTGAAAATCCTTATGACCTGGTGATCGCCGATTGGGAGCTTTCCGGTGTCGATGGCCCGGGTCTGCTGCGCAGCGTGCGTCAGCGGCGACGTAACCCGGTGTTGCCGTTCATTCTGATGAGCAGCCGCAACGACAGCGCCAGTGTGCGCGAGGTATTGCCGCTGGCCCCGACGGCCTATCTGACCAAACCCCTGAACATGGAAGGTCTGACTCAGCGCCTGCAGGACTTGCTCCTGAGCGCCGGCCAGACGGTTTCCTGCGACGTCCCGGCGCTGGCGCCCGATATGACCTTGTCGACCTTCCTTGAGCGTCGGCGTGAGTTGGCGGACGGCGCGCCGTTGCTCACTGACGTGCAACTGGCGGTCAAGCGCAGCCTGAACCCCAATGGCCTCGATCTGAAGCTGCTGGAGGAAGAAGTGCGCACTGACCCGCAGATCACTGCGGTGCTGATCGCCGCCGCCAACAGCGCCTCGCAGCACCTTGGCGATACCGTGCAGACCGTGTCGCAGGCCTTGCATCGCCTGGGCACCGGACAAAGCATGAACCTGATCCTTGGCCTGGCCCTCAAGCGCAGTGCGAAGTTGAGTGATCCGTGCCTGGCCGATTACGCCGAGCGTTACTGGGAGCTGTCACTGCACACCGCCGAATATGGGCGGAGCCTGGCGCGCTTGCTCGATCTCGATCAGGAGCGTTGCTATTGCGCTGGCATGCTCCATCGCCTCGGCGATCTGGCGCTGTTACGTTGCTTGCAGGAGTGGATACAGGCGGGGGGCGAACTGGACGAGTTGGAAGAGGTCGGCGACGCGCTGGCTGAATTTGGCGCGGCCTATGGGTCGGCGTTGCGTACTCGCTGGCGGCTTCCGTTGGAGTTGCGAGAGCTGATTGCGGCGGTCTATCAGCTCGGTGGCGGGGTTTATTCCCGTGAAGCGCTGGTGATGAACCTGGCGGCGCAACTCGCTCGCCTGACCGAGCATGAAGGCGTTGAAGAACTGGCCAAAAGCCGAACGGCGCGCCTGCTCAAAATCGGCCTGCCGGAACTGATGCGCCTGCGCAAAAAGTAGGAGCAAGGCTTGCCGCGGTGATCGTTCCCACGCGCAGCAAAGGAATGCCGCCCGGGACGCTCCGCGTCCCTTCACAGGCGTGACGCAGAGCGTCACAGGATGCATTCCCACGCGGGAGCGTGGGAACGATCGGCGCTCAGCTTCAGCCGGAGGTGATGCAGTTCTTGCCCTGGCGTTTGGCTCCGTACATCGCGGCGTCGGCGCGGGTGTACAGGCTGTCGATGGCTGCATCTTCTGCCGTGAGGCTGGTCAGGCCCAGGCTGACGGTGATACCGAAGGTCTGCCCGCCATGGCTGAAACTCAAACGCTGGATTTCCTGTTGCAGGCGCTCGGCGACTTGCCTCGCCATCTCTGGCGCGCAGCCAGGGAATACCGCTGCAAACTCTTCACCGCCAATGCGCCCGAACAGGTCACCACGGCGCAATGCGGCGCGTCCGCATTCGGCGAGTTGTTGCAGCACTTGATCGCCTTGCTGATGGCCGTACGTGTCGTTGATGAGTTTGAAGTCATCGATATCCAGCAACAGAAACGCCAGCGGAGAACCTTGCAGGCGAGCCTGTTCGAACTCGTGGCTGGCGCATTCGAAGAAGTGTCGACGGTTGCTGCTTTGGGTCAGCACATCGGTGGTGGCGAGGCGTTGCAGCTCGGTTTCCAGCTGCTTCTTTTCGGTAATGTCCTCGGCGAAGCCGACTACGATCAGCGGTTGCCCGGGTTCGGCCTGACGATTGATGAAGCACTTGTCGCTGAGCCAGCGCACTTGGCCGTCGGCGGCGAAGATTCGGTATTCGCGGTCTTCAACTGCGCCTTTTTCCAGCACTTGGGCAAGGCTGCGTTCGGCATAGTCCAGATCGTCCGGGTAAACGCTGTCGCGCCATTGATGATAGTCAGCCAGCAGCAGGCCGGCCGAGCGACCGAAAATCCGTTCATAGGCCGGGCTGACATACAGCACCTGACGTGTTTCCCAGTTGAAAGCCCAGAGAACGGCATTGACGCTGACCAGCAACGAACTGAACAACTGTTCACGCTCGCTCAGGCGCGCGACCTCACCTTGAGCATGCATCAAGGCCATCAGGGTTTGCGCGGCCTCGGGCCACTGTGGGTAGGGTAGGTCTTCCAGGTTCTTATTGACCATCGGCACAACTCTCAAAGGGCGTGCCGCAAGTTCGATAGCGGCCACAACAAAGCCCGCCTGGATGGCGAAGTGCTCTTTGAGATAGGGGATTTTGAGCTTAGTTCCCGGTTTTTGTGGCAAGGGAGCTTGCTCCCGCTGGGCGGTATACCGCCCCAATCTGGCGACTACGTTTTGTCAGTTAAAACGTGTCGCCAGGATTGCGAATGCTCTGCATTCGAGCGCGAGCAAGCTCGCTCGCCACAGGGTCAGGCGGGGCGCAGCGAGTAGGTTTTCAACTGGTGGGCGAAGTCGCGCAGCGATTGAATACCGCTGGCTTCGGCTTCGTGGACCCAGTCCTTGATCGCCGCCAGCATGTCATGGCCATTTGAGCTGGTCTTGATCCAGATCTGCTGCAAGGCCAGACGTTTCTCGTAAATTACCTTCAGCGCCTGGCTGTGCTCGAGCATGGTCTGAATCCGCACATGGTGCTTGTCATCCAGCAGGCTGGTTTCACGCGAGAGCAGGCGCTTGGCGCGATGGAATTGATGGCGAACCGAATGGTCGACCTTTTCCAGCTCTTGCTTGACCAGCGGGCCGATCACCAGCTTGCGGTACTGGGCCATGATCTGGAAGCGGTTGTTGAGGATCGCCATGGCAGTGTCCATGTCCAGGCTGCCTTTGCCTTCGACACGGTGGGCGATCGGTGCAACCCGCTGAACCTTGGCCAGGCGCAGGAAGCTGAAGACCTGGATCCACGCCCAGCCGAGGTCGAATTCCCACTTCTTCACCGACAGTTTTGCCGAGTTGGGGTAGGTGTGATGGTTGTTATGCAGTTCTTCACCGCCGATCAGAATGCCCCAGGGCACCAGATTGGTCGCTGCATCACGGCATTCGAAGTTGCGGTAGCCAACGGCATGGCCCAGGCCATTGACCACGCCAGCGGCCCAAACCGGGATCCACATCATCTGGATTGCCCAGATGGTGATGCCGATAGTGCCGAACAGCAGCAGGTCGATGACGGCCATGATCGCCACACCCAGCAGCGGATAACGGCTGTAGAGGTTGCGTTCGATCCAGTCTTCAGGGCAGTTCTTGCCGTAAATGCGCAGGGTTTCGGGGTTCTCCGCTTCGGCGCGGTACAGCTCGGCACCTTTGCGCAAGATCGTGGACAGGCCTTTGATCACCGGGCTGTGCGGGTCGTCGACGGTTTCGCATTTGGCGTGGTGCTTGCGGTGGATGGCAGTCCACTCGCGGGTGTTCTGCGCCGTGGTCAGCCACAGCCAGAAGCGGAAAAAGTGTTTCAGGCCGGCATTGAGCTCAAGGGAGCGATGGGCTGAATAACGATGCAGATAAACCGTGACGCCCACGATGGTGATGTGGGTCATTAACAGGGTGACTGCCACCAGTTGCCAGGGCGACAAGCCGAGTAAACCTTCGTACCACATAGGCTGTATGGCCCTCGATAAAGAAAAAAACAGCTGGCGCATTATCACTCAGCACACAGATAAAACCAGTCGCCCTTTCAGATAAGAGTGGCTGGATGTTTCTTTAATCTATAATTCCAACCTTTTTTGTAAGGCCATGGACGACCGAATGTCTGCTTCTTATCGCGACGCCTTGCGTGCAGCGCTGCTCTACCTGGTGTTTTCTGTCGCTTGGCTGAAATTAACTGGTTATTTATTAACCAATTTATTCGATGAATCCGCTGATCTTCAGCGATGGCAACTGATCAACGGTTATGTCTGGGTGGTGCTTAGCGCCGGGTTTATTTTCATTGCCCGGGCGCATTTGCTGTGTTTTCTCGGGATCGGCGCCAAATTGCGCCACCGTAACGAAGATCGCACTCGATTGCGCCAGGCGCAGGCGGTGTTCGATTGCACCCGTGAAGGGGTGTTGGTCACTGATCGCCAGAGGGTGATCGTCCATGTCAATCGGGCCTTTATGGACATCACCGGTTATCAGGCCGAAGAGGTGTTGGGCCAGAGTCCCAGCCTGTTCAAGTCCGGCCATCATCCGCCGGATTTCTATCAAGCAATGTTCGAGAGTCTGAAACGCACCCGCGAATGGAGCGGCGAGATCTGGAACCGGCGCAAAAGTGGTGAAATTTATCCGCAATGGCAGACCATCCGGATTATTCACGATGACCACGGCCAGTTGAGCCACTATGTGGCGGTGTTTTCCGACATCAGCGCGATCAAGAACTCCGAGCACGAACTCGCGCATCTGGCGCACCACGACCCGCTGACCGAACTGCCCAATCGCCTGCTGTTCAGCGATCGTGTCGAACAGGCACTGGCCTCGGCGCAGATCCACAAGCGCGGGTGCGCGTTGCTGATGATCGATCTGGACCATTTCAAGATGATCAACGACAGCCTCGGGCATAACGTTGGCGATCAACTGCTCAAAGCGACGGCGGTGCGTCTGCAAGGCCTGTTTGGCCCCGGTGTTACGCTGGCGCGTTTGGGTGGCGACGAGTTTGCCGTGTTGGCCGAGAACTGTCCGCAAGTGGTGCAGGCTGCCGCGTTGGCACAGCGGATCATTGAGGGCCTGAAAGAGCCGTTTTTCATCGCAGCTCACCCGTTGTTCATCAACGCCAGTGTCGGTATCAGCCTGTTCCCCAGCGACGCGCTGAGCGCCGAACAATTGCTGCGCAATGCCGATTCTGCGTTGTTCAAGGCCAAGAGTTCGGGGCGCGACGGTTATGCCTTGTACACCGAGGAGTTGACCGCCCACGCCCAGCACCGGGTCGAGATGGGCTTCGAATTGCGCCGAGCGCTGGAGCAGCAGGAGTTGCGAGTGTACTACCAGCCGGTGCATGACCTCACGACCCGCCGTTTGATCGGCGTTGAAGCGCTGGTTCGCTGGCAGCATCCACAGCGGGGGCTGGTGCCGCCGGGTGAGTTCATTCCGATTGCCGAACGCACCGGGTTGATCGCCGAGATTGATGCCTGGGTGATGCAACAGGCCTGTCAGCAGATGTGTGCCTGGCAGAACGCCGGGGTGGTGTTGTCATTTGTTGCGGTGAACGTTTCTACCCGCCTGTTTGCCCGGCGCGAACTGTTTGAGCGGGTTGCCCAAGTGCTGCACGACACGGGATTGGACCCGGCGTGCCTGGAGCTGGAAGTGACCGAAAGCGCAGTGATGGACGATCCGGAAGTCGCGCTGGAACAAATGCACCGCTTGCGCGAACTGGGCGTGCGGCTGGCCATCGATGACTTTGGTACCGGTTATTCGTCGCTGCTGCGACTCAAGCGTCTGCCGGTGCAGAAACTCAAGATTGACCAGGGCTTCGTCGCTGGCTTGCCGTTAGATGAGGACGATGCGGCGATCGTCCGGGTGATCATCGCCCTCGCGCAAAGCATGGGCATGCAGGTGCACGCCGAAGGCATCGAGCAGGTCGAGCAGGCGGCGTTTTTGCTCGAACAGGGGTGCGATCTGGGGCAGGGCTATTGGTTTGGCCGGCCGATGCCGGCTGAGGAACTGGACTGGGCGCGAGCCCCGGTGATTCGCTGAAGGCTCTTGTGGCGAGGGGGCTTGCCCCCGTTGGACTGCGGAGCAGTCCCAATATCGATAACCCGGTTCTTTCTCGTTCCCACGCTCTGCGTGGGTAACGCCGCCCGGGACGCTCCGCGTCCCTTCGCAGGTCGTGACGCAGAGCGTCACAGGATGCATTCCCACGCAGAGCGTGGGAACGATCAGTCTTTCAGTTATATAAACATTCTTAAATAGTATTTTTAAGAATATCTGCGCCTATCTACTATTGCCCTCACGCCGCAAGCAGTGCCGCCACTGCCAGGCACATCCCATTGAAGGAGCAGCACCATGAGCGCATCTCTACGTAGCGTTGACGGCCAGGACGAAGCCACCATTTTGCGCGAGATCCAGAGCGCACTGCGCGATCTGCGCTTTGGGGCAGTGGAGATCACCGTGCACAACGCCCAGGTGGTTCAGATCGAACGCAAAGAGAAATTCCGTTTGCAGAACCCAGGCAACAAGCCGAGCTGAAGCACTACTCAACGGGCAACCCGATTCCGGAAAACCATAAGAACAGCCAACACAAAAGAATTCAGGAGCTGCACCATGTCGTCGATTCGCCGTTACGCTTTGGCCGCTCTGGCCAGTGCCATTTTTGCCGGTTCCGCGGTTGCCAAGGATTACGAGCTGCTCAACGTGTCGTACGACCCGACCCGTGAGCTGTATCAGGATTACAACGCCGAGTTCATCAACTTCTGGAAGAAAGACCACGCTGGCGACAACGTGAAGATCCAGCAATCCCATGGTGGTTCGGGCAAACAGGGCCGGGCGGTGATTGATGGTCTGCGGGCCGACGTGGTGACCCTGGCCCTGGCCGGTGACATCGACGAAATCGCCAAACTCGGCAAAACCTTGCCGGCCGACTGGCAAAAACGCCTGCCGGACGCCAGCACGCCGTACACCTCGACCATCGTGTTCCTGGTGCGCAAGGGCAACCCCAAAGGCATCAAGGACTGGGGCGACCTGACCAAAAACGGTGTTGAAGTGATCACCCCGAACCCGAAAACCTCCGGCGGTGCGCGCTGGAACTTCCTCGCCGCCTGGGCCTATGGCCTGAAAGCCAACGGCGGTAACGAAGCCAAGGCCAAAGAGTACGTGCAGACCCTGTTCAAGCATGTCCCGGTACTCGACACAGGCGCTCGCGGTTCGACCATTACCTTCGTCAACAATGGTCAGGGTGACGTGTTGCTGGCCTGGGAAAACGAAGCCTTCCTGGCGCTGAAAGAACAGGGCGGCGCTGACAAGTTCGACATCGTCGTGCCTTCGCTGTCGATCCTCGCCGAGCCACCGGTCGCGGTCGTCGACAAGAACGCCGAGAAGAAGGGCAACGAGCAGATCGCCGAAGCCTACCTCAAGCATCTGTACAGCCCGGCGGGTCAGGAAATTGCTGCGAAAAACTTCTACCGCCCGCGTGACAAGGACGTGGCCGCCAAGTACGCCAAACAGTTCCCGACCCTGGAGCTGGTGACCATCGACAAGGATTTTGGTGGCTGGAAATCCGCCCAACCGAAATTCTTCAATGACGGTGGCGTGTTCGACCAGATCTATCAGGCGCAGTAACCTGAAATAGCTGATAAACGAGCCCCGATCTCACCGTCGGGGCTTTGCGCGCTCTTAACCAAGGACTTTTATGTCGCGTCGTATCTCCCCCGTCATACCCGGCTTCGGGCTGACGCTGGGCTACACCTTGGTGTACCTCAGTCTGATTGTGCTCATTCCACTGGCGGCAATGTTCGTGCATGCCGCTCAACTCACCTGGGATCAGTTCTGGGCAATCATTTCGGCGCCGCGGGTGCTGGCGGCGTTGAAGCTCAGTTTCGGCACCGCGCTGTACGCCGCGATCATCAACGGCATCATCGGCACGTTGCTGGCCTGGGTGCTGGTGCGTTACACCTTCCCCGGACGCAAGATCATCGACGCGATGATCGACCTGCCGTTCGCATTGCCGACGGCTGTGGCCGGTATTGCGCTGACGGCGCTGTACACGCCGACCGGTCTGGTCGGGCAGTTCGCAGCGGACCTGGGGTTCAAGATCGCCTACACGCCGCTTGGCATCACCCTGGCGCTGACCTTCGTCACGCTGCCGTTCGTGGTGCGTACGGTGCAGCCGGTACTGGCCGACATCCCGCGAGAGATCGAAGAGGCCGCCGCGTGCCTGGGTGCCAAGCCGTTGCAGGTGTTTCGCTACATTCTGGTGCCAGCGTTGCTGCCGGCCTGGCTGACCGGTTTTGCCCTGGCGTTCGCACGGGGCGTTGGCGAGTACGGCTCGGTGATTTTCATCGCCGGCAACATGCCGATGAAAACCGAAATTCTGCCGCTGCTGATCATGGTCAAGCTCGACCAATACGACTACACCGGCGCGACCTCCATTGGCGTGCTGATGCTGGTGGTTTCCTTCGTCCTGTTGCTGCTGATCAACTTGTTGCAGCGGCGCATCGAAACCCCATAAGGAGGCGCGGAAAATGTCCCAATCGTCTATTGCCGCCGCGTCTTCGGCCAACGCCGCCCGTCGTGGCAGCGCCGTTTCTCGGCGAATTCTGATCGGCCTCGGCTGGCTGATTTTTGCGCTGTTCCTGTTGCTGCCACTGTTCATCGTGGTGTCCCAAGGCTTGAAGCTAGGCCTCGGCGCATTTTTTACCGCGATCTTCGAACCGGATGCTTTGTCGGCCCTGAAGCTGACCGTCATTGCGGTGCTGATTTCGGTGCCGTTGAACCTGGTGTTCGGCGTCAGCGCGGCCTGGTGCGTGAGCAAATACTCGTTCCGTGGCAAGAGCATGCTGGTGACCCTGATCGACTTGCCGTTCTCGGTGTCGCCGGTGATCGCCGGTCTGGTCTATGTGCTGATGTTCGGCGCCCAGGGGATTTTTGGTCCGTGGCTGCAGGACCACGATATCCAGATCGTTTTCGCCTTGCCGGGCATCGTGCTGGCGACGATTTTTGTCACCGTGCCGTTCGTAGCGCGTGAGCTGATCCCGCTGATGCAGGAGCAAGGCACGCAGGAAGAGGAAGCCGCACGGTTGCTGGGCGCCAATGGCTGGCAGATGTTCTGGCACGTGACGGTGCCGAACATCAAGTGGGGCCTGATCTACGGCGTGGTGCTGTGTACCGCGCGGGCGATGGGTGAATTCGGTGCGGTGTCGGTGGTGTCCGGGCACATTCGAGGGGTGACCAACACCCTGCCGCTGCACGTCGAGATCCTCTACAACGAATACAACCACGTTGCCGCGTTTGCCGTTGCGAGCCTGTTGCTGATCCTGGCGCTCTTCATCCTGCTGCTCAAGCAGTGGAGCGAAAATCGTATTAACCGCCTGCGCGCCAGCGCCGCGGAGGAATAACTCATGTCGATCGAAGTCCGTAACGTCAGCAAGAATTTCAACGCGTTCAAGGCGCTGAACAGCATCAACCTGGACATCCAGAGCGGCGAGCTGGTGGCGTTGCTTGGCCCGTCCGGCTGCGGCAAAACCACCTTGCTGCGGATCATCGCTGGCCTGGAGACCCCGGACGCCGGCAGCATCGTGTTCCACGGCGAAGACGTCTCCGGCCACGACGTGCGTGATCGCAACGTCGGCTTTGTGTTCCAGCACTACGCCTTGTTCCGCCACATGACGGTGTTCGACAACGTCGCGTTCGGCCTGCGCATGAAGCCGAAAAACCAGCGTCCGAGCGAAAGCCAGATCGCGGTCAAAGTCCATGAGCTGCTGAACATGGTGCAACTGGATTGGCTGTCGGATCGCTACCCGGAACAACTCTCCGGCGGTCAGCGCCAGCGCATTGCGTTGGCCCGTGCCTTGGCGGTTGAGCCGAAAGTCTTGCTGCTCGACGAACCTTTCGGCGCGCTGGATGCCAAGGTCCGTAAAGAACTGCGTCGTTGGCTGGCGCGCTTGCACGAAGACATCAACCTGACCTCGGTATTCGTGACCCATGACCAGGAAGAGGCGATGGAAGTGGCCGACCGCATCGTGGTGATGAACAAGGGCGTGATCGAGCAGATCGGTTCACCGGGCGACGTCTACGAAAACCCGGCCAGCGATTTCGTCTACCACTTCCTCGGCGATTCGAACCGTCTGCACCTGGGCGACGATAATCACGTGTTGTTTCGTCCTCACGAAGTGTCGCTGTCGCGCACTGAGCTTGTGGATCACCACGCGGCGCAAGTGCGGGATATCCGTCCGCTGGGTGCGACCACGCGCATTACGTTGAAGGTCGAAGGTCAGAATGAGCTGATTGAAGCGGAAGTGGTGAAGGATCACGACAGCCTGACCGGGCTGGCCAAGGGCGAGACGTTGTTCTTCAAACCCAAGGTCTGGCAGAAAGTCGCCAACCTCTGAAAAATATCGCCGGCTTGCCTCTCCCACGGGGTCTGCACTGACCTGTGGCGAGGGAGCTTGCTCCCGTCGGCCGGTCCGCGTTCGGGCGCAGCAGTCGCAAAGCAGGCCACCTTGTCCTACCTGAAAAACGCGATTGCTGGTTTTAGGACTGCTGCGCAGTCCAGCGGGAGCAAGCTCCCTCGCCACAAAAGCGTCTTATGCTGCTGCATTTTTGCGATTAATTCGCACCCCACCCGCCCGCGCCTCGATCTGCTCTTTGAGCTCATGCCGCAAACCCAGCAAAAACGCCAATTCCGCCACCACAAACAGCGGCCCGACGATCAACCCCGTCACATCATCGACAAACGCCGGTTTGCGTCCTTCGTAGTGATGGCCGACAAACTGGATCGCCCAGCCGACCACAAACATCGCAATGCCGCTGCTCAACCAGAGCAGGGTACTGTGCGCCGCAAGAATCTGGCCTAGCCAAACGGACAGGCCCAGCAGCACCGTCATCACCCCACCGAGGCGTACTTCAAGGCGCAAATAGAACCACGCCGATGGCAGCGCCAATAGCACCGCAGGAGACAGCCAGAGCCCGGCCACCGGCCATCCTGGCCGTGACAGCAGCACCGCGACGGCGACCACGATCAGCGGAATGCCAATGAAGTGGCTGGCGATGTTGCGCGGGTCACGGTGGTACGCGGCGTATTGACTGAGGTGGTCAACGAGGCTTTTCATTGTTATTCCTCCTGTAGGGATCTCGATCATGCCCTGCGGTCCGTCGTTGCTCTGTCAGCCAGACGACAATCATCTTGGAGTTTTCATGGATATGCAGGCCTGGCGGTCACGCCTGATGAAGGGTCAATGGTTCAGCCATTTGCCGCCCTCGTTACAGGATAGTCTGCTGTCCCTGGCCCGCGTGCGGCGGTTGTCGCCGGGGCAGCGGCTGTTCAAGCGTGGTGATCCGCCGTGTGGTCTGTACGCGATGCTCGAAGGTGCGATACGCGTGGGCGCCGTGAGCGAGCAGGGCAAGGAGGCGTTGTTGAGCCTGATCGAGCCGTCGCACTGGTTCGGTGAAATCAGTCTGTTCGATGGCCAGCCGCGCACCCACGACGCCTATGGCGTGGGCCACTGCATTCTGTTGCACATACCGCAGACAGCGCTGCTCACCTTGCTCGAAGAACAGCCGCACTACTGGCGACAGTTGGCCTTGCTGATGAGCCATAAACTGCGCCTGACGTTCATCAATCTCGAGCATTTGACCTTGCTGCCAGCCCCGGCCCGCGTGGCGCATCGCTTGCTGATGATTGCCGATGGCTACGGCGAGATCGAACCGGCACGCCGGATCCTGCAACTGCCGCAGGAGCAGTTGGCGTTGCTGCTTTCGCTGTCGCGGCAGACCACCAACCAGATCCTCAAGGAACTGCAGAACCAGGGCATTCTCAACCTGAGTTATGGCGAGATCGAGATCCTCGATGCAGGTCGGTTGCGGGCGATGGCGAGCGTCTGAGTCGGCCGCCTCATCCGAAATAACCGTTAGTGATGGGCTTTGTGCACCAAGGCGCCTAGCCTGTGGTGATGATTATTCGAGGTGTGCCATGCGTTTGCTGTTAGTGGAAGACGAACCCGAGACCGCGAAACTTCTGGCCCAGGGCCTGAGCGAAGCCAGTTATGTGGTGGATGTAGCGGAAAACGGCATGGCCGGTAGACGTTTCATCGAAGCGACTGAATACGACCTGGTCATTCTCGATGTGATGTTGCCCGGCCTCAACGGTTGGCAGTTGTTGCAACAGATCCGTCAGCTTGGCGCAACACCAGTGCTGTTCCTGACCACCGCGGATGGCATTGAAGACCGGCTGCGCGGGTTGGAGCTGCATGAGGATGATTACCTGCTCAAGCCGTTCGCCGTCAGTGAGCTGGTGGCGCGAGTGCGCAAGTTGCTGCGTCGCGGGCGCAACGCAAACCCGTAACGGGTCTGTTAACGCAACCCATCCCGAAACTGCCCCGGCGTCATCCCGGTCCAGCGTTTGAAGGCGCGGCTGAAGCTGCTGGTGTCGGCGAATCCGAGCAGATAGCTGATTTCGCTCAACGAGCACTGCGGGTCTCGCAAGTGCAGCAGCGCCAGATTTTCACGACACTCATTGAGCAACGTATCGAACCGGCAGCCTTCGTCCGCCAGGTGCCGTTGCAGGCTGCGCAAACTCAAGTGCAAGGTCTCGGCGATGCGTTCGGCGCTGGGTTCGCCTTCGGGCAGTTGCGCTTCGATGGCATCGCGCACCTTGCGCTCCCAGGTCAGCAGGCGCAGCTGCGTCAGGGCGCGCTTGAGTACGGTTTCGTTGTGTTCGGCGAGTTCCGGGTTGGCGTCATCCAGATGGCTTTCGAAGTCTTCGATGGAAAACTCCAGCCGGTCTTCATCAGCAGCAAAGAAGATCGGCGCGCGGAACACCGCGTGCCATTGTTTCGGGTCGGCCGGTTCCGGGCGACGCAGGTACACCGCCAGCGGCGCGTAGTCCCGGCCCAGACGGTTGCGACAGGTGCGCACGTAGATCGCGGCGAAGGCGTCGATTGCTTCCCGTGCTGGCGCCGGGCTGCCTTCGGGCACCTTGAGGGTGAAGCAATAACGATCTTCGCCACGGGTCAGTTCGAGGTCCAAGGCGTCGCTGATCACCTGGTGATACCGCACGATGCGCTCGAACACCTCACGCAGACTGCCGCTGGCCACCAACGCATAACCCAACGCGTGGAAGGTGGTCGGGCTGACGAATCGCGACACCCGCAAACCAATTGCCGGATCGCCGCTGACTTCGACGGCCAGTTCCCATAGTCGCGTCGTGGCCGATAACGGATAGCGGGCGTTCGGGTCGTCCATCAGTTGCGGGTCGAGCCCGGCTTGCAGGCACAGCGCGTTGCTGTCGAGGCCGAGGGCGTCGAGTTGTTTGCGCAAAGCGCGGGTCCAGCTGGCGAGGGAGGTGGGTTCAATCATGATGATTGGCGCTTCCGGTCAACAGGTTGGCGTTCACAGCTAACGCCCGAAGCGATCGCGCAGGGCAGGATGCGAACATCAATAACTAAAGGATGGAAGCATGTACGGTACTTCTGCAAGTCCTGAACGCCTGAATGCACAACAACGATCTGCACACATTCGTGAAGTAGTGCTCGCCCGCGGTGTCGAACTGCGTAAGCGTTACCCGATTCTCGATCATCAGGACGCCTTGGGCGTGGGCATTCTGGCCTTCGCCCTGGCCGGGATGATTGGCTCGGCGGCGCTCTACATGACCGGGCATATGGCCTGGTGGGCGTGTTTGCTGCTGAATGCGTTTTTCGCCTCGCTGACCCATGAGCTGGAACACGACCTGATCCACAGCATGTATTTTCGCAAGCAACGCCTGCCGCACAACCTGATGATGGGCTTGGTCTGGCTGGCGCGGCCAAGCACCATCAACCCGTGGATCCGCCGTCATCTGCACCTCAACCACCACAAGGTGTCCGGCAGCGAAACCGACATGGAAGAGCGCGCCATCACCAACGGCGAACCCTGGGGTATCGCGCGTTTGCTGATGGTCGGCGACAACGTGATGTCGGCGTTCATCCGCATGCTGCGGGCCAGGACCTGGGCGCACAAATTCAGCATCATCAAGCGCACGCTGAAGGTTTACGCGCCACTGGCACTGGTGCACTGGGGCGCGTGGTACCTGTTTCTCGGTTTCCACGCGGCCAACGGCATCGCGTATTTACTGGGCACCTCGGTGGAGTGGTCGGTGATCACGCTGTCGGTGATGCAGGTGATTGATATCGCCGCCGTGGTGATCATCGGCCCGAACGTGCTGCGGACCTTTTGCCTGCACTTCGTCAGCTCGAACATGCACTACTACGGCGACATCGAGCCGGGCAACGTGCTCCAGCAGACCCAGGTGCTGAACCCATGGTGGATGTGGCCGTTGCAGGCATTTTGCTTCAACTTCGGCAGCAGCCATGGCATCCATCATTTTGTGGTGAAGGAACCGTTTTATATCCGCCAGCTGACCGTCCCGGTGGCGCACAAGGTGATGCGCGAGATGGGTGTGCGCTTCAATGATTTCGGCACGTTTGGACGGGCGAACCGGTTTGTGCGCAAGGAGCAGCAGAGCATCGAAGCGGTGCGGGAAGCTCAAGCGTAGGTCGTTCCCACGTGTGTTCCTCGGCAGCTTTTTGATTTCGGGAGCTGGCAGGAAGTGTTGATTTTATTATTCCGTACGGGTCTATATAAATCATGAAATATTCCTTTCGGAAATAAGTCATTAAGGCAATGATTCATCCATCGAAACGATCGCGTGGGGGTGTCAGGCGCAGGCAGATCGATTCATCGAACCGCAACTTATCCGTGTTAAACATTTGAGGACTACCGAGCTGTCGGTGATGACCGCGCGGTACAAAATAGTGATTTCCGGGGCCGTCTCCTTGGCAGGGTGCGGCCCCTTTTTTTCTCGACAAAGCGCAGGCTCCTACATCTGATCTCCGGTATCAGGTATCTATCGCATATTCTATTTGAGTCTTAATAAATATCTTCTTATTCCTTAACGAATATAAATCCTATCCCTATACTCGACCAGGAACAGACACGCACAGGAGAGCTCCCCATGCGCAACGAGTCAATTCGCTACCTGATTGTGCCGGGCTGGCAAGGATCGCCAGAGGATCATTGGCAAAGCCATTGGCAGAACAGCCTGCCGAACAGCGCACGGGTGGAGCAGGCCGACTGGCTGACACCGCGTCGTGAGGATTGGATTGCGGCGCTGGCCGAAGCGATTGATGCCGACAGCACGCCGGTGATCCTGATCGCCCACAGCCTGGGTTGCATCACCGTTGCCCATTGGGCGGCTACTGCGCCGATGCAGGCATTGCGTCAGGTTCGCGGGGCCTTGCTGGTGGCGCCTGCCGACGTCGAGCGCCCGGCCTGCGTGCCTGCGTTGCGCAACTTTGCACCGATTCCGACGCACCTGTTGCCGTTCCCGAGCCAGGTTGTGAGCTCCGACAACGACGCCGCTGTCAGCGCTCCACGGGCGCTGGAGTTGGCACGACACTGGGGCGCCGAAGCGGGGATTCTGGCGGGGGCCGGGCACATCAATGTGAAGTCCGGTCACCATCGTTGGGAGCAGGGTTTTGCCTACCTGTATCGCCTGCAAAACCGCATGGAGCATCACGCCCTGCGCCGCGCTTGAACCTCTTTTTTATTTAAACGCCCCCGTCTCCCGGCGGTTCTGGGCGGGAGTCTGCCATGAGTTTGCATGAGTCTTTCGGTCAGCCCTTGCTGACCTTTCCCGACGCTGAAAAAAGCCCGTTGAGCATTCGCGCCAAGGCGCTGGTATTTGTCGACCCGCGCTCGCGACAGCTGCGCCAGGAGCTGGAGCAACTGGCGCCGCGCTCGATCTCGGTGTTGATTCGCGGTGAAACCGGCAGCGGCAAAGAGCTGTTGGCGCGACATATCCACCGTGCCAGTGATCGCGGTGGTTTGTTCGTATCGGTCAACTGCGGCGCCATTAGCCCGACCTACGCCGATGCCGAGTTGTTCGGTTATGCCGGCGGCAGTTTCAGTGGTTCGGCCAGCAGTCGCGCCGGCTGGTTTGGTTCGGCCAATGGCGGGACCTTGTACCTGGATGAAATCGGCGATTTGCCGTTGCCGATTCAGATCAAACTGCTCGCCGCCCTGGAGAATCACGAAGTCACCCGCGTCGGTGCGCAGCAACCGAGTCCGGTGGATGTGCGCCTGGTGGCGGCGACCAGCATCGATCTGGCACAAGCGGTGGCGGCCGGTAAATTCCATGAGCGGCTCTACCACTACCTCAGCGAAGGTCAGCTCGAATTGCCGGCCTTACGTGAGCGAGTCGGTGACATTCAGTCATTGGCCGAGTATTTCCTCGGCATCTACAGCCAGCGCCTCGATCTGCCGGTGCCGTTTATCAGCGACGCGGCCCAGCAGGTTCTGGAACGGCACAGCTGGCCGGGTAATACCCGTGAGCTGGAAAACGTCATTCACTTTGCGTTGCTGGTGAGCAGTGGCGAGGAAATTCTTCCGGAGCATTTGAATTTGCCTCAGGTGTTGTCGCCGCTCGAACAGATCGAGCAACAACTCAAGCGCCTTGTCGACGGCGGTACTGCTGCGGAACAGAATGCCCTGAAGCAACTGCTCCATAAAGCTGGGCTCTTGTAGGAGCAAAGCTTGCTCGCGATCCAGGCGGCGCGGTCTATTCGGAGAATGTCATCGCGGGCAAGCCTTGCTCCTACACATGCGATGGTGGCCTCAAGTGCGAGTTAGAGCGGGTCGAGGCTGTATGAATAAAATGGAATATGAAAGTGAATAAAAGATATTGTTCGGGAATAAAAAATCTCGGTATCGTCCGCACCACACCAGCGATAGCACGTCACTGGCATTTCATTTTTTAGCCGTTGTCGACAACGACAAATAAGGACACTGCATGAAAAAGGTTCTGTTGTTCACCGCATTGGCGGCTGCCCTGACTGCGGGCCTGGCCCAGGCTGGCGAAAAACTGGTGGTTGCCGCAACGCCGGTGCCGCACGCCGAGATTCTTGAACTGATCAAACCGACCCTCGCCAAAGAAGGCGTGGATCTGGAAATCAAGGTCTTCACCGACTACGTACAACCGAACGTGCAGGTCGATCAGAAGCGTCTGGACGCCAACTACTTCCAGACCCTGCCGTACCTGCAAAGCTTCAATGAAGGCAAAGGCACTCACCTGGTGACCGTGATCGGCGTCCACGTCGAACCGTTCGGCGGCTACTCGAAAAAGGTCAAAACCCTGGCTGAGCTGAAAGACGGCGCAACCATCGCTATCCCGAACGAAGGCAGCAACAGCGGCCGTGCGCTGATCCTGTTGCAGAAAGCCGGCCTGATCGAGTTGAAAGACCCGAAAAACGCCCTGGCTACCCCGAAAGACATCGCCAAGAACCCGCACAACTTCAAGTTCAAGGAACTGGAATCGGCGATGCTGCCGCGTGTGCTGGATCAGGTCGACCTGGACATGATCAACACCAACTACGCGCTGGAAGCGGGTTTGAACCCGGCTAAAGATGCGCTGGTGATCGAAGGTGCGGATTCGCCCTACGTGAACTTCCTGGTCGCGCGTCCAGACAACAAGGACAGCGTAGCGATCCAGAAGCTGGCCAAGGCCCTGACCAGCCCTGAAGTCAAAGCGTTCATCGAGAAGAAATACAGCGGCGCGGTACTGCCAGCGTTCTGATTGAGCGGTAAAACCCTTTGAGGTTTCAACGCCGACGGCTGATAGAGCGTCGGCGTTTTTTATTGAGGGGAGTCAATTTCAAGAATTGAGTCTGGCCTGAATATCACCCCTCACCCCAACCCTCTCCCCAGAGGGGAGAGGGGGCAGATATCTGTGTTTCCCAGATTCTGAGTTCGGCTGCGTAATCGCAGGTCGCAGTAAATTGTCCAAACACCTCGGTCAGTCCCCTCGCCCCTCTGGGGAGAGGGTTAGGGTGAGGGGTGGTTCTAACTAGCCCCGCGTATTCAACGCCCGGCGCAACGCCGTCAATAACTTCACGATGTCCTGCGGATCCAGCCGCTGGGGTATTTTCACGTCTGCCATTTTTATCGTCCTTGTGATGGTTCGGCCGAGAGTGTGGCCGCAAGCTGCTCGTCCTTGGAGGGGTATTTTGAAAAATAGATCCCTCCTACAGCGCAAAGGAAAATAGCTGTCTCCCGCTGACACCGCCAACCCATCAGATAGTTTTTTGCGTGATATCAATATGCTTTATCGGTATTTAAATGTTTCTTTTTATACCTTTAAAGTCAGTGCCTGCCGGGTTGTTATCCACAGCCCAATGGACTGCGCCACCGTCGCTTACCCTGCGGCGTTCAGGATCTTCAATGACGTTCGATTACGCTTTCATCCTCAGCACCCTGCCGGCGTTTCTCTGCGCCGTGGGCGTGACGCTGCAGGTCGGCCTGATCGCCATCGGCACTTCGTTGCTGGTAGCACTGATCAACGCGACCCTTCTGGTGTTCCGCACACCATACTTACAGCGCCTCGTGGCGTTGTACGTGGAACTGGCGCGCAACACCCCGCTGCTGATCCAACTGTTCTTCGTCTACTTCGCGTTGCCGGCACTTGGGGTGAAGGTTTCCGGTTTTGCCGCGGCGATCATTACCATGACCTTTCTGGGCGGTGCGTATCTTACAGAGGTGCTGCGGGCCGGCGTTGAAGCGGTGCCAGCGGCGCAACTGGAGTCGGGGCGCTCGATCGGCTTGTCTCGCTGGCAATTGCTGCGCTACGTGATCCTGCCGCAAGCGGGGATCCTCAGCCTGCCATCGCTGTTCGCCAACTTCATTTTCCTGCTCAAGGAAACCACCGTGGTCTCGGCGGTGGCGGTGCCGGAGATTCTCTATACCACCAAGAGTTACATCGCGCTGTATTACAAAACCTACGAAATGCTCGCCGTGCTGACGCTGATCTGCGTGTTGCTGTTCTTGCCGTTGTCGCTGTTGCTCAGCCGCCTGGAAAGGAGGCTCCAGCATGGCCAGTTCGGGTCTTGAGCTGCTTTGGGTGTCTTTGCCGCAGCTAGGCAAAGGCGCTGCGCAAACCTTGTCGATTTCGTTTTTGAGTATCGCCATCAGCACGGTGGGCGGAGTGCTCTACGGCGTGCTGTGCAGTCTGAATTCGAAGTGGTTGAACGCGTTGCTGCGAGTCTATCTGGAACTGTTCCGGGCAATCCCGGTGCTGGTCTGGCTGTATTTGCTGTTCTTCGGCCTGCCGATTTTTTTCGGCCTGAGCCTACCGAGTTTCTGGTGCGCGGTGCTGGTGCTGTCGTTGTGGGGCGCCAGTGAAGTCGGCGAAGTGGTGCGCGGAGCCTTGCATTCCTTGCCCCGTGGCCAGCGTGAAGCGGGGTTGTCGATCGGGCTGTCCGGCCCCCAGCTGTTCGGTTACGTGTTGCTGCCCCAGGCACTGAAACGCATGACGCCACCGACCATCAACGTCTACACGCGGATCATCAAGACCAGCTCGCTGGCGGTGTTGATCGGCGTGGTCGACGTGATCAAGGTCGGCCAGCAGATCATCGAGCGTACCTACGAGTCGGTGTTGATCTACGGTGCGTTATTCCTGTTTTTCTTCTTTATCTGCTACCCGCTCTCGGCCGCTTCCCGCGTGCTGGAACGGCGCTGGACGCAAGCATGAGTGCATTGATCGAGTTCAAGGGTTTCAACAAGTTCTTCGGTGAGCATCAGGTCCTCAACGGGGTCGACTTGAGCGTCGAAGCCGGTGAAGTGATCGTCATTCTTGGCCCCAGCGGCTGCGGCAAAAGCACCTTGCTGCGTTGCCTCAACGGTCTGGAAGTCGCCCACAGCGGCGAGTTGCGTTTCGCCGGGCGCGAGTTGCTGAGCAAGACCACCGATTGGCGCGAAGTGCGTCAGCAGATCGGCATGGTGTTCCAGAGTTATCACCTGTTCCCGCACATGAGCGTGCTCGACAATCTCCTGCTCGGCCCGCTCAAGGTGCAAAAGCGCCCACCGCGTGAAGCGCGCGAACAGGCCTTGGCGCTACTGGAACGGGTCGGTCTGGCGGACAAGCGCGAGGCTTTCCCGCGCCAGCTTTCCGGTGGCCAGCAGCAACGCATCGCCATCATCCGCTCACTGTGCATGAACCCGCAGGTGATGCTGTTCGATGAAGTCACCGCGGCCCTTGATCCCGAGATGGTCAAGGAAGTGCTGGAAGTGATTCAGGGCCTGGCCCGCGACGGCATGACGCTGTTGATCGTGACCCACGAGATGGCCTTCGCCCGCGCGGTAGCGGACCGCATTGTGTTCATGGACGCCGGGCGCATCCTCGAACAAAACCCTCCCGAGATTTTCTTTACGAACCCGCAAACCGCACGAGCGCAGCAGTTCCTGGAGAAGTTCTCCTACGTCGAAGCACTGCCCAAAAAGACTCTTGAAAAGGAATTGGAACTGTCATGAAAACTGCCAAGTCTTCACTGCTGCTACTCCCATTGTTCGGCCTCGCGCTGTTGGCCGGGTGCAATAAATCCGAAGCGCCTGCCAAACCTGCGGCCTCTACCGCCAGCGCGGCACCGGCGGCCAGCTACCTGGAGAAAATCAAGGCGCGGGACAAGCTGATCGTTGGTGTATTCACCGACAAACCGCCGTTCGGCTTCGTCGATGAAACCGGTCGCTACGTGGGGTTTGACACCGACATCGGCCGTCAATTTGCCAAGGACCTGCTGGGCGACGAGAACAAGGTCGAGTTCGTCGCGGTCGAGCCGGCGAGCCGGATTCCGTTCCTGCAAAGCGACAAGGTCGATCTGATCCTCGCCAACATGACCGTCACTCCGGAGCGCAAGGAAGCGGTGGAATTCACCAACCCGAACCTCAAGGTCGCAGTGCAGGCGCTGGTACCACAGGCGAGCTCGGTCAAAAGCCTCGATGACCTGGCGACCCGCACCACTATCGTCACCACCGGCACCACTGCCGATATCTGGCTGACCAAGAACCACCCGGACTGGAAGCTGCTGAAGTTCGAGAAAAACACCGAGTCCCTGCAAGCCTTGGCCACTGGTCGCGGTGATGCGTATGCGCAAGACAACCTGGTGCTGTTCAGTTGGGCCAAGCAGAACCCGGGCTACCGTGTGCTGACCGAACCCCTGGGTGCCGAGGCACCGATTGCGCCTGCGGTAAAGAAGGGCAACATCGAGCTGCGTGACTGGGTCAACGCCGAGCTGGCGAAGCTGGGTGAAGACAAATACCTGCGCAAGCTTTACGACCAGTACGTGCGTAAAGAACTGAGCGATGACACCCAGCCTGAGAGCGTGATTGTCGAAGGCGGGAAGTGGCAGGGCTGAATCGTCACGGCTGCACTGATCGTTCCCACGCAGAGCATGGGAACGATGTGTATGGGGCTAGTCCGGCCAGTTCCACGCAGGTTCATCGAGCATCCCCTGACCAACGATCCCGGTCTGGCCAAAACACTTCTCCAGCACGATGGCGTTGCATTCGGGGGCTTGCTGCAATGCTGCGATCAAGCGGCTGGCGTGGGACACCACCCACACCTGGCACTGCTCCGAGGCGCGGATGATCAGCCGCGCCAATGCCGGCAGCAGGTCCGGGTGCAGGCTGGTTTCCGGTTCGTTGAGCACCATCAGCGTCGGCGGCCTTGGCGTCAGCAGGGCGGCGATCAGCAGCAAGTAGCGCAAGGTCCCGTCCGACAGCTCGGCGGCGGACAGCGGTCGCAACAACCCTTCCTGATAGAGCTCGATGGCAAACCGTGAGCCTTGAAGCGGCTGGATGTTCAGCCGGGCGCCGGGGAATGCGTCGCTGATGGCGGCGTGCAGCGCCTGCGGATCACCGATTTCGAGGATGGTTTGCAACGCTGCCGCCAGGTCGCGGCCATCGTGGTGCAACACCGGCGTGCGCGTACCCAGTTGAGGTTGACGAACTGGCGCCTCGGCGTCGCTGCGAAAGTGATCGTAAAAGCGCCAGCGGCGAATGAACTCACGCAACTGCAATACTTCGGGTGATGCGTGCAGGCTGCCGACCTGATCGAACAGGCTGTCGAAGACCGGCGTGTGCTGGGCCAGCACATCCCAATCGCGTTCGACCCGCGAGCGAATCATCGGGCCGGCGCGATTGACCAACAGGCTGGCCGGGCGGTACAGCGGCCCTGACCAGATGCATTCACGCTTGATTTCCGGGTCCAGGGAAAACGCTGAGCGCGACAGTTCCGGCAGGCCCAGGGCGATTGCATAACTGAAGTCTTCACTGGCAAAGCCCAGCCGCAAGCGCTTGGGCGACTGACGCACGGAGGCCTCGACGGCTACTTCACCGTTGCGCATGCGCCGGCTGATGTTTTCCGGGCCGGCCCAGAAGGTCGAGGCCAGCCCACCCTCGCGCGCCAGTGCGTTAACCACACCGCCCTGAGCGGTTTCGGCCAATAGCCGCAGAGCGCGGTAGAGGTTGGACTTGCCGCTGCCATTGGGCCCGGTGATGAGATTCAGGCGCCCGAGCGGGATCACCAATTTATTGATCGAGCGGTAATTGGCCACCGCGAGGGTTTTGAGCATCCGCGAGCTCCTGCTGTGTTGCCCGGCAGTGTGCCTGACTGTCGATAACGCGATGATGTCTGAATGTGTGCAGTTGTTGCCGTGCAGCACTGGAGCCCTGATCTAAGCTCTCAGTCGTACCGTCACGTGTCCGCCCGCATCACGCCTGCCCGTATCACGCAAAGGAGCTTGCATGGCTGGTCTCGGATTGAAATGTATCGTTGGCCTGAGCCTGTTTGCCCTGCTGACCGCATGCGGTGATAAAAAGCCGGTCGAAAAGGAACGCCCACGGGTGTTTGTGCAAGAGGTTAAACCGACCAATTTCGCCGCCTCGGTGACCCTGACCGGGGATGTTCAGGCGCGGGTTCAGACCGAGTTGTCGTTTCGCGTTGCGGGCAAGATCATCCAGCGCATGGTGGATGTCGGCGATCGGGTTTCTGCCAAACAAGTGTTGGCCAGGCTCGACCCGAAAGACTTGCAGACCAACGTTGATTCGACCCGGGCCCAGGTGGTCGCCGAGCAGGCACGGGTCAAACAGAGCGCTGCCGCATTCGTCCGCCAGCAAAAACTCTTGCCCAAGGGTTACACCAGCCAAAGCGAATACGATTCTGCACAGGCCGCGTTGCGCAGCAGCCAGAGCGCCTTGAGCGCAGCGCAGGCGCAGTTGGCCAATGCCCGCGAGCAGCTGAGTTACACCGCGCTGGTTGCCGACGCGCCCGGGGTGATTACGGCGCGTCAGGCTGAAGTCGGCCAGGTGGTGCAGGCCACGGTGCCGATTTTCAGTCTGGCCCGGGATGGCGAGCGCGACGCGGTGTTCAATGTCTATGAATCGCTGTTGAGCGCGCCGCCATCGGAGCGGTCGGTGGTGGTCAGCCTGCTCGATAACCCGACGATCTACACCACCGGCACGGTGCGCGAAATCACCCCGGCGGTGTCGGCACAAACCGGTACGGTGCAGGTCAAGGTCACCCTCAGCGCATTGCCCGAAGGCATGCGGTTGGGCTCAGTGGTCAGTGCCACGGCCAAGGTGCCGGGCAAGTCTGTGATCGAATTGCCCTGGGCCGCACTGACCAAGAATCTCAGTGATCCGGCAGTGTGGCGGGTGGATGCCAATGGCAAGGCACAGTTGCAGACCGTCAAGGTGGGGCGTTACCTGACTGGCAAAGTGATCATCAGCGAGGGCCTGAACGGCGGCGAGCGAGTCGTCACCGCTGGCGGCCAGTTGTTGCACCCCGACGTATCGGTCGAGATCGTTACGCCGCCCGCCGAAGGTTCGACGGGAGTTCAGCCATGAAGCGCGTGTTGCTGCTTTTGTCGGCGGGCTTGCTGTTGGCGGCCTGCTCGAAAAAGGAGGCGCCACCGGAGCCGGTGCGCCCGGTGCTGTCGATCGAAGTGCAGTCTCTTGACCAGCAAGACCTCGGGCGTTTCGCCGGGAGCATTCAGGCGCGCTTCGAAAGCAACATTGGTTTCCGGGTGCCCGGGCGTATCGCCAGCCGCAATGTGGATGTCGGCAGCGAAGTCAGGAAGGGCGCGTTGCTGGCAACCCTCGACCCGACCGATCAGCAGAACCAGTTGCGTGTCGCTCGGGGCGATCAGGCGCAAGTCGAGGCGCAGTTGATCAATGCCAAGGCCAATGCACGCCGTCAGCAGGAACTGTTCAACAAGGGTGTGGGCGCCCAGGCGCAACTGGATATCGCCCAGACCGACCTGAAAACCACCCAGGCTTCACTGGACCAAGCCAGGGCGGCGGTCAGTCAGGCCAGGGACCAGCTCAATTACACCGAGCTGCGTACCGATCACGACGCAATCGTGACGGCCTGGAGCGCCGAGGCCGGGCAGGTGGTGACCGCCGGACAACAAGTGGTGACGCTGGCGCGGCCCGACATCAAGGAAGCGGTGATCGATCTGCCCGCAGGCCTTGCCGAGCAACTGCCCAGCGATGTCGTGTTTGAGGTGGCTGCGCAACTTGACCCCGGTATCCACACCACGGCCATCATCCGCGAGATCGAGCCACAGGCGCAAAGCGCGACCCGGACTCGCCGCGCTCGCTTGACCCTGGCCGAGACGCCGCGGGGCTTTCGTCTCGGTACGGCGATCAGCGTGACCTTGAGCTCGGCCATCGAACCGCGTATCGAATTGCCGCTGACGGCCTTGCAGGAAGTCGACGGTAAACCCCGTATCTGGGTGGTCGACAAACAGACCCAGACCGTTTCCCCGCGCGACGTCACCGTACTCAGTCGTGGCGCTGACAGCGTGATCATTGGGCACGGCGTCAAAAGCGGTGAGCGCGTGGTCAGCGCCGGCGTGAACAGCCTCAAGCCGGGGCAGAAAGTCAAAGTCGACGAGGACCGCCCGTGATGAAAGGGAGCTTCAACTTATCCGAGTGGGCCATCAAGCATCAGTCGTTCATCTGGTACCTGATGTTCGTCGCGCTGCTGATGGGGGTGTTCTCGTACCTCAATCTGGGGCGCGAAGAAGACCCGTCCTTCACCATAAAAACCATGGTGATCCAGACCCGCTGGCCCGGTGCGACCCAGGAAGAAACCCTCAAGCAGGTCACTGACCGCATCGAGAAAAAACTCGAGGAGCTCGACTCGCTCGATTACGTGAAAAGCTACACCCGCCCCGGCGAATCCACGGTGTACGTCAACTTGCGTGACACCACCAGTGGCAAGGACATCCCGCAAATCTGGTACCAGGTGCGCAAGAAGATCAACGACATTCGCGGCACGTTCCCCCAGGGCATACAGGGCCCGTCGTTCAATGATGAATTCGGTGATGTGTTCGGTTCGATCTACGCCTTTACCGCCGACGGCCTGTCGATGCGCCAGTTGCGCGACTACGTCGAGCAGGCCCGCGTCGAGATCCGTGACGTACCGGGGCTGGGCAAGATCGAGATGGTCGGCCAGCAGAACGAAGTCATCTACCTGAATTTCTCCACCCGCAAACTGGCGGCGCTCGGGATCGATCAGCGTCAGGTCGTACAAAGCCTGCAAACCCAGAACGCGGTGACTCCGGCCGGGGTGATCGAGGCCGGTCCCGAGCGGATTTCCGTGCGCACGTCGGGGAAGTTCGCCTCGGAAAAGGACCTGGAGACGGTCAATCTTCGGCTCAACGACCGCTTCTACCGTTTGGCCGACATCGCTGAAATCAGCCGTGGCTACGTCGACCCGGCGTCACCGATGTTCCGCTTCAACGGCCATCCGGCCATCGGCCTGGCAATTGCCATGCAGAAGGGCGGCAACATTCAGGTCTTCGGTAGCGCGCTGCACAAACGTATGGACGAGCTCACCGCCGACCTGCCGGTGGGCGTCGGCGTGCACAAGGTCTCGGATCAGGCTGAAGTGGTGGAAGAGGCGGTCGGTGGCTTCACCAGTGCGTTGTTCGAGGCGGTCATCATCGTGCTGGTGGTCAGTTTTATCAGTCTCGGTGTGCGCGCCGGGTTGGTGGTGGCCTGTTCGATTCCGCTGGTGCTGGCGATGGTCTTCGTGTTCATGGAGTACAGCGGCATCACCATGCAGCGGATTTCCCTCGGAGCGCTGATCATCGCCCTCGGGCTGTTGGTGGATGACGCGATGATTACCGTCGAGATGATGGTCACGCGCCTGGAATTGGGTGAAACCAAGGAACAGGCGGCGACGTTCGCGTATACCTCGACCGCGTTCCCGATGCTCACCGGGACCCTGGTGACCGTCGCCGGTTTCGTGCCGATCGGCCTGAACGCCAGCTCCGCCGGTGAGTACACCTTTACCCTGTTTGCGGTCATTGCCGTGGCGATGATCGTCTCGTGGATTGTCGCGGTGCTGTTCGCCCCGGTGATTGGCCTGCACATCCTCAGCGCCCATGTGAAACCGCATGACGCGCAACCCGGGCGTATCGGCAAGGCCTTCGACAGCGGCTTGTTGTGGAGCATGCGCAATCGTTGGTGGACCATCGGCATCACGGTGCTGTGTTTCCTGGTGGCGGTGTTTTGCATGCGTTTCGTGCAGAACCAGTTCTTCCCGTCGTCGGATCGCCCGGAAATCCTCGTCGACCTGAACCTGCCGCAAAACGCCTCGATGGATGAAACCCGCAAGGCCGTCGACCGTCTCGAAGCGACCCTCAAGGGCGATCCGGACATCGTGCGCTGGAGCACCTACATCGGTCAGGGCGCGATTCGTTTCTACCTGCCGCTCGATCAGCAATTGCAGAACCCCTACTACGCGCAACTGGTGATCGTCAGCAAGGATTTCAAAACCCGCACGCTGCTCAGCGAGCGCTTGCGCGAACGTCTGCGCAAGGACTTCGTCGGCATTGGCAGCTACGTGCAAGCGTTGGAAATGGGCCCGCCGGTGGGCCGGCCGATCCAGTACCGGGTCAGCGGCAAAGACATCGATCAGGTACGCAAGCATGCCATCGACCTGGCCAGCGTGCTGGACAAGAGCCCGCACATTGGCGAGATCATTTTCGACTGGAACGAACCGGGTAAAGTCCTGCGCATCGACATCGCCCAGGACAAGGCACGGCAACTCGGGCTGTCGTCCGAAGACGTGGCGAACCTGATGAACAGCATCGTCAGCGGCTCGGCGGTGACTCAGGTCGACGATGACATCTACCTGATCAACGTGGTCGGACGCGCCATAGACGCCGAGCGCGGCACGCCGGAAACCCTGCAAAACCTGCAAATCGTCACGCCCGGCGGAACGTCGATCCCGTTGCTGGCCTTCGCCACCGTGCGGTATGAGCTGGAGCAGCCGCTGGTCTGGCGCCGCGATCGCAAACCGACCATCACCGTCAAGGCTGCGGTGCGTGACGAGATACAGCCGACTGACCTGGTGAGGCTGCTGAAGCCGGATATCGACACGTTCGCCGCGACCTTGCCGGTGGGCTATAGCGTCGCCACCGGCGGTACGGTCGAATCCAGTGGCAAGGCCCAGGGGCCAATCGCCAAAGTCGTGCCGTTGATGCTGTTTCTGATGGCGACGTTCCTGATGATCCAGTTGCACAGCGTGCAGAAGCTGTTTCTGGTGGCGAGTGTCGCGCCGTTGGGCCTGATCGGCGTGGTGCTGGCGCTGGTTCCGTCGGGGACGCCGATGGGTTTTGTGGCGATTCTCGGGATACTCGCGCTGATCGGCATCATCATTCGCAACTCGGTGATCCTGGTGACTCAGATCGACGAATTCGAACGCAGCGGCCTCTCACCCTGGGACTCCGTGGTGCAAGCCACCGAACACCGTCGCCGGCCGATCCTGCTGACTGCCGCAGCCGCGAGCATGGGCATGATTCCGATTGCCCGGGAGGTATTCTGGGGGCCGATGGCCTACGCCATGATTGGCGGGATCATCGTCGCCACCTTGCTGACCCTGCTGTTCCTGCCGGCGCTGTATGTGGCGTGGTACAAGATCAAGGAACCGAAGAAGTCCTCGTGATGATCGTTCCCACGCTCCTGCGTGGGAATGATCGGATCTCAGCTACGCCGCCAGACACTCGCCAACCAAGGCTGCTGATCCCTCGGCAATCCTGCCGGTCGGTAGTAATGCTCCAACTCGACAAACCCCGCCCCCGTCAGCAGTTCCTGCCACGCCGCCAGATCGTGATACGCCCCAAAGCGCGGGCCATTCCAGCCTTCGCGGTTATCCCCGCGTGGATTCGAACTGAACAACACACCGCCCGGCTTCAACGTCCCGTGCAACTGCTTCAGCACCCGAGGCAATTCCTGAACCGGAACATGAAACAGCACCGCGTTGGCGAAGATCCCGTCGAAGCGTTCGGCCGGCAGATCGAGTTTCAGAAAGTCCTGTTGCCAGACTTCGCAACCGCTGTCATCGCGTGCCATCTGGGCAAAACGCTCGGAACCATCGAGGCCGATGGCGATGTGGCCCATGCGAGTGAAGGTCTGCAGATCCCGGCCCGGGCCACAGCCGAAATCGAGCACGGTGAACGGCGCCGTACCCTGAATGTGTCGCAACAGGGCGTCGATGTTTTGGCTGACATCGTGGTCGCGGGTGCCTTCACGGAAATCTTCGGCGACCTGGTTGTAGTGGCCCAGGGTGGTCGCGGTGATCTGTTTGAGGTCGTCAGGGGTGTGTTTCATGGCGGCTGCGCAGGCAAAGGGTGAGTTCGCCGAATATACCCCTTGAAGATGATCGTTCCCATGCTCTGCGTGGGAATGCCTCTAGGGACGCGGAGCGTCCAGTGACGCGGAGCGTCACGGGCTGCATTCCTTTGCTGCGCGTGGGAACGATCGGTAGGGGCTCAGCGCTTGTTCAAAACTCGCGCCAACCGATCCCCACCCAGCTGAATCACCGCCACCAGAATCACCAGCAACACAATCACCGTCAGCATGATCTGGCTATCAAAGCGCTGATACCCGTAGCGGTACGCAATGTCGCCCAGTCCACCGGCACCTATGGCGCCGGCCATGGCCGAGGAATTGATCATGGTCACCAGCGTGATGGTGAACCCCCCGACGATTCCCGGCAGCGCCTCAGGCAACAACACGTGCCAGACGATATGCCAGCGTCGGCAGCCCATGGCCTGGGCGGCTTCGATCAGGCCGTGGTCGACCTCGCGCAAGCTGACCTCGGCGATGCGCGCAAAGAATGGCGTAGCAGCGATGGTCAGCGGCACTACGGCGGCCCAGACACCGTAGGTGGTGCCGACGATCAAGCGGGTGAAGGGGATCAGCGCGACCATCAGGATCAGGAACGGGATCGAGCGGAACAGGTTGACGAAGGCCCCCAGCGCACGGTTCAGCGCCGGTGCCTGGTAGATCCCGCCCTTGGAACTGGTCACCAGAATCACCGCCAGCGGAATACCCGCCAACAGCGCGATCAGCGACGACACGCCGACCATCAGAAACGTGTCGATAACGCCCTGCAGCAATCGATCAAACCACATAACCCAGCACCTCCACCTGTTGTGCCCAGTGACTGGCGCGCTGGCGCAACTCTTCGGCGCCCAGGGACGAACCGGTTACCGCCAATAAAAATTGACCAAGGGCGTGACCCTGAATCCGTTCGACGCCACCTTGCAGCAAGCGCACGCGACCGCCAAGTGCACTGAACAGCGCCGCCAGGTCTGGCTCGTCATTGCTGTTGCCGGTGAACTGCAAGCGCAGCACTACCGCGGATTCCGACGAGTGCGGTTGCGCCTGCAATCGGCTTTGCAGTTCTTCCGGCAAACTGTGTTGCAGAGGCGCCAGCAGGGTTTTACTGACCTCGTGTTGCGGGTTGCCAAACACTTCCCAGACCGGTCCTTGCTCGACGATTCGTCCGTGTTCGAGCACCACCACCCGATCACAGATATCGCGAATTACCGCCATTTCGTGGGTGATCAGAATGATCGTCAGCCCGAGGCGCTGATTGATCTCGCGCAGCAGGCCGAGGATCGACTGCGTGGTCTCCGGGTCGAGGGCCGAGGTGGCCTCATCGCAGAGCAGAATCGCTGGGTCATGCACCAGCGCCCGGGCAATGCCGACGCGCTGTTTTTGCCCACCCGAAAGCTGCGCCGGATAGGCCGTGTGTTTGCCTTGCAGACCGACCAGTTCCAGCAGCTCACGGACCTTCTGTTCACGCTCGGCTTTTGGCACGCCCGCGACCTTGAGCGGCAGCTCGACGTTCTGCCATACGGTTTTCGCCGACATCAGGTTGAAGTGCTGGAAGATCATGCCGATCCGCCGCCGCAGCGCCACCAGACGGTCTTCATCGAACTCGCCGATATCCACCTGATCAATCAGCACCCGACCGGTGCTCGGTTGTTCAAGGCGGTTGATGGTGCGGATCAGCGACGATTTGCCGGCACCGCTGCGGCCGATGATGCCGAACACTTCACCGCGCTGGATCGCCAGGTCGATGCCATGCAGTGCAGCGACCGGACCTTGCTGGCCGTTGTAGGTTTTACCCACACCGATAAAGCGCACATGGGCGCGGTTGAGCTCGGGGTGCAGCTCAGTCTGTTCGGCACTGCGAGACGGTGGGATTTGCAGTCGAAGCTGGGCGTTGGCGGCATTCATGGTCAGCCTTCCCAGCCAGCTTGGTAGAGCTTGCCGTGGGCTTTATCCAGCGCGGCGCGAACCACCGGCGAATGCTGGTAGATGTCGACGAACTTGATCAGGCGCGGGTCGGTTTTGCTTTTTGGCTGGATCACGAACTGGATCACGTATTCCTTATGGTCGAGGCCGTCGAACAGCAGCGCCGAGCCGGCATCGAAGGTCTTGGCCAGACGAATGTAGGCCGGGTAGCCCTGCACCAGATCGGCGTCGTCATACGCACGCACCAGTTGCACGGCTTCGACCTGAAGGATTTTCAGTTTTTTCGGATTGGCAACGATGTCGTCTTCGGTCGCCTTGTAGCCCACACCCGGTTTGAGGCTGATCAACCCGGCCTTGGCCAACAGTTGCAAGCCGCGACCGCTGTTGATCGGGTCGTTGGCGATGGCCACGCTGGCGCCCTCGGGAAGCTCGTCGAAGCTTTTGTATTGCTTCGAGTACAGGCCGACGTTGTTGATGATGCCCGGCGCAAACGGTACCAGATCAAAACCGGCGGCGGCCTTGGCGTTTTCCAGGAACGGGATGTGCTGGAAGTAGTTCACATCGATGTCGCCCGAGGCCAGGCTGACGTTCGGTGCGATCCAGTCGCTGAACTCCACCAGCTCGACCTTCAGGCCTTGTTTACCGGCCTCTTCGACCGCCGCTTCCAACGGGATGGCGAAGGCGGCGGTGGTGCCGATTTTCAGCGGTGCGTCGGTGGCGAACGCTACCGAGCTGAAGAGGCCGAGGGTCAGGGCCAGTGCTTTGACTGGGAGGGTGAGCAAGTTGTTTTTCATCAAGGGTTTCCAGTCAGTTATTGAATGTGTGACTCATATTTGTGGCGAGGGAGCTTGCTCCCGCTGGGCCGCGTAGCGGTCCCAAAACCATTCAATGAGGCGTGCCTGTTAAAACTCGGCAGCAGGTTGTGCGACTGCTGCGCAGTCGAGCGGGAGCAAGCTCCCTCGCCACAACGGTTAGTGTCGGTAGGTGGATCCTGTGTGTTGCTCGGGCAAATACGCCTGCGCGTGAAACAGCTTTTCGCGCAAGGTGCCTTCGTCATAAGCGGTCTTGTACGACCCGCGGCGTTGCAATTCGGGAATCACCAGATCAATGAAATCGACATAGCTTTCCGGGGTGACGATGCGGGTCAGGTTGAAGCCGTCCAGGCCGGTTTCAGCAATCCAGGATTCCAGCTCATCGGCGACCTGCTCAGGCGAGCCGACCACGGTGATGTAGCGGCCGCCCAAGGCGTGTTGCTCCAGCAACTTGCGCCGGGTCCAGTCGTTGTTTTGCAGGTTTTTGGTGGCGGACTGGATGGCGTTGTTTTTCACGTACTGGATGGGTTCATCGAGTTCGTATTCGGAAAAGTCGATCCCGGTGGACGCCGAGAAATGCGCCACCCCGGCTTCGGCGCTGGCGTAGCTCAGGTACTCGGCGTGCTTGGCCCAGGCAAGCGTTTCGCTGGCACCGACGATCACGTTCAACCCCATGAAGACCTTGATGTCCTCGGGGTTACGCCCGGCAGCGGCGGCGCTGGCGCGGACCTTGTCCACCTGCACCTTGGTCGAGGCCTTGTTCTGGCCGCTGATGAACACGCACTCGGCATGTTGCCCGGCGAACACCAGGCCGCGCTCCGAACTGCCGGCTTGAAACAGCACCGGCGTGCGCTGCGGCGAGGGTTCGCAGAGGTGATAACCCTCGACCTGATAGAACTCGCCGTGGTGTTCGACCTTGTGGACTTTGCCCGGTTGGGCGTAGATCCGCTGCTCGCGGTCGTTGATGACCGCATCGTTTTCCCAGCTGCCTTCCCAGAGTTTGTACAGCACCTCAAGGTACTCATCGGCCTGGTCGTAACGCCGGTCATGCTCGACCTGTTCGCTCAGGCCCATGGCCTTGGCGGCGCTGTCGAGGTAGCCGGTGACGATGTTCCAGCCGACCCGGCCACGGCTCAGGTGATCGAGGGTCGACAGGCGACGGGCGAACAGGTACGGCGGCTCATACGTCAGATTGGCGGTCAGGCCAAAGCCGAGGTTCCTGGTCACCGCGGCCATGGCCGACACCAGCAGCAGCGGGTCGTTGACCGGCAACTGGATCGACTCCTTGAGCGGCACATCGACCGAGTGCTGATAGACGTCGTACACCCCGACGATGTCGGCGATGAACAGCCCGTCGAACAAGCCACGCTCCAGCAACTGCGCCAGCTCGGTCCAGTACTCGACCGTCTTGTACTGGGTCGAGTTGTCCCGTGGATGAGTCCACAGGCCGTGGTTGATGTGCCCGATGCAGTTCATGTTGAAGGCATTGAGCAGGATCTTTTTTTTCTTTGTCAGAGGCGAGGGCATCAAATAGTCCCTCGCAGCGGCGGGTTTTCATCGTTGAGGTAGTAGTTGCCAATTGCGTGGTACTTCCAGCGCACCGGGTCGTGCAGGGTGTGCACGCGGGCGTTGCGCCAGTGACGATCCAGCCCGTGCTCGGCCAGGGTGGCCTGGCTGCCGGACAGTTCGAACAGCGTGCTGCCGGCCGCCAGGGAGATTTCCGTGCTGATGGCGCGCGCTTCGGCCACGGCAATCGAGGCCGCCGCTATCGTTTCGGCGTTGGTGTCGGCCTGGGCGCGGTCGAGGAATTCTCCTGCGCGTTCCAGCAGTGCTTCCGTCGCGTGCAGGCGAATACTCAGGTGGCCAAAGCTTTTGATCGTCAGCGGGTCTTCGGTGGCGTTGTCATTGCCGGAGTCGATCCACGGGCGGGTTTTGCTTCGCACGAAATGCAGCGCGTCTTCATAGGCTGCGCGAGCAATGCCGGTGTCGATGGCCGCATGAAGAATCTGCGCCAGCGGGCCGACCGGGGTTGGACGTTCGAAGGCGCTTTGAAAGGGGATCACGTCGTCTGCCGAGACGTAGACGTCTTCGAACACCACCGAACCGCTGCCGGTGGTGCGCTGGCCGAAGCCGCTCCAGTCATCGATGACCGTCAGGCCCTGGCTGTCACGCGGGACGAAGGCCAGTTGCTGGACGCCGTTTTCATCGACCACCGTGGTCGGAATCCGTTGTGCGTAAATCGCCCCGGTGGAGTAGAACTTGCGGCCGTTGATGCGAAAGCCGTCGCCATCGGGAGTCAGGCTGGTGACCCGGTGGAGAGCGGTTTTGGTCCCGAGTTCGGCCAGCGCATTGCCGAAGCGCTGACCGGCGAGAACTTCGGCGTACAGGCGTTTTTTCTGCTCGGATGTACCGTTTACGCGCAACACTTCGAGGGCATAAAAGTGGTTCTGCGGGATCTGCCCCAGCGAACCGTCGGCCTGGGCGATCAGCGCGATGACTTTGGCCAGGGTGACGTTGGAAACCCCCGCGCCGCCGAATTCCCTGGGTACGCTGATGCCCCACAGGCCTGAACGCGAAAAGACTTCCAGTTCGGGGTAGGGCAGGCGTCGTTCACGGTCGCGCAGGGCGCTGTCGCGTTTGAAGTCTTCGGCCAGATCGCTGGCGACGACGAGGGCTTGTTCATCGCTGGTGATGACCGCGACGGGGTGAGAAAGAGTCATGTGTTTCTCCAGATGTCTGGTCGGTCAGATCCAGGAATGGCGGGCTGGTTTTGTGCCGTTCAGGTGATAAGTGCCCACGGCGTGGTATTTCCAGCGCACCGGATCGTGAAGGGTGTGCACGCGTGCGTTGCGCCAGTGGCGGTCGAGGTTGAACTCGGCGAGGGTGGCGCGGCTGCCGGCCAGCTCGAAGAGCTTTTCGCTGGCCAGCAGCGAGATCTCGGTGGTCAGCACCTTGGCTTCGGCGACCGCAATCGAGGCGCGTGCGGCGGATTCGGCGGTGACCGGCGCGGCGCTGACTTGATCGAGCACTTTTCCGGCTTTGCGCAGCAGCGCTTCGGCGGCGTGCAGTTCGATTTTCAGTTTGCCGATGTCGGCAATCACGTAGAGGTCATCGCTGGCGCGTTCGACGTTGGCGTCGATCCACGGCCGTGCGCGTTCGCGAACGAAGCTGATGGCGTCATCGATGGCGCCGCGCGCAATGCCGGCGTCGATGGCGGCTTGAATCAGCTGTGACACGGCGCCCTGAATGTTCGGGCTGTCGTTGATCCGCCAGTTTTCCACCACCAGATCAGCATCGACCCGCACATTGTTCAGCAGCACGGTGCCACTGGCCGTGGTGCGTTGGCCGAAACCTGACCAGTCGTCGACGATGCGTAGCCCAGGGGTGCCACGACGGACGAAGGCGATGACTTGCTTGCCGTCGTCGTTGAGTGCCTTGACCGCGACCCAGTGAGCGAACAGTGCGCCCGTGGAGTAAAACTTCTGACCATTGATGACGTAACCATCACCATCGGCAGTGATTCGGGCTTTGAGTTCCAGGGTGTTTTTGGTGCCGCGTTCAGGCCCCGCGTTGCCGATCCGCCAGCCGTCGAGCACGCTCTGGAACAGCTGCTTTTTCTGCCGCTCGTTGGCCGTGTGCTGGAGCAGATTGAGAATCCCGAAGTGGTTCTGCGGGATTTGCCCGAGTGCCGGGTCGGCCGCGGAAATGATCGCGAAGACTTCGGCGATGGTGACGAATGAAACGTCGGGGCCGCCGAACGCCTTGCCGATGGCAATACTGCCCAGGCCACTGCGGGTGAATTGTTCGATTTCCGCCCAGGGCAACTTGCGCTGTTGATCGCGTCGCGCGGCTTGCAGGCGGGCGACCTGAGCGAGTTCGTGTGCCGCTTCGAGGGCTTGCGCGTCGTCGCGCAAAACATGTGCGGGCAACAACAGCGGGGGAATGTCCAGATCACTCTGAACGTTTGCATCTGCCAGATTAGACATCAGCGCCGCTCCTTGGCTGCACGCAATGCCCTGGCGATTTGCACCGGGGTGATTATGTTCCTGACCATACCTACCTCACATCTCATGGATAAGCCGCATCGTGCGGCGAAATCAAAATCAAGAATGTCCGGTGGTCCGGTTTATATACCCTAAACGTGTATAAAAAATTAATGAACTAACTTTTAGGAATATGCATAGAAGGCTAGCTCTGTACCCCTGTGGCGAGGGGGCTTGCCCCCGTTGGGTCGCGAAGCGACCCTTCAAGGCTAAGATCGCAGGTATTCAGGTGTAACGCGGGCGTGGGGTATGCGGGTGCTCCGCACCCGAACGGGGCGATGCGGCGTTCCGACAAGCCCCCTCGCCACAGGGTTTGGCGGCTCGCAGTGGCTCTTTGGGGGGGGCTTTGAGGCAAGTATTGGCGCAGCCGACTTTCAGGGTGCGCACTGGAGCCCAGCGTGAGTTATTGCCTGCTCGATCAAGGATGCAATAGGTGACTTCCAGCCGATGGTCTTCGCCGGCTTCGAGAATCACTGCCGACGGCACCCAGACGTTGATCGGGTGACCGACTTCGCCGGGTTTGATCTTGGGCAGGTCCATGCGCACATCACCCCAGCGCAGGGTAATTTCATCGTCAGCCGCCATATTCAGGTAGGGTTCGATGATCAGCGGTACGCCACGTTTGATCTGGTTCGGATTGACCCCGTGACGGCGAATCATCTCGGGAATACCCAATGGCTCCAGGTGCTGGTTTTCATCTGCGCACAGGGTGTGTGGCTGACCACCCGGGCAGTCGAGTTTGACCTGGACCTGTTTCGCCGCGGACAGCGCCGGGCCTTGCCCGACTTGCATGAGCCGGTAGTGGATACGCGAGCTGCCATTGCGGATAAAACTCTCGGGAACCCGCAGGTTGAGTGGCTGACCGACATCTGCGCGGTTGAGCACCCTTGAGGCCACATAGCAGTTGTCCCAAAACAGTTCGATCAGATCACCTTCGTCCATGCCGGCATAAGGCGGTATTTCGATCAGCAGGTAAGCAGCGGAAGTGATGTTGATGGCAGAGCCGGGCGACTGCGTCAGGCCGGGAGCCGCCAGTTCAACTTTGTTCGACATACAAGTCATGTGTGTTCTCCTTGAAACATCGCAGCGAAGTCCATTTCGGAAGTGTCGAAGGCGTTAGGGTAGTAGGCGATTAAATATATTCAAGTACTGTGAAATACCTGTTAGCGCCTAGATAAGGGAGCGGCCGACGGGGTGTCAATAGACGCACGTTGAGAACGTGGGAATGCCAGGCTATTCAGATATTTCCTACCTCTAATTAGCGATCGATGGACATGCTGTTCGGCTTTTTCCTGGGTGCGCTCGATTTGTGAGCCAGTGTTTCCGGTGTTTTTCGGCATTGAATCAATCTGAGTGTGTTGGAGGTTACGTGGCGGGAGGATGTTGCAGGAGGTATCTATATACCGCTTTCGACTGGGGTGATTAATTAATTACGGAAGTCGGCGGGAGGCGGGTGAGGCGAGTCAAGTCGTGTGATAAATGTCACTTCCGTCCGTGGAAGTTGACAGTGCTTACTATATTTCTGAAGGTGATTGTTAACTTCAGGAGTTGAGGAACTTGTTGAGGAATTGTCGGGTTCGTTCTTCTTTTGGATTGGCAAACAATGCCTTTGCTTCACCTTGTTCGACGATGACGCCCTTGTCGAAAAACACCACCCGGTTCGCCACATCACGAGCAAAACTCATTTCGTGGGTAACGATGACCATCGTGCGTTTTTCTTCGGCCAGACTGCGAATGGTCGCCAGCACTTCGCCGACCAGTTCCGGATCGAGCGCCGAGGTTGGCTCGTCGAAGAGAATCACTTCCGGCTCCATGGCCAGCGCCCGGGCGATTGCCACGCGCTGTTGCTGCCCACCGGACAGCCTGCGCGGATAGGCGTCTTCCTTGCCTGCCAGGCCGACCTTGGCCAGCAGTTTGCGACCCAGCGCCAACGCTTTGTCCTTTGGCATTTTCTTCACCACCAAAGGGCCTTCGATGACGTTTTCCAGGGCCGTGCGATGGGGGAACAGATTGAAGTTCTGAAACACGAAGCCGACATGCTGGCGCAACCGGCGCACCAGGCTCTGCTGCTGGTTCAGCGGGCGGCTGCCATCGATCTCGATGTCGCCGACCTTGATCCGGCCGCTGGTGGGTTCTTCAAGAAAGTTCAGGCAACGCAGGAAGGTGGTCTTACCCGAGCCGCTAGGGCCGATGATCGCCACCACCTCGCCTTCTTCAACCTTCAGATCGATGCCATTGAGCACCACTTGACCCTTGAACTGCTTTGTCAGTTTTTCCACGACAATCATGGGGTCAGGACTCCTGGTCGTGCCGATTGACCCGCTCTTCCAACTGGTTTTGCAGGTGAGAGAGCACCGTTGCAAGCACCCAGTAGATCAGTGCGGCGGCAAGATACATGGTGAAAATTTCGAAGGTGCGGGCGGTGATCAGCTGTGCCTGACGGAACAGTTCCGGCACCTGAATGGTCGCCGCCAGCGCCGTGTCCTTGACCAGCGAAATGAAGCTGTTGCCCAGTGGCGGCAACGCCGTTCGCGCAGCTTGCGGCAGGATGGCCCGGCGCAGGGTTTGCGCGCGGGTCATGCCGATACTGGCCGCGGCTTCCCATTGGCCGCGCTCAATGGAGCTGATCGCGGCACGGAGAATTTCGCAGGCGTAGGCGGCCATGTTCAGCGAGAAACCGATCAAGGCCGCCGGCAGCGGATCCAGTTCGATACCCAATTGCGGCAAGCCGTAATAGATCACGAACAGTTGCACCAGCAACGGCGTGCCGCGAAAGAACGACACGTAGATGCGGGCGATCCAGCTCACCAGCTTGAAGCGCGACAAGCGCATCAAGGCCAGGCTAAACCCCAGCAATAGACCAAAGAACATCCCGCCCAGGCTGAGGATGACCGTGAAATACGCGCCCTTGAGCAAAAAGGGCGCGGAGTCCAGCGCGAGTTGGAAAGCTTCTTCCATTATTGGGTGACGTCAGCGCTGAAGTATTTTTCCGAAAGCTTTTTCAGCGTACCGTCGGCACGCAGCTTGTCGATGGCCTTGTTCACCGCAGCCAGCAGCTCAGGCTCGCCTTTGCGCAGGGCAATGCCGGCTTCCTGGCGGGAGAACGCTTCGCCGGCGGCGGTGGTGTCTTTGGCCTTCTTGGCGTACTCCAGCGCCGCGAGGCGGTCGATCAGAATGACGTCGGTGCGGCCAACGCGCAGGTCCTGGAACTTGGTCGGATCGTCTTCGTAGGTGCGGACTTCAGCGCCTGGCACATTGGCTTTTACCCACTGCTCATAGTTGGTGCCCAGGCCTACACCGACTTTCTTGCCGGTCAGGTCGGCGGCGGTCTTGATGTTCAGCGCCGCAACCTTCTTCGTTAGCACCAGCGCCTGTATTCCGGAAACAGTGTAAGGCTCGGAGAAGTCATACTTCTTCTTGCGCTCGTCCGAGATGGTCACCTGGTTGATCACCGCGTCCAGACGCTTGGATTCCAGCGCCGCGAGGATGCCGTCCCATTTGGTCGGTTGCAGTTTGACCTTAACGCCCAGCTCTTTGGCCAGGGCTTCGGAGAACTCCACTTCGAAGCCGGCCAGTTTGCCGTCGGCATCGACGAAACTGAACGGTGGGTAAGTGCCTTCAAGGCCGACGTTGATCACGCCAGCATCCTTGATTTTTTGCAGCTGCTCACCGGCCACTGCTTGCCCCAACAGGCCAGCACCGAGTACCAGGCCCAGCGAGCCCACCAGCAGATTTCGACGAAATGCGGAAAAATTCATGACAAGCCCCTGTGTTTTTTATGAAGACATTTTTTGGAGAAGCAGGCAAAACCGAGAATTGAACGACTGCAACATCGTGCCCTAAAAGCAGCGTATGCGTCTCGCGGCAATTGCGCCTGCGGCGGGACTATATGATGCGGCTTTTAGATATTAAAAATAATATAAATTCACTTTATTATTCTTTTTTTGAATATAAAGGCTGCGTGCAATTCCTGTGGCGAGGGAGCTTGCTCCCGCCGGTCGGTCCGCGCTCGGGCGTAGCAACCGCAAATCAATACAGCGCGACGTATCTGCAAGAGCCGGGTCGCGAATTTTGGGGATGCTTTGCATCCCAGCGGGAGCAAGCTCCCTCGCCACAGAAGATCTTTTTCCGGCAGGCTCAAAACGCTGTGTTATAGGCAAACAACGCCGGCGCACCTCCGGTGTGCAGGAAGATGATCGGGCCGTCATTGAAGCGCTGCCGGCCGATACCGTCGAGCAAGCCGGCCATGGCCTTACCGGTGTAGACCGGGTCGAGCAACAGCCCTTCCTGACTGGCCAGCAACTTGACTGCCGCGAGGGTACCGGCGTTCGGCTCGCCGTAACGCGGAGCGAAATACTCGTCCCACAATTGCACCTTGAAACTCGCCGGCAGGTTCACGCCCAGCAGTTCGGCGGTGCGCTCGGCCAGGCCCTGGACTTTCGGCCGCTGGTCTTCGTCGCTGCGCGAAACGGTGACACCGATTACCGGCAAATCCGGCAGTACTTCGCTCAGCGCCAACGCCAGACCGCTGTGAGTGCCGGCGCTGCCCGAAGCCAGCACCACGGCGGCGAACTCCAGGCCGCTGTCCTCGATTTGCCCGGCCAGCTCCAGTCCGGCTCGTACATAGCCCAGCGCGCCCAAGGCGTTGGAGCCGCCAATCGGCACCAGATAAGGTTTTTTGCCGTTACTGCGCAGACGCTCGGCCAGGGCTTGTAGCTGTTGGTCGGCGTTATCGAGGTTCTCTACCAGTTCGACCTTGGCATCGAACAAGTCCAGCAGCAGGCGATTGCCGTTGCCCAGGTAATTGCTGTCATCAGTGCCGATCGGATTCTCCAGCAAGGCGACGCAGCCCAGGCCCAGTTTGGCGGCAAGCGCTGCCGTCTGGCGCACGTGGTTGGACTGGATTGCACCTGCGGTGATCAGCGTATCGGCACCTTGCGCGAGCGCGTCGGCGGCAAGGTATTCGAGTTTGCGCAGCTTGTTGCCACCCATGGCCAGCGGTGTCAGGTCGTCACGTTTGACGTAGACATCACGCCCGAGCCAGGCCGACAAGCGTTCGAGTTTTTCCAGGGCGGTAGCATTGGCAAGAAGGTCCAGACGATTAAAACGAGCCAGCTGTTGTTTGATCATGGGGCCGCACGGGTTGTGGGAGATGACTGGACTATAGGCAGGCCGATTTGCTCGGGCAACCGACAATGTCGCTTATGCCAAAAAGTGCTTAATACAGCACTATTCGTTCTTAATTCCGCTTTGAGCGCATACCGTAAAGTGAACGCCGTTCAGGCGGCCTTACTGTCCGGCCGCCGCACGTGAGGAGTTTTACCGTGAGCCAGCGTTCCAGCCATTGGCAATTACAGACCATCGTCAGCCAACTGCGCACCGCCCGCGACCAGTGGCGTGCGCAGAACGGTCGTATCAGCGGCGAGCAGGGCGGGCGTGAGCTGCCATCGCGTGCGGCGATGGCGGAGATTCTCGAAGCATTGTGCGGTGCGCTGTTCCCGATGCGCCTGGGCCCAGTGGACCTGCGTGAAGAGAGCGAAGACTTTTACGTCGGGCATACGCTGGATGTGGCGCTGAACGCGCTGCTGGCTCAGGCGCGGTTGGAGCTGCGCTATGTCGCGCGGCAAAGCGCCCGGGTCGATACCGAAGTCGAGGCGCGGGCGATCAGCCTGATCCAGGATTTCGCCCTGGCCTTGCCAGGTCTGCGCAGCCTGCTGGATTCCGATGTACTGGCGGCGTATCACGGTGACCCGGCCGCACGCAGTGTCGATGAAGTGCTGCTGTGCTATCCGGGGATTCTGGCGGTGATTCACCATCGTCTGGCCCACCATTTGTACCGCGCCGGGCTGCCATTGCTGGCGCGGATCAGTGCGGAAATCGCGCACTCGGCCACCGGCATCGACATTCACCCGGGCGCGCAGATCGGCCGCAGTTTCTTCATCGACCACGGCACGGGCGTGGTGATCGGCGAAACCGCGATCATCGGCGAGCGGGTACGCATTTACCAGGCCGTGACCCTCGGCGCCAAACGCTTCCCGGCCGATGAAGACGGCCAGTTGCAGAAGGGCCATCCGCGCCATCCGATCGTTGAAGACGATGTGGTGATCTATGCCGGCGCGACCATCCTCGGGCGGATCACCATCGGCAAGGGCTCGACCATCGGCGGCAACGTCTGGCTGACCCGCAGCGTACCGGCCGGCTGCAACCTGACCCAGGCCAATCTGCAACATGATGACGGGACGCAGAAGTAAGTATTCAAGAACCACCCCTCACCCCAACCCTCTCCCCAAGGGGGAGAGGGTGAAAGGGAGCCGATCTTCATTGTTGTCAAAATCGAGTTCGACTCGGTCGTTCAGGTCGCAGCACATCGAAAGCACACACAGGTCAGTTCCCTCTACCCCTTGGGGAGAGGGTTAGGGTGAGGGGTGGTTTCCAAAACCACCGAAGATGCCGAGCCTGGCTCCCCTCAAACCCCGCGTCATACCCTTCCCTGAGCTAGCGTACGAAACGTACCACCGAGCCTCGCGATTAGTCCTCCCAGCCTATCCATGTTTAACTTGAACGTTCATTCAAGTTAAACCGGTGGTTCGCTGCCCGCTCACAACAGGAGGCTAGCCTTTGCTGAGTCCGTTATTGACAGCCACGTTTTACCCCCTCGAGGTGCACGCTTCATGAGTGCATCGTTCACCCCTCCAAGCGGTCAGATCCGCATGAATCCGCCGGTGTTCTACTTCGCGGCGACCTTCATTTTACTGTTCGGCCTGGTGGTCATCGCCTTCCCGCAAGAGTCCGGCGCCTGGTTGCTGGCGGCGCAAAACTGGGCGGCCAACACGGTCGGCTGGTACTACATGCTGGCAATGACCCTGTATCTGGTCTTCGTGGTGGTCACCGCCTTGTCTGGCTACGGCAAGATCAAGCTCGGTGCCGACCACGACGAGCCCGAATTCAGTTACCTGTCCTGGGCCGGCATGCTGTTTGCCGCCGGGATCAGCATCACGCTGTTCTTCTTCTGCGTGTCCGAACCGCTGACGCATATGCTGCAACCGCCGCAGGGCGAGGCCGGCACGGCCGATGCGGCACGCCAGGCGATGCAGCTCCTGTTTCTGCATTGGGGCTTGCACGGCTGGGGCGTATTCGCTTTTGTCGGCATGGCGCTGGCCTATTTCGCCTATCGGCATAACCTGCCGCTGGCCCTGCGCTCGGCGCTTTATCCACTGATCGGCAAACGCATCAACGGCCCGATCGGTTATGCGGTGGATGGCTTCGGCATCATCGCCACGGTGTTCGGTCTGGGCGCTGACATGGGTTTCGGCGTGTTGCACCTCAACTCCGGCCTCGACTACTTGTTCGGCATTGCCCACACCCAGTGGATTCAGGTCGGCCTGATCACGCTGATGATGGGCGCGGCGATTATCGTCGCCGTCGCCGGCGTCGATAAAGGCGTGCGGGTGATGTCCGACATCAACATGCTGCTGGCCTGTGCGTTGTTGCTGTTCGTGTTGTTCGCCGGCCCTACCCAGCACCTGCTCAACACCCTGATCCAGAACCTCGGCGATTACCTCGGCGCCTTGCCGATGAAGAGTTTCGACCTTTACGCCTACGACAAACCCAGCGACTGGTTGGGCGGCTGGACGGTGTTTTACTGGGCCTGGTGGATCGCGTGGTCGCCGTTCGTGGGCCTGTTCATCGCACGTATTTCCCGTGGCCGGACCATCCGCGAATTCGTCTTCGGCGTGCTGTTGATTCCGCTCGGCTTCACCCTGGCGTGGATGTCGATCTTCGGTAACAGCGCCATCGACCAGGTACTCAACCACGGCATGAGTGCCCTTGGCCTGTCGGCCATCGAGAACCCGTCGATGACCCTCTACCTGCTGCTGGAAACCTACCCATGGAGCAAAACGGTGATCGCCGTTACGGTGTTCATCAGCTTCGTGTTCTTCGTCACCTCGGCCGACTCCGGCACCGTGGTGCTCTCGACGCTGTCGGCCAAGGGCGGCAACCCCGATGAAGACGGGCCGAAATGGTTGCGGGTGTTCTGGGGCGCGATGACCGCGCTGGTCACCAGTGCGTTGTTGTTTGCCGGCAGCATCGACTCGTTGAAGTCAGCGGTGGTACTGACCTCGTTGCCGTTCTCGCTGATTCTGTTGCTGATGATGTGGGGGCTGCACAAGGCGTTCTACCTGGAATCGCAGAAGCAAATCGCCCAGCTGCATTCCTTGGCTCCAGTCTCGGCGTCGTCACGACGCGGTAAGGGTGGCTGGCGTCGGCGTCTGAGTCAGGCTGTGCACTTTCCGTCGCGTGACGAGGTGTACCGTTTTCTCGACACGACGGTGCGTCCGGCGATTGAAGAAGTGACGGCGGTGTTCGCTGAAAAGGGTTTGAACGTGGTCACCCAACCGGACCCGGCCAACGACAGCGTCAGCCTGGAAATCGGTCACGGCGATCAGCCTCCGTTCATCTACCAGGCGCAAATGCGCGGTTACTTCACGCCGTCTTTCGCCCGTGGCGGGATGGGCTCCAAAGAGCTCAACAACCGTCGCTACTACCGGGCTGAAGTGCATCTGAGCGAAGGTAGCCAGGATTACGATCTGGTGGGCTACACCAAAGAGCAAATCATCAACGACATCCTCGATCAGTACGAGCGACACATGCAGTTCCTGCATCTGGTGCGCTGACCGAGGCCGGTGGCGCTCAAGCGTTGTTCAGGGCCATGAACAGCACCAGAGCGGCCACCGGCACACCGAACACCATGAAGCCCACCATCAATTCGGAGGTCAGCGGTTGCCCGGCGGAGATAATGCCGATGGCGCCGTTGATCACCGTCAGCGCCAGCCACAGGACGACGAAACTGTAGGTCAGGGTTTGGCGGCTGAAGCCGAGCTTCTCACCGATGAACAGCATCAGCGCCAGCAAGACCAGGCCGAAGGTGATGATGATCGTGGTGTGCATGATGGTGTGCTCCTGAATCGGTGTTTGTCATACCGAGCATAGGCGCCGTTTAGCACCATGGCGCTTAAACCAGTCCACCGTCGTACATCCCCAGTGTCGGTGAGCTTCCTGCACAGCCGACACATGTCGCTACCAGTTCGGGTGTTTGTGGATTGAGTAGCGCAGGTGTTGGCACGGATGGGTTAGCCAGTCGTCTGGTTAGAAAAATACGTGTTTGCGATGGGCTAATATTTAACCGAGTGTGTATGGTGTGTATTGGGGTGTCCGTTTGCCGGGTAAAGTCGCAGCAAATGCTGACGACAAAGGGCGAAGGTGATGCGGAGTCGGGAAATGATCAGGATGATCGAAGACGACGGTTGGTATTTGGTAGCAGTCAAAGGCAGCCACTATCAATACAAACATTCGTGCAAACCGGGGAGGGTCACGATCAAGCACCCTGACGCGGATCTTCCAAAGGGAACAATCAACAGCATTTTGAAACAGGCGGGCTTGAAATGAGCCTGGAGAATATCGATCAACGCCCCGATGGGGGCGGATTGGAAGGGCCTATCCCCATGAAATTCCCAGTCGTACTGCACAAGGATGCCGACTCAGATTACGGCGTGATCATCCCCGACGTTGCGGGTTGTTTCTCAGCAGGTGGAACGGTGGCGCAGGCGCTCGAAAACGTTAAAGAAGCGCTGGCGTTGCATTACGAAGGACTGGTCGCTGATGGCGATCCGTTGCCGCAGGTGCGCGAGATCGACGAGCACTTCGAAAACCCGGATTACGCGGGAGGTGTTTGGGCAGTGGTCGAGTTTGATGTGACGCCGTATTTCGGCAAGTCCGTGCGTTTCAATGCAACGTTGCCAGAGCAGTTGCTGGAGCGCATTGATCAGACGGTCAGACGCGATCAACGGTACAACTCAAGATCCGGGTTTCTGGCAGCAGCGGCCCTGCGCGAACTGTCGGCGTAAGGACAAAATCAAGAACTGTATGAAACGTTTCAGCATTTAGTCGAACTCCCCGTTTTGAATGCGTTGCCTGAGCGTATGCTGGGCAACGCTGACGACTTCGTCGCTCATAACAAGAGAGGGCTCGATGACTTACACCGCTGCTGCTGATCGTTACGACTCCATTCCTTACCGCCGCGTCGGGCGCAGTGGGCTGGTGCTGCCGGCACTGTCGCTGGGCCTGTGGCACAACTTCGGCGACAGTACGCCGATCGATACCCAGCGATCCTTGCTGCGTACAGCCTTTGACCTGGGCATCAATCACTTCGACCTGGCCAACAACTACGGCCCGCCGTACGGCAGTGCCGAGGTCAACTTCGGCCGTTTGCTGCGCGAAGACTTCAAGCAGTACCGCGATGAGCTGATCATCTCCAGCAAGGCCGGTTGGGACATGTGGCCGGGCCCTTACGGTCAGGGCGGTGGCTCACGCAAATACGTGCTGGCCAGCCTCGACCAGAGCCTGCAACGCCTAGGCGTCGACTATGTGGACATCTTCTATTCCCACCGCTTCGACCCTGACACGCCACTGGAAGAAACCGCTAGTGCGCTGGCCACCGCTGTGCAGCAGGGCAAGGCGCTGTACATCGGTATCTCGTCGTACTCCGGGGCGAAAACCCGTGAAGTCGCCGCATTGTTGAAAGAGTGGAAAGTCCAGCTGCTGATCCACCAACCGGCCTACAACCTGCTCAATCGCTGGGTGGAAAAAGACCTGCTGGACACCACCGACGAACTCGGTGCTGGCGTGATTGCCTTCACTCCGTTGGCTCAAGGGCTGCTGACCGACAAGTACCTTAACGGCGTGCCGGCTGATGCGCGGGTCAATCGTCCGGGCGGTGGTTCGCTGCAGGCTTCGCATTTGTCCGATGCCAACATTGCTCAGGTGCGTGCGCTCAACGAAATCGCCAAACGTCGTGGTCAGAGTCTGGCGCAATTAGCGTTGGCATGGACTCTGCGGGATCCGCGAGTGACTTCGGCGCTGATCGGCGCCAGCCGCCCCGAGCAGATCATCGAGAACGTCGGGGCGTTGAAGAATTTGAGCTTCAGTGTTGAGGAACTGGCGGAGATTGACCGGTTTGCCCAGGAAGGCGGGATCAATCTGTGGGAGAAGCCTTCGACGGCGGAGTAACCCTGGATCGGTGGTATCCGCTCGGGCCACCCCTCACCCTAACCCTCCCGAAACGTCGGACCGCCCCAGAGGGTAGAGGGGAGTGACCGTGTTGTATGATAAATATACTGCGACCTGTCAGACATACGCTGAACGTGAGACCGACACAGCTCAAGTTCCCTCTCCCCTCTGGGGAGAGGGCTAGGGTGAGGGGCGGTTTCAGAGTCGAACGCCAATCCAAGTAACACCACCTTAGCGCTTCTAAAGTTTTACCTGAAAAACGGCACATCCCCCAACACCGTCGCCCGGTGCATCACCCGCCGTACTGGCCGGTAATCGTCCACGGCAAAATGCTGGGTCACGCGGTTATCCCAGAACGCCACGTCGTTCTCCTGCCAACGCCAGCGAATAGTAAATTCCGGCCGGGTAGCATGGGCGAACAACAACTTCAGAATCGCCTCGCTTTCTGTCTCCGACAGCTCATTGATCTTCGTTGTGAAGCCTTCATTGACGAACAACGACTTGCGCCCGCTCACCGGGTGTGTGCGGATCACCGGATGCGACAGCGGAGGGTTCTTCTTGCGCGCTTCTTCCCACTGAACCAGTGCTTCAGGCGTGGTGCCAAAGCGCTCCAGAGGGAAGGATTTGACGAAGTCGTGAGTCGCAGTCAGGGCTTGCAGCAGGTTTTGCAGAGGCACCGACAGCGCTTCATAAGCCGCAATGCCGCTGGCCCATAACGTGTCGCCACCAAACTCCGGCAACAGCTTGGCGCTGAGTACCGCGCCGAGGGCCGGGGTCGGCAGGAAGGTCACATCGGTGTGCCACACGGCGTTGTCACGCACATCGGTTTCGGCTGTGTCGAGGATCAGCACTTGCGGTTGTTCCGGCACATTCGGGTAGATCGGATGAATGTGCAGATCACCGAAATTCGCCGCAAAACGTGCTTGCTGCTGCGGATTGATCGGCTGCTCGCGGAAGAACAGCACCTGATGCTTGAGCAACGCCTGCTCGATTGCATCGCGCTGTTCGAGGTTCAACGGCTGGGAGATATCGACGCCGCTGATCTGCGCGCCGAGGGCGGTGCTGAGTGGGGTGACGGTCAGGCTGCTCATGGCTTTCTCTTCAACTCGGGCGCCGAACTGTCGGCGTAGTCAGTGCTTAAAAAACGTCTCAATGCGCCTGGCCATGCCACGGCACCAGTTTGCGTTGCAGCGCTCGCAGGCCCATTTCCATGGCGAAGGCAATCAGTGCGATCAGTAGAATCCCCAGCACCACCACATCGGTGACCAGAAATTGCGCGGCTGACTGCACCATAAAGCCCAGGCCGCAGGTGGCGGCGATCAACTCGGCTGCGACCAGTGTCGACCAGCCCACGCCCAAACCAATGCGCACACCGGTCAGAATGTCCGGCAGGGCGCTGGGCAAAATCACATGGCGAATCAGTTGGGCCCGTGTTGCGCCTAGCGACTGCGCCGCGCGCAACTTGGCCGGGTCGACGGTACGCACGCCAGTCGCGGTGGCAATGGCGATCGGGGCGAAGATCGCCAGATAGATCAACAACACCTTGGACAGCTCACCGATGCCGCACCAGATCACGATCAACGGCAGATAGGCCAACGGTGGAATCGGCCGGTAGAACTCGATCAGTGGATCGAGAATTCCGCGCGCAATGCGGTTATGGCCGATGGCGATACCGACCGGCACTGCGGTCAAAACGGCGAAGCCCAGACCCAAGCCGATACGGCTGAGACTCGCGCCCAGATGCTGCCAGAGGGTTGAGTCCATGTAGCCGGTGGTCGCCAGCAACCAGCCTTTTTGCAGGACGGCGGACGGCGGCGGAAGGAACAACGGCTCGATCAGGCCACTGGCGGTCACCGCCCACCAGAGACCAAGCAGCGTAAACAGCGTCAACAGGCTGATCCAGCGTGTGCTGAGGCTGCGACGGACTGGAATCACTGACGAAGGGTTGGGCACTTTGACCGTGGCGGCCGGGATTTCATAACTGCTCATCAGGCACGCTCCTGCCGTTGGGAGAACACACGGGCAAGGACGTGTTCGCGGGTTTCGATAAAACGCGGGTCGGACTTGATCGCTCGCGCCGATTCACCGGCCGCGTAACGCTGACCGAAATCCAGCTGCAGGCGCTCGACGATTTGCCCAGGGTTAGGCGCCAACAGAATCAGATCCGTGGCCAGGAAGACTGCTTCTTCAATGTCGTGGGTAATCAGGAACACCGGTTTGGCGGTGCGCCGCCAGACTTGCAACAGCAGTTCCTGCATCTGTTCGCGGGTGAAGGCGTCAAGGGCGCCGAAGGGTTCGTCCATCAGCAGCACGCGTGGGTCGGCAGCGAGGGCGCGGGCCAGACCGACACGTTGTTTCTGACCGCCTGAGAGCTGCCAGATGCGGCGCGCATCAAAGCCTGCGAGGTCGACCAGCGCGAGCATCTCCCGGGCGCGGATTTCGCGTTTATCACGCGGTACGCCGGCCAGTTCCAAACCGAAACCGACGTTGGCCAATACGTCCTGCCAGGGCAGCAGCGCGTCGTCCTGGAACACCACGCCACGCTCGGCGCCCGGACCTTTGACCGGCACACCATCGAGGGTGATGCGCCCGGTGCTGGGTTCGACGAAGCCGGCGATCAGGTTCAACAGCGAGGTCTTGCCGCTGCCGGACGGGCCGAGGGCGACCAGCAATTGCTGGGGCCCAAGGCTTAAGGAAATATCCGCCAGCACCGGCTCCGGGCTACCGGGGTACTGTGCGCTGATGCGCTCCAGCTGAAGCAAGGCCATCGCGGTCAACTCCCGATCAATTAGTGATGTACTTGGCGCTGACGTAAGGGGCGTAGTCCGGCAGCACAGCCTCAACCTTGCCTTGTTCCTTGAGGAACGCCGCGGTGTCGGTGATGGCCTTGGTGGTCGGCGCGCCAAGGGTGATCACCTGATCAGCCGCCAGCGGGTAGACGTTGCCTTGCAGCAGCAACGGAATGTCGCTGGCCTTGGCACCGGAGAGTTTCACCAGTTTGTCGACATTGCCCTTATCGGCCAGCCAGGCTTGCGGGTCTTTGCGGTAGTGGGCGTAGGCGTCGAGGGTGACTTTGGCGAAGGCACTGACGATTTCCGGGTGCTTCTCGGCGAAATCCTTGCGCACGATCCACGCATCGAAGGTCGGCGCGCCGAACTTGGCCAGTTCACCGGAAGTGATCAGCACTTTGCCGTTTTCCTTGGCAACGCCCAGCGCCGGGTCCCACACGTAGGTGGCGTCGATGTCGCCGCGTTTCCACGCGGCAATGATTGCCGGCGGCGCGAGGTTGAGGATCTGGACTTTCGACGGGTCGATGTTCCAGTGCTTGAGCGCGGCCAGCAGGCTGTAGTGACCTGTGGAAACGAATGGCACGGCGATTTTCTTGCCGATCAGGTCCTGCGGGGTCTTGATCCCGGAACCGTCGCGGGCCACCAGTGCTTCGGCGGCGCCGATCTGGGTGGCGATGAGGAAGGTTTCGACCGGAACCTTGCGGGTGATTGCAGCCGTCAGCGGGCTGGAGCCGAGGTAGCCAATCTGCACGTCGCCCGAGGCGATGGCGGCGATGATGTCGGCACCGTTGTCGAACTTGCGCCAGTCGATTTTGGCGTGGGTGGCGGTTTCGTAAGTGCCGTCAGCCTGGGCGACTTTCGCTGGGTCGACGGTGGTCTGGTAGGCGACGGTGACATCAGCCGCTTGGGCGAAAAAGCTCGCTGCAGCCAGGGAAGCGGCCGCCAGGAGGCGTAGGGGGAAGTGCAGTTTCATCATGAAAGTCCTCATCAGGCGGCCGGGGTTTCGGCGAGTGATGAGACTAAATGATCTAAGAATTCGAAAATAAATAACTTTTTCGAATGAGCTTATGAGCGGAAAACCCTGACAGCGACCGCTGTGTGCTCATCGCGAGCAAGCCTGTGTGGGGCACGCGACATGATCGTTCCCACGCTCTGCGTGGGAATGCCTCTAGGGACGCTCCGCGTCCAGTGACGCGGAGCGTCACGGGCTGCATTCCCACGCGGGAGCGTGGGAACGATCGGCGGATTTAGTTACTGATCGCCAGAATGCTCGCCTGGTACGACCCGACAAACACGTCGAAATCACCGACTTCGTTCTGCTCAAGCTCGGTTTGCTGGGCCAGCGACGAGCGCGCCAGCTCTTCAAAGCGCGCCTGCTCTTCGGCAGGCAGCGGCTCGCTGCGGAAGAACTCGGCGTGCGCCTGACTCTGGCGCAGGGAGAACTGGGCGAAGCTTTCCTTGTGCTCGGTCATCGCTGCCAGCACTTGCGCAGAAGGGGTCAGGGAAGGGTCGCGAATTTTTGCCAATTGCGCGTCGAGGGCTTTGCTGTGAGCGTCTCCGCCGTGGCTCTGATCGAGCAGCGCGGCCAGCGGGGCGATTTTTTCCAGCAGCTCCAAGGCCCACTCTTTCATGTCCACCGACTGACCATCGCGTTGCAATTGCAGGCCGGGACGACGACCTTCCTTGACCACGCTGAGGAAGTTCGAGGTGGCGTTGCCGCAAGTGGTGGCAGTCAGCAGCGGGCTGTCGTTCAGCGCGCAATACAGCAGGAATGCGTCGAGGAAACGTGCCTCTGGCAAGTCGATACCCATCGGCATGAACGGGTTGATGTCCAACAGGCGCACTTCAACGTACTGAATGCCACGGGCCATCAGCGCCTGAATCGGCCGTTCGCCGGTGTAGGTCACGCGTTTCGGGCGGATGTTGGAGTAGTACTCGTTTTCGATCTGCAGGATGTTGGTGTTGAGCTGAACCCACTCACCGTCCTGGTGCGTGCCGATTTCGACGTACGGCGGGTACGGCGTGGCCACTGCTTTGCGCAGGCTGTCGGTGTAGCTGTTCAGGTCGTTGTAGCACGGCGTTAGTCCGGCTTGCGCGTTGCTCTGGTAACCCAGATCGCTCATGCGCAGGCTGGTGGCGTACGGCAGGTACAGCGTCTCGGCGTCAAATTGCTCCAACTGATGGGAGCGACCGCGCAGGAAGCCGGCGTCCAGCGCTGGCGAAGAGCCGAACAGGTACATCAGCAGCCAGCTGTAGCGGCGGAAGTTGCGGATCAGCGCGATATAGGCCGCCGACTGATAGTCGCGGTCGGTGCCGACAAAGCCTTCAGCCTCTTTGAGCAGCGGCCAGAGCTTTTCCGGCAGGGAAAAGTTGTAGTGAATCCCGGCGATGCACTGCATGGTCTTGCCGTAACGCAGGGCCAGGCCCTTGCGGTAGACGTACTTGAGCTGACCAATGTTGGAGGTGCCGTAGTAGGCGATCGGGATATCTTCCTCGGCCGGCAGCGGGCACGGCATCGACGGACTCCACAGGTACTCGTTGCCGAGCTTGCTGTAGGCAAAGCGGTGAATCTTGTCGAGGCTCGCCAGCGTGTCCGCAGGGTCCGGCAGTGCAGGCGTGATGAACTCCAGCAGCGACTCGGAATAGTCGGTGGTGATCTGTTCGTTGGTCAGCGCGGAACCCAGGCTTTCAGGGTGCGGCGTTTGCGCCAGGCGACCTTCGCCGGTCACGCGCAGGCATTCACGTTCGATACCGTGAAGACACTGTTCGAGCAGAGAGAGGTTAGCGCGCTCGCCGAGCAGAGCCAGGCGGCGGTTGAGAAGTTCGCTCAAGTTGGATTCCTTCACGCGTCAGTCGCCCCAATATGGGGGTGGGCAGGACGGTCTACAAGGGTGAAGTTAAAACTGGCGTTTTCGCCTCATTATCGAGCTGCAATGACCCACTCGCAAAGGCCAATACTCCATCCCTGAAACTGGCTATCGCGCACGAAGAAACGTCGGCGCAGCTTTCGCAGCGCCGAAATTAACTCAAATTGATGACGCGCATCTACAGGACAGCGAACGTGCCTTGTGCTTTTGCGACCAGTTTGTCGCCTTGCATCACATCGGCTTCGACCACCAGCGTGCGCCGGCCCGGGTGAATCACCCGCGCCGTGCACATCACCTCGCCTTCAGCCACGGCGCGGATGTAGTTGATCTTGCACTCGATGGTCGCGCTCTGCTGGTCAAAACCATGAGAACTGGAACAGGCCAGCCCCATGGCAATGTCCACCAGACTGAACAGCGCCCCGCCGTGCAGCTTGCCGCCGCGATTGCGCAGCTGCGGCTCAAGCGTCATGGCGACTTGCGCCACCCCGACATCAAGGCTGTGCAAACGGCAACCCAGCAGCTTGAAAAAAGCGCTTTCGGTCAACCCCGCAGGGACCTCCATCAGCGCTTCTTCAACTGCTTGGCGTTGGCGAACAGCGACGCCATGGCGTTGTTGCTCGGAGCTGCTGCCGTGGTTTCTTTACGCGGCGCGGTGCTCGAAGACTGACGCGGCGCCGAACCCGGACGTGCGCCACGCGCACCGTCGATTTTCTCACCCGGGGTGTCGCTCATGCGCATCGACAGACCAACGCGTTTGCGCGGGATGTCGACTTCCATGACCTTGACCTTGACCACGTCACCGGCTTTCACCGCTTCACGCGGATCCTTGATGAATTTCTCCGAAAGCGCGGAGATATGCACCAAACCGTCCTGATGCACGCCGATATCGACGAAAGCACCGAAGTTGGTCACGTTGGTCACCACACCTTCGAGGATCATCCCCAGCTGCAAGTCCTTGAGGTCTTCGACGCCTTCCTGGAACTCGGCGGTCTTGAACTCTGGACGCGGGTCGCGGCCCGGCTTCTCCAGTTCCTGCAGGATGTCGGTGACCGTTGGCAGACCGAAGGTTTCATCGGTGTACTTCTTCGGATCGAGACGCTTGAGGAAAGCGGCGTCGCCGATCAGCGAGCGGATGTCGCGGTCGGTTTCTGCTGCGATGCGCTGGACCAGCGGATAGGCTTCCGGGTGAACGGCGGAGGAGTCCAGCGGGTTGTCGCCGTTCATCACGCGCAGGAAGCCGGCGGCTTGTTCGAAGGTCTTTTCGCCGAGACGGGCGACTTTCTTCAAGGCAGCGCGGGTTTTGAACGCACCGTTTTCATCGCGGTGGGTCACGATGTTCTGCGCCAGGGTCGCGTTAAGGCCGGAAATGCGGGCCAGCAGCGCAACGGAGGCGGTGTTCACGTCGACGCCAACGGCGTTCACGCAGTCCTCGACCACCGCGTCCAGGCCACGCGCCAGTTTCAACTGCGACACGTCGTGCTGGTACTGGCCGACACCGATGGATTTCGGATCGATTTTCACCAGCTCGGCCAGCGGGTCCTGCAAGCGACGGGCAATCGACACCGCGCCACGGATCGACACGTCGAGGTCCGGGAATTCCTTGGAGGCCAACTCCGAGGCCGAGTACACCGAAGCACCGGCTTCGGAGACCATGACCTTGGTCATTTTCATCGCCGGGTATTTTTTGATCAGGTCCGCGGCGAGCTTGTCGGTTTCACGGCTGGCAGTGCCGTTGCCGATGGCGATCAGGTCCACCGAGTGCTTGGCGCACAGGGCGGCGAGCACGGCGATGGTCTGGTCCCACTTGTTGTGCGGCACGTGCGGGTAAACCGTGGCGTGATCCAGCAGCTTGCCGGTGGCGTCGACCACCGCCACCTTGCAACCGGTGCGCAGGCCCGGGTCCAGGCCCAGCGTGGCGCGTGGGCCGGCAGGAGCGGCCAGCAGCAAGTCGTGCAGGTTGTGCGCGAAGACGTTGATCGCCTCGGTCTCGGCGCCGTCACGCAGCTCACCGAGCAGGTCGGTTTCCAGGTGGGTATAGAGCTTGACCTTCCAGGTCCAGCGCACCACTTCCCCGAGCCATTTGTCGGCTGGGCGGTTCTGGTTGGCGATGCCGAATTGCTGACCGATCATGCCCTCGCACGGGTGCATGGTGCCCGGCAGCTCGTCACCGACTTTCAGCGCGGAGCTGAGGATGCCTTCGTTGCGGCCACGGAAAATCGCCAGGGCGCGGTGCGATGGCATGCTTTTCAGCGGTTCGTCGTGTTCGAAATAGTCGCGGAACTTGGCGCCTTCTTCTTCCTTGCCGGCGATCACGCGGGCACTGAGCGTGGCTTCCTGCTTCAGGTAACTGCGCAGTTTGTCGAGCAGGTTAGCGTCTTCGGCGAAGCGTTCCATGAGGATGTACTTGGCGCCTTCGAGGGCCGCTTTCACATCCGCCACGCCTTTTTCGGCGTTGACGAAGCGTGCGGCTTCGGTGTCTGGCGTCAGGTTCGGGTCGTTGAACAGGCCGTCGGCCAGTTCGCCGAGGCCGGCTTCCAGGGCAATCTGGCCCTTGGTGCGGCGCTTCTGCTTGTACGGCAGGTACAAGTCTTCGAGGCGGGTCTTGGTGTCGGCGAGTTTGATATCGCGCTCGAGTTGCGGGGTCAGCTTGCCTTGCTCTTCGATGCTGGCCAGGATGCTGATGCGCCGTTCGTCGAGTTCTCGCAGGTAGCGCAGACGCTCTTCCAGATGCCGTAACTGGATGTCATCGAGGCTGCCGGTCACTTCTTTCCGGTAGCGGGCGATGAAGGGCACCGTGGAGCCTTCATCGAGTAGCGCGACGGCCGCTTCGACCTGTTGTGGGCGTACACCGAGTTCCTCGGCGATGCGGCTGTTGATGCTGTCCATAAAACCACCTGACAAATTGTGAAAGCAGGCTCGCGGGCGCAGGGAATAAGGCCCGGCGAGTCTGGTTGAGCGGCCTGGCCAGCGCCGCTACCTGGATCAAAAGGCATCCCATTGACCCGTGGAATCGAACAATTACTGCCAGGCGATGAAAAATAAAAAGCCGCCACCGGCAGTAACGATCAGACGTTGCCCGACACAAAAGGCCGCGCATTATAACCGCCGTTCTGCCCGATGGGGGCATCGCAGGCTGTAGGCATAAAGGCCATGTCGCTGGCGGTAGAGGAAAAATCTGCTAACAATGCACACGGTGCGTATAACGGCAGCTACGCCATAATGCGCACCGAGATCAAAGGAGCATCCAATGAGCAGCACTGCACAAACTGCTGAAGGCGAAAAAATTCTTATCGTTGACGACGATCCGGGGCTCAGCAGCCTGCTGGAACGTTTTTTCGTCAGCAAGGGCTATCGTGCCCGCGCCGTACCGAACACCGAACAGATGGATCGTTTGCTGGCGCGTGAAGTGTTCAACCTGGTCGTCCTCGACCTGATGTTGCCCGGCGAAGACGGCCTGACTGCGTGCCGTCGTTTGCGTGGCGCAAACAATCAGATTCCGATCATCATGCTGACCGCCAAGGGCGATGAGCTGAGCCGTATCAAGGGCCTGGAACTGGGCGCCGACGATTACCTGGCCAAGCCGTTCAACCCGGACGAACTGATGGCGCGCGTCAAAGCCGTCCTGCGTCGTCAGTCGGCTCCGGTGCCGGGCGCACCGGGCAGCGAAGACGAAAGCGTGACCTTCGGTGATTACGAATTGTCGCTGGCGACTCGCGAACTCAAGCGCGGCGACGAAGTACACATGCTCACCACCGGTGAATTCGCGGTGCTCAAGGCGTTGGTGATGAATGCGCGTCAACCGCTGACCCGCGACAAGCTGATGAACCTGGCCCGTGGCCGCGAATGGGATGCCCTGGAGCGTTCCATCGACGTCCAGATCTCCCGTCTGCGCCGGATGATCGAGCCTGATCCATCAAAACCACGCTACATTCAAACGGTCTGGGGCGTGGGTTACGTGTTCGTTCCGGACGGCACCGCGACCAAGTGATCGGTGATTTGTAGGAGCGGGTCAGCCGGGTAACGTGTCACCCGGTTGATTCGCGATCCGCAACTCTGCGAGCTTCGCTCGCTCCTGCAAAGTATGTAGCGGTTGTCTATGAAAACCCCCGTGTGGTTCCCCCAAAGTTTCTTCTCTCGCACCCTCTGGCTGGTGCTGATCGTCGTGCTGTTTTCCAAGGCGCTGACCCTGGTTTATCTGTTGATGAACGAGGACGTGCTGGTAGATCGCCAATACAGTCACGGTGTCGCGCTGACCTTGCGTGCCTACTGGGCTGCGGACGAAGAAAACCGGGCGAAGATTGCCGATGCCGCGACACTGATTCGTGTGGTGGGCGCCGGTGTTCCCGAGGGTGAGCAGCATTGGCCCTACAGCGAAATCTACCAACGACAGATGCAGGCCGAACTGGGTGCCGACACCGAAGTGCGATTGCGCATGCACGCACCGCCGGCGCTTTGGGTTCGGGCCCCGAGCCTGGGTGACGGCTGGTTGAAAGTGCCGCTGTACCCGCATCCATTGCGTGGCCAGAAAATCTGGAACGTACTCGGCTGGTTTCTCGCCATCGGCTTGTTATCCACCGCATCGGCGTGGATTTTCGTTAGCCAGCTCAACCAACCGCTCAAGCGGCTGGTCGATGCCGCCCGGCAACTGGGGCAGGGGCGTAGCGTGCGCCTGCCGATCAGCGACACGCCGAGTGAAATGACCGAGGTCTATCGAGCATTCAACCAGATGGCGGAAGACGTCGAGCAGGCCGGTCGCGAGCGTGAATTGATGCTCGCCGGGGTATCGCACGACCTGCGCACACCGTTGACCCGCTTGCGTCTGTCGCTGGAGCTGATGGGCAACCACAGCGACCTGAGCGACGACATGGTGCGTGACATCGAAGACATGGACGCGATTCTCGACCAGTTCCTGGCGTTCATTCGCGATGGTCGGGACGAGTCGGTCGAGGAAGTCGACCTGAGTGATCTGGTGCGCGAAGTAGCGGCGCCTTACAACCAGAACGAGGAGCGGGTGCGCTTGCGCCTGGAGCCGATCCAGCCGTTCCCGTTGCGCCGGGTCTCGATGAAACGTCTCTTGAACAACCTGATTGGCAACGCCTTGCACCACGCCGGTAGCGGCGTTGAGGTGGCGGCGTATGTCTCGGGAGATGTCAGCGCGCCGTACGTGGTGCTGAGCGTCATGGACCGTGGCGCCGGGATCGATCCGTCAGAGCTGGAAGCGATCTTCAACCCGTTCACCCGTGGCGACCGCGCGCGGGGCGGCAAGGGCACCGGACTAGGGCTGGCCATCGTCAAGCGGATTGCGTCGATGCATGGCGGCAACGTTGAACTGCGCAACCGCTCCGGTGGCGGCCTGGAAGCGCGAGTGCGGTTGCCGCTTGGGTTGATGTTGCCAAGGGATGCTGTCTAACGGCTGGTTGCGATCCTTGTGGCGAGGGAGCTTGCTCCCGCTCGGTTGCGCAGCAACCGCAAAACCAGCGATTGTGTTTAACCTGATCCAGCACAACCGCTGCATTTGGGAGTCCTTCGGCCTCCAGCGGGAGCAAGCTCCCTCGCCACCATGGGGCTGGCCGAGCGTTAGCCTTTTCCTTTGGTCCGCGTCATATTCGGCCCGCCGTTCTTCTCGATGTGCTGAATGATGATCCCCGCCACGTCCTTGCTAGTGGTGGTTTCGATCCCTTCCAGGCCCGGCGACGAGTTCACTTCCATCACCAGCGGCCCGTGGTTGGAACGCAGGATATCCACGCCCGCCACACTCAAACCCATGACCTTGGCCGCACGCAGCGCGGTCATGCGCTCTTCGGGGGTGATCTTGATCAGGCTGGCGCTGCCGCCACGGTGCAGGTTGGAGCGGAACTCGCCGGGCTTGGCCTGACGTTTCATTGCGGCGATCACCTTGTCGCCGACCACGAAACAGCGAATGTCCGCGCCGCCGGCTTCCTTGATGTATTCCTGAACCATGATGTTCTGCTTGAGGCCCATGAACGCCTCGATCACCGACTCCGCCGCCGTCGCCGTTTCACACATCACCACACCGATGCCCTGAGTACCTTCCAGCACCTTGATCACCAGTGGTGCGCCGTTGACCATTTCGATCAGGTCGGGAATGTCGTCCGGCGAGTGAGCAAAACCGGTGACCGGCAAACCGATACCGCGACGTGAAAGCAATTGCAGTGAGCGCAGTTTGTCCCGTGAGCGGGCGATGGCCACCGACTCGTTGAGTGGGAACACGCCCATCATTTCGAACTGGCGCAACACCGCGCAGCCGTAAAAAGTCACCGAAGCGCCGATCCGCGGGATCACAGCGTCAAAGCCTTCCAGCGGCTTGCCGCGGTAGTGGATCTGCGGCTTATGACTGGCGATGTTCATATAGGCGCGCAGGGTATCGATCACCACCATCTCATGGCCGCGTTCGGTGCCGGCTTCAACCAAACGACGAGTGGAATACAGACGCGGGTTCCGCGACAGCACAGCGATCTTCATGCAACACCTGTGGAAGAGGTAGTGGATACCGGAAACACCGGCTTGTCTTGAACGTATTTAATGCCTGGATTGACCACCAACTGGCCGTCGATCAGGGCTTTGGAACCGAGCAGCAGGCGATAACGCATGGACTTGCGGCAGGCGAGAGTGAACTGTACCCGCCAGACCCGATCGCCGAGCGCCAGGGTGGTGCTGATCACGTAACGCACCTGCGCTTGGCCGTTGGAGCTTTTAATGGTTTTCATCGTCACCAGCGGCGCTTCGCAGCGGCGGTGACGCAACTGCACCACCGTGCCCAGGTGCGCGTTGAAACGCACCCACGTTTCCCCGTCGCGCTCGAACGGCTCGATTTCGGTGGCATGCAGGCTGGAAGTGCTGGCACCGGTGTCGATCTTCGCCCGCAGGCCCGCGACTCCCAAATCAGGGAGCGCCACCCACTCGCGCAGACCCACAACGGTCAAATGGTCAAATGTCTTCAAATGTGCTCAACCGGTGAGGAACCGTTCGCACCGCAAAGCGGCCGAGTTTGCGGTATTCACGCAGAATAAAGGTTAAAAGGCGACAGATATCTACGGCCCGGATTCTCGGCTGCCGAGCGAGGCCCGATAGCGTCGCGCATTGTATGCTGAACCGGTGAAATTCATGGCACGACAGAAACGGTAGTACAGTTCAGAAATATTTCAGAATGAGGAAAACCCATGGCACAAAAAAACGAAGAGGACGACAAAGTCCGTCTCGATAAGTGGTTGTGGGCGGCGCGCTTCTACAAAACCCGTGCGCTGGCCAAGGCAGCGATCGAAAGCGGCAAGGTGCATTGCCGGGGTGAGCGTTGCAAACCGGGCAAGGAGCCGAGGATTGGCGACGAATTTCAGATTCGCGCCGGTTTCGATGAGCGCACCGTGGTGGTCCAGGCACTCTCGATCGTCCGTCGTGGCGCCCCTGAGGCCCAGACGTTGTACATTGAGACCGAAGCCAGCATCGCCAAACGCGAAAACGCCGCAGCCCAGCGCAAGGCCGGCGCCCTGGGCGTCAGCACCGACGGCAAACCGAGCAAGAAACAGCGCCGGGACCTGTTCAAGTTTCATGGCAGCGGCGCTGGCGAGTAATCGCGCTTGTGTGGCGAGGGAGCTTGCTCCCGCCGGCCGGTCCGCGCTCGGGCAAAGCAGCCGTAAACCCAGCTTCCGGGTAGTACCTGAACTCACCGCGTTGGCCGGGTCTTGGAGTCCTTCGGCCTCCAGCGGGAGCAAGCTCCCTCGCCACAGGCTAACGGGGCTAAACTAGCGAGCATCACTACGTCGCGGTTCGACCTTGCTTGGAACAATCCCGGATTGTTCATAAAATGCCTGCCATGGCCAATATTAATGCACCGAAACGGTGCGCAAGGCGCGACTCTCAGCCCTTGTCATCCTTTAGTCTTCACTTCAGATACCCAGACCTATGACTGATCTACCGGATACCGACTTCACCCAACGCTTCATCTTCGATGACAGCGACACTCGCGGCGAGCTGGTGGCGTTGGAGCGTAGCTATGCCGAAGTCCTCGCCAAACATCCCTATCCGGAGCCGGTCGCGCAACTGCTCGGCGAGCTGATGGCGGCTGCGGCGCTGCTGGTCGGCACCTTGAAGTTCGATGGCTTGCTGATCCTGCAGGCGCGTTCCGAAGGCCCGGTGTCGCTGTTGATGATCGAGTGCTCCAGCGAGCGTGAAATCCGTGGTCTGGCCCGTTACGACGCAGACCTGATCGCCGCTGACGCGACCTTGGCCGACATGATGCCCGACGGCGTGCTGGCGCTCACCGTCGACCCGATCCAGGGCCAGCGTTACCAGGGCATCGTCGACCTAGACGGCGCGACCCTGGCCGACTGCTTCACCAACTATTTCGTCATGTCGCAGCAAGTCGGCACGCGCTTCTGGTTGCACGCCGACGGTCGTCGCGCCCGTGGTCTGCTGCTGCAACAACTGCCGGCCGACCGCCTGAAAGACGAAGAAGAACGCGCTGACAGCTGGCGGCACATCACCGCGCTGGGCAGCACCCTGACCGCCGATGAGTTGCTGAGCCTGGACAACGAAACTATCTTGCATCGTCTCTACCACGAAGAGCAGGTGCGCCTGTTTGATGTGCAGAAACTACGCTTCCATTGCAGTTGCTCGCGTGAGCGTTCTGCTAACGCGCTGTCCAGCCTGGGTCAGGAAGATGCTCAGGCACTGGTCGTCGAGCACGGTGGCCACATCGAAATCGACTGCCAGTTCTGCAACCAGCGCTACCTGTTCGATGCGGCCGATATCACCCAATTGTTCGCCGGAGCGGGTGTCGATACGCCGTCAGATACCCGTCACTAAAACGCTTCAGCGCAGGTAAATTCACTGGTAAACGCCGGAATAACGCCGTCCTGACGGGAGGGCCCTACTATTTTTGGGCTTTTCTGGCATAATCCGGCCCACTTTTTTAGCGGTAGTAGTGCGCGACTTTCTACTACAAAACGTTTGGAGCACTCGGCCACTGGCCGACGGGGAACCTCATGACGCAAGCCAATAATGCTGTGTACACCGATCTGAGTGTTGATGATCTGGTTAAAGAAGCCCTGAGTCGCGGTGAGGGCGAGCTTGCCGATACCGGCGCGCTGGTCGTTCGCACTGGTCACCGTACCGGTCGTTCGCCAGTCGACCGTTTCATTGTTGAAGAGCCAACCACTCAGGCCGCCATCGCCTGGGGCCCGATCAACCGCAAGTTCCCGGCCGACAAGTTCGATGCCCTGTGGGCTCGTGTTGAGGCGTTCAACAACGCGCAAGAGCATTTCGTTTCCCACGTGCACGTAGGTTCGGCTGAAGAGCATTACCTGGCCGTGAAAATGACCACCCAGACTGCCTGGCAGAATCTGTTCGGTCGTTGCCTGTTCATCAACCCGGCCCAGTACAACCCGGCTGGTCGTGAAGAGTGGCAAGTTCTGAACGTCGCCAACTTCGAGTGCGTGCCAGAGCGTGACGGCACCAACTCCGACGGCTGCGTGATCATCAACTTCGCGCAGAAGAAAGTGCTGCTCGCCGGCATGCGCTACGCCGGTGAAATGAAGAAAGCCATGTTCTCGGTGCAGAACTTCCTGCTGCCGGCCGCCGACGTGTTGCCAATGCACTGCGCCGCCAACATCGGCGAAGAGGGCGACGTGACCCTGTTCTTCGGTCTGTCCGGCACCGGCAAGACCACCCTGTCCGCCGACGAAAGCCGTTACCTGATCGGTGACGACGAACACGGCTGGGGCGAGGGCGTGGTGTTCAACATCGAAGGCGGTTGCTATGCCAAGTGCATCGACCTGTCCGAGAAGAACGAGCCAGTCATCTGGAAAGCCATCAAGCACGGCGCAGTCCTGGAAAACGTTGTTATCGACGACGCCAAACACGCCGACTACACCGATGTCAGCCTGACCCAGAACAGCCGCGCCGCCTACCCGCTGGAGCACGTTGCCAAGCGTTCCGAGAAGAACCTGGGCGGCGAGCCAAACGCAGTGATCTTCCTGACCTGCGACCTGACCGGCGTACTGCCGCCAGTGTCGATCCTCAATGAAGAACAAGCGGCCTACCACTTCCTGTCTGGCTACACCGCACTGGTGGGCTCGACTGAAATGGGTTCGGGCAGCGGCATCAAGTCGACCTTCTCCACCTGCTTCGGCGCACCGTTCTTCCCGCGTCCGGCTGGCGAATACGCAGAGCTGCTGATCAAGCGCATCCGCGGCTTTGGCTCCAAGGTCTACCTGGTCAACACCGGCTGGACCGGCGGCGGCTACGGCGTTGGCAAACGCTTCAACATCCCGACCACTCGCGGCGTGATCGCAGCGATCCAGAGCGGCGCGTTGATCGGTGCAGCCACCGAACACCTCGACACCATCAACCTCGACGTGCCATTGGTTGTGCCAGGCGTTGAGACTGGCCTGTTGAACCCACGTAATACCTGGGCTGACAAGGCTGCTTATGATGAAGCTGCCAAGGCGTTGGCCGGTCTGTTCATCGAGAACTTCAAGAAGTTTGAAGTGAGCGACGCGATCAAGGCTGCTGGGCCGAAGTTGTAATTATCGGTAGTGGTTTGAGGTAAGAAAAAGCCGCCCTTAAGGGCGGCTTTTTTGTGAGCGCAATCCAGGTCAGCGGAGGTAGAACTATCAATATTCCAGCTGAAATGGCGCTAAACGGCCAGAATAATGGCACTTATGTGTTCGACTTGCCTTCCAGTTCCTGCGTATCCCAGCGTTGCGCCTTGATGGCCTGGTAGAGCATGCCAATGGTCAGCGGGACTTTGTCGCCGCGTCCCTTGGCCCTGCGTTTGAGAAACACGTCGAAGCCTTCGGGCTGAAAGTAGCGATAGGCGTCGTAGTCGACGAAGTCGATGGCGAACTGTTCTTCCAGGGCTTCCATCAGGTGCCGGGCGTCTGAGCCGTCGCAGCCGAGGTCGAAATTGATCGAGGTGCTGAGGCTGATGGTTTTGCGTTCGGGCAGGCCGAGTTCTTCGTGCAGCAGCTGCATGAGTAACTGCATGGCGTGGTCGTCGGGGAAGTTGGGGGCGAGGTACATGGTTAACAGTCCGGTTGAGGCATGCAGGAATGTTATGGGGCGCAGGGTTTGGGTGGAAGGCCCTTGCTACGCGGTTGATCGTTCCCACGCTTACGAGTTTCTTTGATTTGCAACGCGTCAACATGGAATTCGCGGGAAGGTAGGCGTTCACCCCGTACGATCTCGTCCATCTGCTGCACGCTTTCCATCAGCTCATCAAAAAACGTGTTCACGGTTATCTCCTGTGTTCGATGACGGCTTTCAACACTTTGCGTTCGATCGTTCTCACGCAGAACGTGGGAACGATCTGTTCACTCGGACTTCAGGACGGCGCTTTCCAGTTCAGCATGCGTTGCTGGGCAACCTGGAGTAGGTCGCAGCCATCTTGATTCAGCAGGTACAAGGCGTGCGTGATATGGGGGATGTCTTTGACGTCGCCGTGTTTGAAGCATTGGCAGTGCAAGGTTTCGAGCAGGTCGCTGGAGGCGCGGATGCGTTGCAGGGCAGCTTCGAGGATGTCTTGCGGGTCGGCCTCTGTGTCGATGATCAGAACCGGCGTGTCGGTGAAGTTGGTTTTTAATGGACGGTAGCGGTCTGCAAACGGATTTAATGTGGTCATTGAGGAGCGCCTCTATTTAAGGGAAATGTATGCCTCTCGTCCGGGTGACCAAGCCCGGTCGCTGATTTTGCAGCGACGCTAACGACTATAGGTGTGGTGTGCCGGCTGGCGATAGCCGACAAGGAGCACGAGGTTGTAGGACGGGGACGAAGATTGGTTAGGCCGTGTCTATCGGTCTGTCCGCCGACGTAGGACGTCTCGTTGTTCAGCCATAAAGCGCTTGGCTTCGTCATCTTCAATGCTGGGCCGAAGATCGTCGATGCTGGCTTGTACTTGCTCCCTGAACCATGCGTTGTAGGCGGCTGTTATCACTCCATCCCCGTACGAGTGCAGGATCTCTGCATCTATCTCCGCCATGGCGTCTTCATGCGAAATGCTGGGTCTAGGGTCGTCGATGGCCGCTTGAATGTCGGCAGCGAGTTGCTGGTTGTATGCGTCGGCTTGATGGGTTCGCATGAGAGATCCTTTATTGGCTACGTTTTCACCTCGTCATCCGCTGCCGTGCCACCTCAAGCAATTCACTCCCATCCTGAGTCAGCAGATAAAGCGCGTTGACGATATTCGGAATGTCTTTCACATCCGCTTGCTTGAAGCACAGGCAATACAGGGTTTCGAGCAGGTCGCTGGAGGCGCGGATGCGTTGTCGGGCGGCGTCCAGGATGGCGTGGGGGTTGGCCTCGGTGTCGATGACCAGAGCCGGGGTTTCGCTGTAGCTGGTTTTGAGTGGGCGATAGCGATTGTTAGACGGATCGAGCGGGTTCATTGAACGTGTCCTGTAGGAAGTCGCGGCGTCGCTTCTGCAGGCCGACACACGGGGTTTAGCCGCGCTGCAAACTATAGAACCCGATCCCGAAGTCTCGCAAGACAGCCCGAATGGACAGGTTTTGTAGGGGGTTTACTTGATCTTAAGGCTGGGGACTACGCACCGCCCGAGGTTTTTTTCAGCGAATCCCCTAGAGGTCGAATTTCCTACGCAATTGTCAGGTGAAACGCGGCAAATTTCTGTATGGTGCGCGCCAGAATCCGTAGGACCTTTCTAGACGTCTGTTTAAACACTTAAAGGGAATTAGGTATGCGTTTGCTTCGTATGGCTTCGATTTTTTCACTGTGGGCCGCGTTTGGCTCGGCGCAGGCTGAACAACTGCCGATCGAGGTGTTGAGTGCGGTGGTCAAGGATCAGAAGATCGCCGACGCTGAAGTGCTGTTGCAACGCAATGGCGCGCAGAACGTGGTGGGGCGTACCAATGCTCAGGGCCAGGTCAGCCTGACCGCTGATTTTGCCGATGACGCCAGCAACCTGCTGATCATCAAGAAGCCGGGTTATTCCAACCTGGTGGTCAAGTGCCCGTGCAAGGGCATGACCTATGCCGTCAGCCCGGTGATGACCAACCTCGACGGTCTGCGTGTGGTGCTGACCTGGGGCGCAACCCCGCGGGACCTTGACTCGCACATGATCTTCCCTGGCAACAACATCTACTTCGGCAGCAAGCAGGGTACCGACGCTCATCTGGATGTCGATAACACCACCAGCTATGGTCCGGAAACCATCACCCTGGAGAAGAAGCACTTCGGCGAGAGCTATGTCTACGCCGTGCATGACTTCAGTAACGGCGGCAACCCAAGCTCGCGTGCACTCTCCAACAGCCAGGCCAAAGTGTTCGTGTACATGGGCCAATCGCTGGTACGCACTTACTACGTGCCGCAAAACCGCAGTGGCAACCTGTGGACCGTATTCCGCATGACCGGCAGCGGCGATTTCCAGGACATCAACAACTTCACGGGCTCGCAGGTCGATGCCAAGAACGTATTGAACGAAGTCTCGCCGTTGCTCAATGACAGCGTGGCCGTCACTGCCGTGGCGGTCAGTGCTTCGGCACTGTCGGATGCGAAAAGCCTGAACCAGAAAGGCGAAGCGGCCTACCACGCCGGCGACCTGCCGCAGGCGATCGACTTCTATCGTCAGGCTATCGAACTGAACAATGGTTTCGGTCAGGCCTACAGCAACCTGGGTCTGGCGTATCAGAAGGCCGGCAACACTGCCGAGTCGATCTGGGCCAACCGCAAGGCTATCGCTCTGGCCAGCGGCAATTCGGCTGCCACTGTTCGCGCCAGTTCCTACTACAACATCGCCCGTATCTATGAAGCGGCGAATCAGTTCCCCGACGCATTGCGTCATTACCAGTTGGCCAAGCAGCAAAAAGCCAACCCTGTGTATGACAAGGCGATCGAGCGCGTGCAAAACCGCTGATCGGTTTGCGTTGAGTTGACCCCACAACGCGCCGCTATCGGCGCGTTGTGCATTTAAGGAGCTGGGTATGCGGTTGCGGGTTTTTACGTTTTTACTGCTCGGTTGCCTGTGGGCAAACACTGCATATGCGGTGGGTGCGGCGGTGTTCGCGACGATTGATCGCGGCGGCTGGCCAGGCTCGCTGGCCACTGAGGCGGGTTTCGATACGGCCTCGCGCGCCGAGATGCTGATGTTCGGCAAGGCGTTGCTGGCCAGCGAAGCACTGGACGAAAACGCCCTCAAGCAGCGTTTGGGTGTGAAGCAAGTCGAGTTCAAATCCGTGGAGCAGGTGCGCCAGCGTTTCTGGGACCGGCTGTTGAGCAACTACCGCAGCGCCAGCCAGAACTGCGAGGCCGAGCTGTTTTGTCCACAGGTGCGTGGTCTCGACGATTTGCGTCAGCAGGCGGCTAGCTTCACCGGCGAGGTCGTCCCGGCCTATGCCGCATGGGCTTCGGTCAGCCGGGTATTTCACGAGCAGTATTTGAACGAGCAACTGCGTCTGGCCGCGTTGTTCCCGACGATCAGCAGCGAGATCGAGCGCTTCGACAGTGCCGAACTGACGGGTGATGAGTTGGCTGACCGGCAGTTTCTGCTGACGTTCGACGATGGCCCGAGCAGCATCGACAAGCAAACCGATACCGTGGCCAATGTGCTGCGGGCCAACGATTTGCACGGCGTGTTCTTTGTGCTCGGCGAGCCCTTTCAGGCACGCTTGCGTAAATCTTCGCCAGACAAAATGCGCGAGTTGTACCGAGGCCAGTGCGTTGCCCTGCATGGCTGGGAGCACAAATCCCACAGCGCCTGGAGCGAGTGGCAGTCGTCGATCAACCGTTCGGTGACGTTGGTGCGCGGTACGGTTCCGGATGACTATCAGTCGTTGTTTCGCCCGCCTTATGGCCAGCGTCGCAGCGACAGCGCCGGGTTTTTCAAGGCTCAGGGGCTGAAAGTGATGCTTTGGGGCATCGACTCCCAGGACTGGAGCAAACAGATCAACGCAGACGCCGCGACCCAACGTGTGCAGACCCTGATGCTGCTCTGGCGCCGCGGGATCATCCTGTTCCATGACATCCACGACAAGGCACCGAAAGCCATTCCCGCGTTGATTGCGGCGAATCAGCGCAACGGTGTGAAGTGGGTAGACTGTCGGGCGCAGCAATAGGCCCGAGTCTTTCGTTTACGATCGTTCCACGCCCGGCGCGGAACGATCGGTGCTCTTGCGACACGCCCTCCCTGTATCATCCCGTATCTCTTTTGCGCCCGACCTTTTCTCGACTCGCTGCTTTGGCCGGCTAGGCTTTCGGCATGGCAGCGGTCAACGGAGTGACAGCTTATGCACAACACCCTTGAACAGGTTTTTGGTTATCCACAGTTCCGGCCCGGCCAGGAGGCGGCGGTCAGTGCAGTGTTGGCCGGGCGCTCGGCGGCGGCGATTTTCCCGACCGGCTCCGGCAAATCCTTGTGCTATCAGTTGCCGGCCTTGTTGCTGCCGCACCTGACACTGGTGGTGTCGCCGTTGCTGGCGTTGATGCAGGACCAATTGGCGTTCTTGCAGCGCCACGGCATTGCGGCGGCGAGTATCGATTCGGCGCAGAGCCGCGATGATGCCAACGAGGTGATGGCGCGGGCGCGTTCCGGCGAATTGAAGATCCTGATGATTTCCGTGGAGCGCTTGAAGAACGAGCGCTTTCGCAACTTTTTGCAGCAAGTGCCGATCTCGTTGCTGGTGGTGGACGAGGCGCACTGTATCTCCGAGTGGGGCCACAACTTCAGGCCCGACTATTTGAAACTGCCGGACTACCAGCGCCAATTCAATATCCCGCAAGCCTTGCTACTGACAGCCACTGCCACGCCCAAAGTGATCGCCGACATGCAGGCGAAATTCGCCATCGCGGCGAACGATGTGGTGACCACCGGTTTCTATCGCCCCAACCTGAATTTACTGGTTGAACCGGTGCGTGGCCAGGACAAGCGCCGGCGTCTGGTGGAGTGGATGGGCCAGCGTGCCGGGCAGCCGAGCATCGTCTACGTGACCTTGCAGAAAACCGCCGAGCAGATTGCCCAGCACCTGAGCCAGAACGGTCTTCAGGCCGAGGCCTATCACGCCGGTTTACCCCATGAACAGCGGGAAGCCATTCAGCGTCGGTTCATGGGCGGGCAGTCCAATTGCATCGTCGCCACCATCGCGTTCGGCATGGGCATCGACAAGAGCGACATCCGCAACGTGGTGCATTTCGACCTGCCGAAATCCATCGAAAACTACAGTCAGGAAATCGGCCGCGCCGGGCGCGACGGGCAGCCTTCCGACTGCCTGGTGCTGGCCAACCGCGACAGCCTCAATGTGTTGGAAAACTTTGTGTACGGCGATACGCCGGAGCTGGATGGAATCCGCTGTGTGCTCGACGAATTGCAAGCGGCCGCACCGGATGGGCAATGGGAGTTTTTGCTGGGACCGCTGGCCGACCAGAGCAATATTCGCCAACTACCGCTCAAGACCTTGCTGGTGCAGCTTGAACTCAAAGGCTTGATCGCACCGCGTTACGCCTACTTTGCCGAGTACCGTTTCAAGTTCCTGCTGGAGCCTGAAGCCTTGCTGGCGCGCTTTGAAGGCGAGCGACGGGACTTCGTCGAGGCGATCATCCAGACCTCCAGCCGTGCGCGAACCTGGGCCACGGTGAATTTCGAGGCGCTGTACCAACAGCATCAAGCCGAGCGCAACCGGGTGGTCAAGGCGCTGGATTACTTCCAGGAGAAGGGTTGGGTCGAGCTGGAAAGCAAGCAGATGACCGAGGTCTACAGCCTGCTGATGACGGACTTCGATGCCCTGGCGTTGAGCACCCAGTTACATGGCTACTTCACGCGCCATGAGCGCACCGAAATCGCTCGCATCCACGCGATGCTCGATCTGTTCGCCACCGAGCACTGCCTGGGTTATCGATTGGCGCAGTACTTCGGCGACGACAATGCGCCTCAGCAGTGCGGGCATTGTTCGGTGTGTCATGGGCAGGTTGCCCGTCTGCCGGAACCGCCTGAGCTGCCGGCGCTTGTGGATAAAAACTTCGAGTCGCTGTGTAGCGACTTTATCCACAGGCATGAGGCGTACAACGGCGATCTACCGGGTGCGGAACGGCTGACGCGATTCTTGTGCGGTATCAGCGTGCCGTTGTTTACCAAGCTCAAGGCGCGAGCGATTCCGGGGTTTGCAGCGCTGGAGGATTATCCATATGCCGAGGTACGCGAGTGGGCCGAAGCGAATCTGACTGACTGACTGAACTGTCACTCATGTAGGAGCGGGCCGGGCGGTTTTCGCCTTAGACTGGCTGTTCAATTCCAGGAACCGACACTGATGTCCAACCCGATACCCCAGCGCTCCGACTACCGCCACTTCCAGCCGATCATCACCCGCTGGCACGATAACGATGTCTATGGCCATGTGAATAACGTGACCTATTACAGTTTCTTCGACACGGCGGTGAATACCTATCTGATCGAAGTCGGTGGTCTGGATATTCACGGCGGTGAAGTGGTGGGGTTTGTGGTGAGTTCGGCGTGCGATTACTTCGCCTCGATCGCTTTTCCCGAGCGCATTGAAATCGGTTTGCGGGTGGGCAAGTTGGGCAGCAGTTCGGTGCAATACGAATTGGCGGTGTTCAAGGCCGGGGAAGCGGACGCCTGTGCGTCAGGACGCTTTGTGCATGTGTTTGTGGATCGGGCCTCGAATCAGCCGGTGGCGATTCCTGCCGGGTTACGCGGGGCGTTGGAGCGGTTGGTGGTGTGAAACGAAAAATCGCAGCCCGAAGGCTGCGATTTTTTGGAGTCCGTTGCGTGACACTACTCGAGTATCAGTCGCGATAGTACCGGTGGTGATGCTTGCGATGGCCGTAGGCATGGCCACGACCGCGGTGGTCATCATCATCGTAGTAGCGACGGCGATCATGGTCGCGATAGCCACGGCGACCTTCATCGTTGCTCTGGTTGCCCATGTAGTTACCCAGCGCACCACCAGCACCACCACCGGCGGCTGCGCCGATCAGGCTGCCTGATGTGCCGCCCATGCTGCGGCCGACCACGTTACCGCCGGCTGCGCCGAGCGCACCACCGATGGCCGCTTCGCCACGGCTGTGTTTGTTGGCACCCACCGCACTACCACCAGCGCCGCCCAAGGCTGCACCAATGGTCGAGCCGGTGCTGCCACCCAGCGATTGACCAACCACTGAGCCAAGAACCCCGCCCAATGCGCCGCCAACACCTGCCTCGGCGGTGCCACCAGCAGACGCGGCGCCACTGATCAGGCCAAGGGACAACAAGAGAATCGAGGAGAACTTCATGAGAGGAGCCTCAAAGGGATGACGGCGCGATCCTGAGGCTGTGTCGCGATGGTTACAATAGAAATCCGACGAGTAACACGACTTGTGCACAATTTGCTAAGTTATTGTTTTATAGACGGAACTTAATGGATTTTCGCGGGTCTTTAGCTACTTGCGACAGGCCGCTTTGATACAAAAGCGGCCTTTTTTGTGGGCGTTTGGAAAGTGTTCCAACACTGAGTAAGTGGGTGAACATAGTCCTGTGGCGAGGGAGCTTGCTCCCGTTGGGTCGCGAAGCGGCCCCAAGGTTCACGGCTGCTACGCACCCGAGCGGGAGCAAGCTCCCTCGCCACAGAGGTTTGACTTTGTGTCAGGCCAACCTGGCCATGATCAGCCCGGTCTCGCTCGCTGCTTCCAAGCGGATCGCCACGAACTTGGAGGTCGGTGTGTGGCTGCCATCACCGATGCTTTCCAGCGGCACCAACGGGTTCACTTCCGGGTAGTAGGCGGCGGCTTGTCCGGCGGGAATATCGAACGCCAGCAAGGTGAAGCCTTTGACGCGGCGCTCACGACCGTCATCCCAGATCGATACGATATCGGCTTTCTGCCCCGGTTTGAAACCCAGGCGGATGATGTCGGCTTCGTTGACGAACAGCACGTCACGCTGGCCCTTGACCCCACGATAACGGTCGTCGAGACCGTAAATGGTGGTGTTGTACTGATCGTGAGAGCGCATCGATTGCATGATCAGGTCTGGTAACTGCCCGGTGGCGCGGGTGCGCTCGTGCACCAGATCAGCTGGCAGGATGTTCGGGCGGAAATTGGCGCGGCCCGACGGAGTGTGCCAGCGCCGGGCACGTGCGCTGTTGCCCAGATAAAAGCCGCCCGGGTTCTCGATTTTCTGGTTGAAGTCCTTGAAGCCCGGAATAGTGTCGGCAATCAGTTCGCGGATACGGCGGTAATCGGCCACCAGCCAATTCCAGTCGACAGGCGTGGCGCCCAAGGTTGCGGCAGCGATGCCGGCGATGATCGACGGCTCCGAGCGCATCTGTTTCGACAACGGCTGCAGTTGGCCGTTGGAGGCGTGAACCATGCTGAACGAATCTTCAACGGTCACCGCTTGCGCCCCTTCGGTTTGCAAGTCGATGTCGGTGCGCCCCAGGCACGGCAGGATCAGCGCTTCTTTACCGTGCGCCAGATGGCTGCGGTTGAGCTTGGTGCTGATTTGCACGGTGAGGTCGCAATTGCTCAGGGCCTGGAAGGTCCGTGGGCTGTCCGGCGTGGCTTGGGCAAAGTTGCCACCCAGACCGATGAAGACTTTCGAGCGACCGTCGAGCATCGCGTGGATGGCCTCGACTACGTTGTGACCGTTTTCGCGCGGCATCTTGAACTGGAAGCGGCGCTCCAGTGCATCGAGGAAGAATGCCGGAGGGCGTTCGTTTATGCCCATGGTCCGGTCGCCTTGCACATTGCTGTGCCCGCGCACCGGGCACAGGCCCGCGCCCGGCCGACCGATATTGCCGCGCAGCAGCATCAGGTTGGCGATTTCCTGGATGGTCGGTACCGAGTGCCGGTGCTGGGTAATGCCCATGGCCCAGCACATGATCACGTTCTTGCCTTTGGCGTACATGCGCGCCGCTTGCTCGATCTGTTCCAGGGTCAGCCCGGACTGCTCGACGATCTGCTCCCATGAGGTGTCGTCGATCTCGCCCAGGTAGTCGAGCACGCTGACGGTGTGTTCGTTGAGGAAGTCGTGGTCGAACACCGATGGCGCGTCGGTTTGCTGCGCCTCGCGTTCCCATTGCAGCAGGAACTTGGCCATGCCGCGCAGCAGCGCCATGTCGCCGCCCAACGCTGGGCGGAAGTACGCGGTGTTGGTCGGCTTGTCACCGTTGGTGAGCATTTCGATCGGGTGCTGTGGGTGCTGGAAACGCTCCAGGCCACGCTCTTTGAGCGGGTTGATGCACACCACCTGAGCGCCGCGCTTCACCGCTTCGCGCAGAGGTTCGAGCATCCGTGGATGGTTGGTGCCGGGGTTCTGGCCCCAGACGAAAATCGCGTCCGCGTGTTCGAAGTCGTCGAAGGTCACGGTGCCTTTGCCGACACCGACACTTTGTGCAAGTGCAACACCGCTGGCCTCGTGGCACATGTTCGAACAGTCGGGAAAGTTGTTGGTGCCGAACGCGCGGACGAACAGCTGATAGAGATACGCCGCTTCGTTGCTGGCGCGGCCCGAGGTGTAGAACTCGGCCTGATCCGGACTCGACAGGTTTTGCAGATGTTTGCCGATCAGCGCGAAGGCCGCTTCCCAGCTGATGGGGGTGTAACGGTCGGTCTCGGCGTCGTAGCTCATCGGCTCGGTCAGTCGGCCTTGATACTCGAGCCAGTAATCACTCTGTTCCAGCAACGCGCTGACGCTGTGCTTGGCGAAGAACGCGGCATCGACGCGGCGCTTGGTGGCTTCCCAGTTGACCGCCTTGGCGCCGTTCTCGCAGAACATCACCATGCCCTTTTCCGGAGAATCGCCCCAGGCGCAACCGGGGCAGTCGAAGCCGCCGTTCTGGTTGGTCTTGAGCATTATGCGGAGGTTTTTCAGCGCGTTATCACTGGTCAACCAGGCCTGGGCGACGCTGATCAGCGCGCCCCAGCCACCGGCTGGGCCTTTGTAGGGCTTGTAGCGGGGGACGGGTTTCTGGTCGGCTTGACGATGTTGACTCACGCTTGGTTCTCCGTCGCAGGGCTGTAGACCCTCGGCGCACTTTTTTGCGGCAGGTGGATGAGATTGAGGTTGTGCCGGCGTGCCCATTGCACGGCCAGGCCGGTGGGCGACGACAGGCTGACCAGTGTCTGGATGCCGGCGCGCAGCACTTTCTGGATCAGTTCGAGGCTGCAACGGCTGGTGACTATCACCAGTCCACCTGCCATCGGGATGTTCTGGCGAATCAGCGCGCCAATCAGCTTGTCGAGCGCGTTGTGCCGGCCGATGTCTTCACGGCCCAGCAGCAACTCGCCCTGGTTGTTCATGAACACAGCGGCGTGCACTGCGCCGCTGTATTGGCCCAATGGCTGGAATTCACCGATGCGCTGGCGCAGGCCTTCAAGCCATTGTGCGGGGGGCAATGGTGCGCCCGGCAATACGTTGAGTTGCGGCAAGGCTTGCTCTACCGCTTCGACGCCACAGAGTCCACAACCGCTGGTACCGGCCAGTTGCCGGCGCTGCTGCTTGAGGTTCCAGAACGCGCGGCTGGAAATACTGACCTGCGCGTACTGCGCCGAACCGGACCCGCTGAGTTGCAGGTCATAGAGGTCGGACACGTCACTGATGATCCCGCTGCCCAGGCTGAAACCGACGATGAAGTCTTCCAGGTCACTCGGTGTCACCAGCATCACCGCCTGGCTGATGCCGTTGTAGGCGATTGCCAACGCCACTTCCTCAGCGAGCGCGGTGCTGGCTGATTCGCTATGGTCGAGGTTGCAATACTGATAGTTCTGACTGGCGGCTGGCTTGGGCATTTCGAGGGCGGGCGCCCCGCAGACCGGACGCTTGGCTTTCATGGGGGCATTACCGGCGGTTTATCCAGCCTTAAGCCTAGGCGCGTCAATGTGTCACGTCTAATCGCTATTACTGATCTGCCGATAGATGGCGTCGATCAAGAGCTCGTAAGTGATTTCTGATAGTGCGCGAAACACGCTTCAGCCAGTGCCGAGCGCGGTGCACCGCGGCGCATGATCAGCCCCAGCCGGCCAAGGGTTTGCGCATTTTCAATCGGTTGCAGGCGCAAATGCTCGGTCAGTGTTTCGAGCCCGCCTTCCAGTGGCATCACTGCGCAACACAGGCCACCGTGCACAGCTTGCAACAATTGATGGACCGCGTCGGTTTGTAACAACGGCTGCGGGCTGAGACCGCGGCTGTGGAAGTTGTGGTCGATGGACTGGCGAAAGTGCATGCCGCTGGTGAGCATGCCCAAGGGTAGCTCGATCAGAGCCTCCCAGCTCAAGGGCTTTTCACCGAAGCTGAAAAAGCGCTGGTCGTAGAGCAGGCCCATGCGGGTTTCGCTGAAGGCAAGTGAGTCGAAACGCTCGCTATCAAGGCGTTCAAGATAGGACACGCCGAGGTCCAGGCGATTGTTCGCCAAGTGTTCGAGGATCTGCTCGGAGCTCAAGGCCGAGAGTTCGAAGCGCAGGTTCGGGTGTTCGGCGTGCAGTTTCTGCATCAGTGGCAGCGGATCAAAACTCGACAGCGGCACTACGCCCAGGCGCAAGGTGCCGACCAGGTTGCCGCGACAGGCTGCGGCTTCGGCCTGCAAGCCGTCACAGGCGGCCAGCACGGTGCGCGCCCAGGCCAGCACCCGCTCGCCCGGCGCGGTGAAACCTTCGAAGCGCTGGCCACGATTGACCAACGGCAGATCGAGTTCTTCTTCAAGGCTGCGCAAGCGCATCGACAGGGTGGGCTGAGTGATGTGGCAGCGCGCAGCGGCTTGGCCGAAGTGTCGGGTTTCGTCGAGGGCGATGAGGAATTTCAGCTGTTTGATGTCCATCGTCGCTCCGTGGCGCAGGCAAAGGGCGCGATTCTAGCGCTTGTGCCGAAGTTGAGTCATTGGTCGGGCACTGTGGATTTCTAGACCGTGTGATGGCCATCGCGAGCAAGCTTTGCTCCTACAGACGATTACGTGATTACGCGGTCCGTAGGAGCAAGGCTTGCCCGCGAAGCAGGCGATAAGGTCTCAGAGCCCTGCAATGAGCTCTCGATAATCCTCAACCGCTGCAAATTCCGCAGTGTCTTTCGGTTCTTTGCGGCTGTCCGGCTGGCTCACGGCCAACAGATGCGCCACGCCAAAATCCCGGGCACTGCGCAGGATCGGTAATGTGTCGTCGATGAACAGGCTGCGGCCTGGGTCGAAGTCGATGTCTGCGTGCAAGGCGTCCCAGAATTGCGGATTTTCCTTGGCGAAACCGTAATCGTGGGAGCTGATCAACCGCTCGAAGTAGGGCGCCAGTTCGACTTTTTCCAGCTTCAGCGACAACGAGTCACGGTGGGCGTTGGTGATCAGGATCACGCGCTTTCCGGCCTGCTTGATCGCTGCCAGAAAGGTATCGGCGTCCGGTCGTAATGCGATCAGATGGGCGGTCTCGAGTTTCAACTCGCGCACCGGCAGCTTCAGCTCAGCGCTCCAGAAGTCCAGGCAATACCACTGCAACTGACCGGCGTTGCGCTTGAACAACGGCTGCAATTCCAGCTCGGCCATGGCCTGACTGACACCATGCAGCTCGGCATAACGCCTGGGCAGGTGTTCCATCCAGAAATGGTTGTCGTAGTGCAGGTCCAGCAGCGTGCCGTCCATATCCAGCAGAACGGTATCAATGTCGCGCCAGGGCAGTGATGGCATTGAAAACTTCTCCAGCGGTAAAAAGATATCCGACATAAACAATCAAGGAAGCCGCGTTATAGTACCGCGTTCACGCCAAGGAGCCGCCATGCGCCAGAAACCCGAAGTATTAGCCCGCGAGATCGTCGCCACCACCCGCTTGTTCTGCGTTGAAGAGGTGCAGTTGCGCTTTTCCAATGGCGTCGAGCGCACCTATGAGCGATTGGTCGGCAAGGGCGCGGGGTATGGCGCAGTGATGATCGTGGCGATGCTCGATTCCGACCACGCGGTGCTGGTTGAAGAATACTGCGGCGGAACCGATGCCTATGAACTGTCGTTGCCCAAGGGCTTGATCGAACCTGGTGAGGATGTGTTGGCAGCAGCCGAGCGTGAGCTCAAGGAAGAGGCCGGTTTTGGCGCCCGACAACTGGAGCATCTGACCGAGCTGTCGCTGTCGCCCGGTTATATGAGCCAGAAAATCCAGGTGGTGTTGGCGACTGATTTGTACGAAGAAAGCCTTGAAGGCGATGAGCCAGAGCCGATGCGCGTGGACCGGGTCAATCTGCGGGAGCTCGCGGCGCTGGCGCAGAATTCACAGTTCACCGAGGGCCGTGCCTTGGCGGCGTTGTACCTGGCCCGTGATCTATTGACCCAGCGTGGAGTGTTTCAACCGTGAGTGATTTCCCCCAGGTTCATCCTTTGCTGGCCCCTGTGGTCGAGTTGGCGCTGAAGGCCGGCGAGGTCATTCTGCCGTTCTGGCGCACCGGTACCGAGGTGACCGCCAAGGCTGATGATTCGCCGGTCACTGCCGCCGATCTTGCCGCTCATCATCTGATTCTGGCCGGGCTGACAGCGCTTGATCCGAGCATCCCGGTGCTCTCGGAAGAAGACGCCGACATTGCGCAATCGGTGCGCGCCGGTTGGCAGCGCTGGTGGCTGGTCGACCCGTTGGATGGCACCAAGGAGTTCATTTCCGGCAGTGAAGAATTCACCGTCAACATCGCGCTGATCGAACAGGGACGCGTGGTGTTTGGCGTAGTGTCGATGCCGACCAATGGCCGCTGCTACTTCGGTGGCGCCGGACTTGGGGCCTGGCGTGCTGACAAGGATGCTGCGCCGCTGCCGATTCAGGTCCGTGACGTACTGCCTGCTGGCGAAGCGTTCACCGTGGTCGCCAGTCGTCGACATTCAAGCCCTGAGCAGGAGCGCTTGCTCGCTGGCTTGAGTGCCAGTCTGGGTGAGCTGCAACTGGCCAATATCGGCAGTTCGCTGAAGTTTTGCCTGCTGGCCGAAGGCGCGGCGGATTGTTACCCGCGTTTGGCACCAACCTCCCAGTGGGACACGGCTGCGGCACAAGGCGTGCTCGAAGGTGCGGGTGGCGAGGTGCTGGAGTTGAGCGGTGAGCCGTTCAGCTATCCGGCGCGAGAGTCGTTGCGCAATGCGTTTTTCCTGGCGCTGCCGGCCAAAGCCGCGTGGCGCGAGAAGCTGCTGGAACTGGCTCGCTCCTGAGCACACCACAGCCTTGTGGCGAGGGAGCTTGCTCCCGCTGGGTCGCGAAGCGACCCTAATATCAGCCATCGAGAGTATTCAGATGGAACGCGATTACCGGATTACGACCGCTTCGCGGCCGAGCGGGAGCAAGCTCCCTCGCCACAGGGTTTATCGATGCAACACGTATTGCCCTGTAAACGTCACTGCGTCCTCATCGCTATCGACGTTGACGACCCGCGTATGCAACGTCAACCGTGCCCGGCCATAGCGTTGGTACATCGCCAAAAACTTCTTCCACACCGCTGCACTTGGCGCAGCGCAGATTGCGATGCCGTCGCGGGTGACCGGCAGCGGATAGCTGATCCGGCCTTCCTGGATCACGATGTGCCCGCCCTCGATGCCTTCTTCGCGCAGGCGCAAATGCAGCCAGCCCCAACCTGCCAACACCGCGCCGCAATACAGGCTGCCGCCGAACATGGTGCTTTTGTGATTGAAATTGGCCGCCAGCGGTAACTGCAAGCGCAGTTGATGTGATTGCCAGTCGAGCACCTTGAGGCCCATATCCCGCGTGAGGGGAATGTCGCGATGGAGGACGGATTCCAGGTGACGACTGTCGCGGTTCATGCGCGGGCCTCGCAGTGTGGGATGTTTGGGTGAAGGTTAGTCGGCGTGGCTCAATCAAGCTCGTCGGCATTGCTGTTGGTGCCAGCGCCATCGGCGAAGCTCAAGCCGTGTTTGCGCAGTTTGTCATGCAGGGTTTTGCGTGGAATACCCAGCGCTTCGGCGACACTGCGCAGTGAGCTGTGAGTGCGCGCCAGTTCGGCGGCGATCAGGTTCTTTTCGAAGCTTTCCACCTGCTCGCTCAGATTGCCGCCGAGCACTGCACTGTGCGGCGCCGGAGTGCCGTCCGGAGCACCGTTATCCAGCGCCAGTTCCAGGCCCAGGGCGAAACGTTCGGCGGCGTTTTGCAGTTCACGGACGTTGCCGGGCCAGGAATGGCGCAACAGCAGGGCCCGTTGTCCGGGTTGCAGTTCGTGGGGTGGCAAGCCATGGCGCTCGCTGGCTTCGTTGGCGAAATGCTGGAACAGCATCAGCGCGTCTTCGCCCCGTTCGCGCAGCGGTGGAATGCGCAGTGGTGCGACGTTCAGGCGGTAGTACAAGTCCGCGCGAAAACGCCCTTGATCCGCCGATTGGCGCAGGTCTTCCTTGGTCGCGGCGATGATCCGGATGTCCAGCGGGATCAACTGATTGCCCCCCAAACGCTCGACCACCCGCTCTTGCAGCAGGCGCAGCAATTTCACCTGCACGTCCAGGCTCATGCTTTCGATTTCATCGAGGAACAGCGTGCCGCCGTTGGCGAACTCGAATTTGCCGATACGGCGCTTTTGCGCGCCAGTGAAGGCGCCGGGTTCGTGGCCGAACAGTTCGCTTTCGACCACCGATTCGGCCAGTGCTCCGGCATTGATTGCCACAAACGGGCCATTGCGGCGATTCGACAGGTCGTGCAGGGCACGGGCCACCACTTCTTTGCCGGCACCGGTTTCACCGAGGATCAGTACGTCGGCCTTGGTCGGTGCCAATGCGCCGATCTGTTCGCGCAAGCGCAGCATCGGCGCCGACTGCCCGACCAGTCGGGTGCTCAGCTCGTTGCGATCGCTCAAGGCCAGCCGCAGGCTGCGGTTGTCCAACACCAATTGCCGCAGGGCCAGGGCGCGGCGCACGCTGTCGAGCAATGCGTCACTGGCGAACGGTTTTTCGAGGAAGTCATAAGCGCCGGCACGCATCGCCTGCACCGCAAGCGGTACATCGCCGTGGCCGGTGATCAGCAACACCGGCAGTTCCGGGTCCTGGGCGTGCAATTCATTCAACAGTTCGAGACCGTCCATGCCCGGCATGCGAATGTCACTGACCACCACGCCCGGCCAGTCGCGCTCAAGGCGCGAAGCGAGGCCCTTGGCTTCGGCCAACGGGAGGATTTTCAGACCGGCGAGATCCAGCGTCTGGCTCAGGGCCTGACGCAGATGCGGATCATCGTCGATCAGCACGACCTGGATTCGGTTGTCGATCGGGTTGCTCATTCACTGCGGTCCTCGGACGGTTGCAGACTTACACCGGGTGCGCCCGCGCGCAGCCGCAGGGTGATCAGGGCGCCGCCTTCCTTGTGGTTGGCGAACGACAGTTCACCGCCGAAGGCGCGCATCAACGTGTCGCAAATGGCCAACCCCAGACCAAGGCCCTGAGTGCGGGTCTTGGTGGTGTAGAACGGTTCACCGGCGCGACCGAGGGCCTCCATGCAGAACCCCGGGCCGTTATCGCGAATGTACAGGTTGACGCCGTCGGCGGTGGATTCGGCACTCAACCAGAGTTTACGGGGCGGGCCTTTTTCGGTCAGGGCGTCGAGGGCGTTGGCCAACAGGTTACCGAGTACCTGGCGCAGACGGGTTTCGCCGGCCTCGACCCATAGCGTGGCAGCCGGCAGGTCCCGGATCAGTTCGACTTCCATTGCCCGCCTGCGCTTGGCCAGCAACGCCAGTGCATCATCCAGCGCCGGTTGCAGCGCAACGCTTTCCGGGGCGTGACGGTCGCGACGGGCAAAGGCACGCAGGTGGGCGATGATCGAGGCCATGCGCCCGGTCAGCTCGCTGATCAGTTTCAGGTTGCCGCGGGCATCGTCGGTGCGCTGGTGGTCGAGTAGCACTTCGGCGTTTTCCGCGTAGCTGCGAATCGCCGCCAGCGGTTGATTGAGCTCATGACTGATGCTTGCCGACATGGTGCCCAGCGCCGAAAGTTTGCCGGCCTGGACCAGATCGTCCTGGGCGCGCACCAGTTCCTGTTGTGCCTGTTCGCGTTCCAGCACTTCCTGCTTGAGACGGCGGTTGAGCCCTTCGAGGTCGCTGGTTCTTTCGGCGACGCGCGCTTCCAGTTCGCGGCGGGTCTTGGCTTCGAAGGCGATGCGCTGCAAGTAGTGGCGACGGCGTTGCATCATCAGCCCCAGCAGCAACATCAACACCAACAGCGTCGCCCCGCCGATGGCCACTACCGTGCGCACCGGGCGGTCGATCAAGGTTCTGGGCGCGAGGATACTGACGCTCCAGCCGGTTTCTTCGATCTGCTGAGTCTGGATCAGCCAAGCGTCCGGGTTGAGGTTCAGCGGTTGCGGATCACGGGTCGGGTAGGGCTGGACGGCTGAGATCGCGTGGCGTTCTTCGTCAGTCAGCGGTCGGGTCGCCCTGAAGCGCCACTCCGGGCGTGAGGTGATGATGACCACTCCGTTGTGATCGGTCAGCAGCAGTTGCTCGGGGGTTTTACCCCAGAGGCTTTCGGTGTGGTCGAGGTCGACCTTGACCACCAGCACACCAATGATCTGCTCGCCATCGCGCACGGCTCCCGCAAAGAAATAACCGCGTTTGGCCGACGTCGTGCCCAGGCCGAAAAAGCGCCCGAGGCGGCCTTGCATGGCTTCGCTGAAATACGGTCGGAAGGCAAAGTTACGCCCGACAAAACTATCGTGTTTGTCCCAGTTGGACGCCGCCAGGGTCTTGCCGTGGGTGTCCATCAGGTACATGACTTCGGCGCCAGTCTGGGCGCGGATGTCCTTGAGCAGGCGATTGGCGTTGTCGGTGGCCTGCGGCTCAAATGGCGCGGCGAGAACGGCACGCAGGGCCGGTAGATCACCGAGGATCTGCGGCAAGACTTCATAGCGGTGCAGGGTCCCCAGCAGGTTGGCGACGTAGAGGTCCAGCGTCTGGCGGTTTTGTCCAACCAGCTCGCTGCGGTAATAACGCTCGGCCAGGTGCTGCAGTGGCCACAACAACGGCGCCAGGCACAGGGCGAGCAGCGCCAGGCTGCGCCAGCGGGGTCTGCGGGGGAGTGTTGGGGTCATAAGCATCGGGCGCCTGAAGGTACAGGCGCATTATGCCTAGGCTTGTTCGGCAAGACACTCGCGCAACGCGTCGCGCCAGTCGGGTTGGCTGACCTGCCATTGCTGTTGCAGAAGGCGGCAATCCAGACGCGAGTTCAGTGGGCGAGCGGCAGGCGTCGGGTAGTCGCGGCTGGGGATCGCCTCCAGGCTGGCGCAGGTTTTGTGCTGCGTCTGTAAATGTTCGGCGATGGCTTGAGCAAATCCAAACCATGACGTTTCGCCCTGAGCGGTCAGGTGGTAAGTGCCCCAGGCGCCGGGTTGCCCCAACTGCCAGCGCTCGATCAAGGCGCGTGTACTGGTGGCGATGGTGCCGGCCCAGGTTGGTGCGCCGATCTGGTCGGCAACGATGCGCAAGTGCGGTTTCTCTTGCAGCAACCGTTGCATGGTCAGCAGGAAATTGCGCCCGTGGTTCGAGTAGACCCAACTGGTACGCAGAATCAGGTGCTGACCGTTGACGGCGCGGATGGCCTGCTCGCCGGCCAGTTTGCTGGCGCCGTAGACGCCCAGCGGGTGGGGTTCGTCGGTCTCGGTATAAGGCGAGGTTTTGCGGCCGTCGAACACGTAGTCGGTTGAGTAGTGAATCAGCGGGATACCCAGTTCCAGAGCCAGCTCGGCGAGCACTCCTGGTGCTGTGGCATTTATGGCAAACGCCAAATCGGGTTCACTTTCAGCTTGATCGACGGCTGTGTGTGCGGCGGCATTGATGATCAGACTCGGACGTAAAGCGCGAATCTGCAGACGGATCTGCTCTGGATGCGCCAGATCGAGCTGATCGCGCCCCAGCACGATCAGTTCGCCGAGCCCTTTGAGGCGACGTTGCAGCTCGATGGAAACCTGACCGTGCTGGCCGTTGATGAGGATTTTCAGGGGCATGCTCATGCAAATACCTGCGCCTCGCGCAGAAGCTTGCCGGCCTGGTCCTTGGCCGACAGCTGCGGGGTTTGCGTCAGTTGCCAGTCGATGGCCAGATCGGGGTCGTCCCAGCGAATGCAGCGTTCGGCCGATGGGGTGTAGTAGTCGGTGGTTTTGTAGAGGAACTCGGCGTAATCGCTCAGCACGACGAATCCGTGGGCAAAACCTTCGGGAATCCACAGTTGGCGATGGTTTTTTGCAGACAAGCGCACGCCCACCCAGCGTCCAAAATTCGCTGAGCTGCGGCGGATGTCGACGGCGATGTCGAGGACTTCCCCATCAGTGACCCGCACCAGCTTTCCCTGGGTATTTTCCAGTTGGTAATGCAAGCCGCGCAGCACACCTTTCTGCGAGCGTGAGTGGTTGTCCTGAACGAACGTTGTGTTCAGCCCCGTCGCTTGCTGAAAATCCCTGGCGTTGAAGCTTTCGTAGAAAAATCCACGCTCGTCACCAAACACTTTCGGCTCGATGATCAGAACCTCGGGCAATTGGGTGGCGATGACCTTCATTGGTGTGTTCCGGCGAGGCTGAACAGGTACTGGCCGTAACCGGTCTTGCCAAAGTATTCGGCGTGCTTGAGCAAATGATCGCGATTGATCCAGCCCTGGTAGTAGGCGATTTCTTCGAGGCAGGCGACTTTCAGGCCTTGGCGATGCTCGATGGTTTGTACGTACTGCGACGCTTCCAGCAGGCTGTCGTGGGTGCCGGTGTCGAGCCAGGCAAAACCCCGGCCGAACCGCTCGACGCGCAAGTCGCCACGCTGCAGGTACGCATTGTTGATGTCGGTAATTTCCAGCTCGCCACGAGCCGATGGTTTGACCGCTTTGGCGATCTCCACCACCGAATTGTCATAGAAATACAGGCCGGTGACCGCGTAACTCGATTTGGGATGCAGGGGTTTTTCTTCGATCGACAACGCGTTGCCCTGATCATCGAAATCAATCACACCAAAACGCTGCGGGTCTTTGACCCAGTAGCCGAAAACCGTGGCGCCTTCGGTGTGCTCGGCGGCACGTTGCAATTTTTCGGTGAAGTGCTGTCCGTGAAAGATGTTGTCGCCCAGTATCAGGCACACCGAATCGTCACCAATAAACTCCTCGCCAATCAGGAACGCCTGGGCCAGGCCGTCTGGAGACGGTTGCTCGGCATAGCTGAAATGCACCCCGAACTGACTGCCGTCGCCCAACAGATTGCGGTATTGCGGCAGGTCCTGAGGGGTGGAAATCACCAGGATGTCTTTGATGCCTGCGAGCATCAGCACCGAGATCGGGTAATAGATCATCGGTTTGTCGTAGACCGGCAACAGTTGTTTGGACACCCCGAGTGTGATCGGGTGCAGGCGGGTACCAGAGCCGCCTGCCAGAACAATTCCCTTCATCATGCGATCAAGTCCTTGAAGTCAGTGAAACCCAGGCGTTGGCCTTGATAGCTGCCATCCTGGACTCGTTGGCACCAATCCAGGTTATCGAGGTACCACTGCACGGTTTTACGCAGGCCACTGGCGAAAGTTTCTTCGGGAACCCAACCCAACTCGCGTTCGATTTTGCTGGCGTCGATGGCGTAGCGCTGGTCGTGGCCGGGGCGATCCTGGACAAAAGTGATCAGGTCGGCGAAGTGCTCGACGCCTTCAGGTTTTTGCGGCGCCAACTCCTCCAGCAGGCTGCAGATGCTGCGGACTACGTCGATGTTTTTCTGTTCATTGTGGCCGCCGATATTGTACGTCTCACCGACTACACCGTTGGTCACCACGGTGAGCAGCGCGCGAGCATGATCCTCGACGAACAGCCAGTCACGCACTTGCAGGCCGTTGCCGTACACCGGCAGTGGCTTACCGGCGAGGGCGTTGAGGATCACCAGCGGAATGAGTTTCTCGGGGAAGTGGAACGGCCCGTAATTGTTCGAGCAATTGGTCAGCAGCACCGGCAAACCGTAGGTGCGTTGCCAGGCGCGGACCAGATGGTCGGACGCAGCCTTGCTGGCGGAGTACGGCGAACTCGGCGCATAGGGTGTGGTTTCGGTGAACAGGTCGTCGACGCCATGCAGGTCGCCATACACCTCGTCGGTCGAAATGTGGTGAAAGCGAAAGGCGCTTTTCTCAGGCTCCACCAAGCTGTTCCAGTAGGCGCGAGTGGCTTCCAGCAGGCTGTAGGTACCGACAATGTTGGTCTGGATGAAGTCCGACGGGCCGTCGATGGAGCGGTCTACATGGGACTCTGCGGCCAGGTGCATGATCGCGTGCGGCTGGAACCGCGCCAGTATCGCACTGACAGTGGCCTGGTCGACGATATCGGCCTGCACGAATTCATAACGGGTGTTGGTGGCGATACTGCTCAGTGACTCTAGATTGCCGGCGTAGGTCAGCTTGTCCAGGTTGAGCACTTCATGTTCAGTGTGGCGGATCAGGTGGCGAACCAGCGCCGAGCCGATGAAGCCGGCACCGCCGGTGATGAGAATGCGCATGTGGAGTTGCCTTTTCCGTCGAACGATTATGCGTATGGATCATAGCTTGTCGGCAGGAGGGGGGCGGCACAAGAGGGGGGGTGGTCGGATTTTGGTTTTTATGAGGTTTTGTTGAGCTGCGGGAGGGGGGGATTGCGGGCAAACCATGTTCCTGCGATCGCTGTAGCATTCCCGTAGGAGCAAGGCTTGCCCGCGATGGCGGCCTGGCATTCGCCTAAAAATGAAATGTCCTAGCCGAAAAGTTCAGGGTTTTCAGCGCGGAAGGATTTAAAGGTTTTGTATCTCCAGCGCTCTTTCTCGGAGCCATCATCCGCTTCATCGACTTCTCCGAAGTACCAATGCTCAGATTCAAACTTCTGCCCGTCTTCATCCTCGTGAACAAAGTGCAACCCCACTTCATTCATTCCAGCAGGGACGATTAAACCCCATTCGGTGGCGAGGCTTTTGTCGGTGATGCGGGTCTGGCAAAAATGTTCGTAGTCGAATGGCAATACATGACCGCGATAACGGCTCATGTCGGTGTAAATGCAAATCCCGCTGGAGAACATGTCGGGCGTGAGGATTGACGCGACGATTCGGCAGTTGCCGGTGTCTTCGGGTCTGGCCTGAAGCAGGTGATGGGCTGCATTGATGAGTTGTTGCGCGCATTCCTTTTGAATGGCGAAGGTGGTTTGTTTCCCTTCAACCAAGGTTTCCAGGACCGGAATTTTTCGGTTTGCGTAGCCTTGTTCCACGGGAAGCTCGTCCGGAAAGTAACCTTCGTAGCTGGCCGCCCAGGCAGCAAGAGCGCGGAGGCGGCGTGGGATGTTGCGGACTTTTTTGTCTGAGAATGCAATTCGGCGCATAGGGGATATTCTTTCCGTAGGTTAATTCAGCTCAAGCGAAGCTGGTTAAAAAAAGCTCCAGATCTCTGGGTAGCCTTGTTGAGCAGGCTTGCTCGATATCGCAGATTTGTTGCTCGGTGAGTCGATAGTCAAAGACGCAATCATTGTTGTGTTGCCAACCCATAATCGGCATAAGATCGTTTGTCATAATAGGGAGCGTTGTTTCAAAGCATGGGAAGTCTTCACCACGCCGAACACCCATGACCATGTGTACAAGGTTCCCTTCCATCCGGTTTTCACCATTGATCCCTGTAGGCGAATCCCAATTGATAGTCGTGAGCGCTCAGATCAATGGTGTGGTTAAAGTAAGGTTGAATGAGTGCTACCCACTCAGGCAGCACATTGAAAACCCCCTGATTGACTGTGTTTGCAGGCTGCAGGCCCAACGATTCGATGATTACACCGTCGTCCCCGAAGTCCTGTGAGTAAATTTCTTCTTCACAAAACTCGGTAGTTTTGTTGAACCAGTGCAACTTCAATTTCAAACCCATACTGATCTCACATGAATTTTTTGACGTTGCGCTTTTTATTCGCGGGGAGGGCTTCGTTCCCAATTCGTAAATCACCAGTGATTGCGGTACCGAAAAGATATTTGATAGTCGAAAAGGTTAGTGTCTATCTGATGATTGAAATGCGGTTGGATCATCGCTACCCACTTCGGCAGGACGTCAAATCCTCCATCAAATATTTCAGGTTCATTGCTCAGTCCTAGTGCAGCAAGGATGCTGTCGTCATCACCGAAATCTATAGAAAATTCATCAGCAGCTAACGCTTCAGTTTCTTTGTCGTACCACTCCAACCTTACTTTCATTCCCATGTTGCTCATCTCCAATGTCATCTATTGATGCGTCGTTCTTTTTTGGGTTGTCCCCGTCGTTCGCCGGTGTAGGGGTCAAATGCACCGAGATGGCTGAGGTCGCTTTCTCGGTAGGCCTCTAACTCGGCTTTTTTTGAGTCCCATTCATATAGTGTTCGCCCTTTGGCATCTCTCCAGCGTTCACGCAGTCCTCCTCCACCCTGTCTTGGGGTTTTTCTCTTTTGTTCCACCAATCCGGGAAAACCAGTTATTTCGCTGGTTTTCGGTGCTGGAAAGTAGTCATGGTCTGGGGTCTTGCGACCTTTCCACGGTTCGCTCACCACCACGTAAAGTGGCCGCACCCCCGAATCCGCCGGGAATACCAGGATGAAATCCTGATACTGCGGTGGATAAATCGGGTTCACGAGGATGCTGTTGCTCGCCTCGGTGGGCGGGTAGACCCAGAGAGTTGGTACTTGCGGGGCGGCCTCCAGTGCGGGAATGCCGAGGGTGTCTGCTGGGTCGATAGCCGGGGTCCAGATCAGTTCCAGACCTTCGCCGAATACGGCGACCTGTCGGGCTTCGCGTGTCTGGAACTGAATGACCGGGATCCGTTGCCATTCGGCGTTGTTGCCGGTGTAGAAGCCGTAACCCTTGAGGGTGCCGTCAGCTTGTTGCTCGATGCGCAGGCGCACCCGTGAGTTGGCTTGTTCAAGCGAGCGCAGTTGCTCTTCGCTATAGAGGGCGCTGTCGCCCAGCTCGGAGGGCCAGAACAGGGCGACCAGACCGGTTAGCAAACGGGCGGCAACAGTGCCGCCGACTGCTGTGACACCACTGACCGATGACCCGCCCAGAGCAAGGCCGCCAAGGCCGATTGGCAATGCACTGCCACTGATTTTCTTGAGTGGCACGGCGCCAGAACTGTCGGTCTCACGCCCGCCCAGCAGGGCGAAGTTTCCGTAATCTTTCAACGAATCCAGCGGCACGAAACCGGACGGATTGGCGTAATTGATGATGCCGTCCGGCAACTTGCAGGATTTGGCGAAAACGCAGCCCAGCGGTTTGTTGGGGGCGGGATCAGCGGGTCGATTCACCGGCAAATCGGCAATCGGTGGATACAGGTTGGGTGATGGCGACGGCTGCAAAATACGGCGGCGCAGCTGTTCTTTGTACGTCAGCGGGTATGAGCGTTCTGGCATGTGCGGCGGGCTTCCCTGTCCATGGGAGGCAGCCTAGGGGCGTGAGAACGCGCCGAACATTCCTCGGGTTCGACACGTTTCGTGGGAAAGTTCACTGCTGTGTGGCGTGGCCTGAAGCCCCCCGCCGTTATCCATCACTGATCGGTATAAGGGGGTTGCGTATCGCGGTCAGCAGTGGCGATATAGACGCCTTATAAAAATTCCAGGGGTCGTTGTATGTCGCTCGCCACGTTGATTCATCGTGCCAGTCTGCCCAGCCCGCAAGTCACTGCGCAGCAAGCGCTGGAGCTGTTGCGCGAGCACTACGGCCTGAGCGGGACGTTGCAGTCGCTGGGCAGCCAGCAGGATCTCAACTACCGGCTCGACAGCGACCAGGGCCGTTTCGTCTTGAAAATCTGCCGGGGTGACTACGCGGCGCTGGAACTGCACGCCCAGCATGCGGCTCTCAAACACCTGGGCTCGCAGCCGGTTTTGCATGTGCCACGGGTGATTCCGGCGAAAAACGGCGAGGACCTGCTGACCCTGGAACTGGCCGGGCAAGCACTGCACGTGCGCTTGCTCGACTACATCGAAGGTCAATCGCTGACCCACCTCAAACACCTTGGTCATGAACTGGTTGCCGGCCTCGGCCAACTCTGTGGCGAAATGGATCTGGCGCTGGCCGGGTTCGAGCATCCAGGGCTTGAACGTGCCTTGCAGTGGGATGCCCGGCACGCCAATGCGTTGATCAATCACCTGCTGCCGGTAATCCGCGACGAGCGGCAACGAACATTGATCGCCGAGGCCGCGCAACAGGCCGAGCGGCGTTTGCAGCCGCTGATGGCGAAGTTGCCGGTGCAGGCGATTCACATGGACATCACCGATGACAATGTGGTCTGGAAACGGGATAAGCAACGTCACTGGCAGTTGCAGGGCGTCATCGATTTTGGCGATCTGATTCGTACCTGGCGCATTACCGATCTGTCGGTGACCTGCGCTGCGCTGCTGCACCATGCCGATGGCGATCCGCTGTGCATTTTGCTGGCGGTGCAGGCTTATCACGCAGTCAATCCGCTGAAGCACGAAGAGTTGCTGGCGCTGTGGCCGCTGATCGTCGCGCGCGCGGCGGTGCTGGTGCTCAGCGGTGAGCAACAGGTCAGCATCGATCCGCAGAATCAGTACAGCCGCGACAATCTGAACCACGAGTGGGAGATCTTCCGCGTCGCGACCTCGGTGCCGTTTGAACTGATGGAAGCGGCGATTCTGACGGCGGCAGGCCAGTCGTTGCCGGCGATTGCCAGTCAGGGTTTTGCGCCATTGCTGCCGAGCCTGGTCGGCCGCGAGTTTGCCTTGATCGACCTGGGTGTCTTGAGCCCGCATTTCGAAGCGGGCAACTGGGAGCAGGACGGCATCGATCAACGTCTGTTGGTCGAAGCGGCGGCAGCCCATGGTTTGGCGGCCAGTCGTTATGGGCAATACCGCTTATCGCAGACGCGTCCGGACAGTGCCGTCGAGCCGGACACATGCCCGCTGCACGTTGACTTGCAGGTGCCGCAGGGCACAACGGTTGAAGCGCCCTTTGCCGGCGTCGTGCACCTGTGCGCCGACGGCCGCGTGCAACTGGACAGCGCACAATTGAGCGTGCGCCTGTGGGGTGTAAAACCTTCACTGCACACCGGTGCGGCCGTGCTCAAAGGGCAGGTGCTGGGCGAGGTCGGCGGCGCGTTGCGGGTTCAGCTCAGCCGTGGCGCCGAACTGAATCCACCGCTGTTTTGCACACCATCGCGCGCAGCTGCCTGGCAGGCGTTGTGCCCATCGCCCGCGGCGTTGTTGGGGCTGGCTTGCGACGCAGAGGCCGAACTTGATCCGCATACCTTGCTGGCACGCCGCGATGCGAGTTTTGCCCGCTCGCAAAAACACTATTACGTCGATCCGCCGCGCATCGAGCGGGGCTGGCGCAATCACCTGATCGACATGCAGGGCCGCTCCTACCTGGACATGCTCAACAACGTTGCGGTGCTCGGTCACGGCCACCCGCGCATGGCCGCCGAGGCCAGCCGTCAGTGGTCGTTGCTCAACACCAACTCGCGTTTCCACTATGCGGCTATCGCCGAGTTCTCCGAGCGTTTGCTGGCACTGGCGCCGGACTCGATGGATCGGGTGTTTCTGGTCAACAGCGGTACCGAGGCCAATGACCTGGCGATTCGTTTGGCGTGGGCCTACAGCGGCGGTCGCGACATGCTCAGCGTGCTTGAGGCGTATCACGGCTGGTCGGTGGCCGCCGATGCGGTGTCGACGTCGATCGCCGATAACCCCAAGGCTCTCAGCAGTCGTCCGGACTGGGTGCACCCGGTGACGGCGCCGAACACCTATCGTGGCGAGTTCCGTGGCCTCGACAGCGCGCCGGATTACGTGCGCAGCGTCGAACACAACCTGGCGAAGATTGCCGAGCAGAAGCGACAACTGGCCGGTTTTATCTGCGAGCCGGTGTACGGCAATGCCGGTGGAATTTCTCTGCCACCGGGTTACCTGAAACAGGTGTATGCGCTGGTCCGTGCCCAAGGTGGCGTGTGCATCGCCGACGAAGTGCAGGTCGGTTACGGCCGCATGGGCAAGTTTTTCTGGGGCTTTGAAGAGCAGGGCGTAGTGCCGGACATCATCACCATGGCCAAGGGCATGGGTAACGGCCAGCCATTGGGCGCGGTCATTACCCGTCGTGAAATCGCCGAGGCGCTGGAGGCCGAAGGTTATTTCTTCTCGTCGGCTGGCGGCAGCCCGGTCAGTTGCCGCATCGGCATCGCAGTGCTGGATGTGATGAAGGAAGAGAAACTCTGGGAAAACGCCCAGATCGTTGGCGGGTATTTCAAGGAGCGGCTTGAAGCGTTGATCGAGCGCCATCCTTTGGTGGGCGCGGTGCATGGCTCTGGCTTCTATCTGGGCGTGGAGCTGATTCGCAACCGCGAAACCCTGGAACCGGCCACGGAAGAAACCACGGCGTTGTGCGACCGCCTGCGCGAATTGGGCATTTTCATGCAGCCGACCGGCGATTACCTGAACATCCTCAAGATCAAACCACCGATGGTGACCACGCGACACAGTGTGGATTTCTTTGTCGATACCTTGTCGAAGGTGTTGGACGAAGGCCTCTAAACACACTCCCACGGGGATTGCGATAAGTTCGATTGATATCGTGATTTAAAGGGATATTTTCGACTGTATGATTATATATCGCTTTAAAAGCCGATTTTTATCGGTTATAAAGTCGCCTAACGCCACGGCGTAGATCACCGCGCCTGGCCGTTCCCATTTCTGTCATCGGTCGATGCCACAATCGACCCTCTGAACCCGCCCGGGAGATGCTTCATGAGTCGTATCGTTACCGTCGCCGCTACCCAGATGGCTTGTTCCTGGGACCTTGAAGCCAACATCGAGACCGCTGAGAAGCTGGTCCGTGAGGCTGCAGCCAAAGGCGCACAGATCATCCTGATTCAGGAGCTGTTCGAGACCCCGTACTTCTGCCAGAAGCCGAACCCGGATTACCTGCAACTGGCCACTTCGGTTGAAGACGACGTGGCCATCAAGCACTTCCAGAAAGTCGCCAAAGAACTGCAAGTCGTGCTGCCGATCAGCTTCTTCGAACTGGCGGGTCGCGCACGCTTCAACAGCATCGCGATCATCGATGCCGATGGCAGCAACCTCGGGATTTATCGTAAAAGCCACATCCCGGACGGCCCTGGGTATCACGAAAAGTACTACTTCAACCCGGGCGATACCGGCTTCAAAGTCTGGAACACCCGTTACGCGAAAATCGGCGTGGGCATCTGTTGGGATCAGTGGTTCCCGGAGTGCGCTCGCAGCATGGCGTTGCAAGGCGCGGAAATCCTGTTCTACCCGACCGCCATCGGCAGCGAACCGCACGACAAGAGCATTTCGTCCCGCGACCACTGGCAGCGTGTCCAACAAGGCCATGCCGGTGCCAACCTGATGCCGCTGATCGCCAGCAACCGCATCGGCAATGAAGAGCAGGACGGCTACGACATCACCTTCTACGGCTCCTCGTTCATCGCCAACCAGTTCGGCGAGAAAGTCCAGGAGCTCAACGAAACCGAAGAAGGCGTACTGGTTCAGAGCTTCGACCTCGACGAGCTGGAGCACATCCGCAGCGCCTGGGGTTCGTTCCGTGACCGTCGTCCAAACCTGTACGGCGCAATCAAAACCCTCGACGGTTCCCTGGAGTCCTGATCACTATGACTACTTTGCACAGCACGCCTCGCGCTGACGGTTTTTACATGCCCGCCGAGTGGGCGACCCAAACCCAGACCTGGATGGTCTGGCCGGAGCGCCCGGACAACTGGCGCCTGGGTGGCAAGCCGGCGCAGGCCGCTCATGTTGCGGTGGCCAAGGCCATCGCGCGTTTTGAACCGGTGACCGTTGCCGTCTCGGCGGCCCAGTACGAAAACGCCCGGGCGCGTCTGGACGTGCCGAATATCCGCCTCGTCGAGATGTCCAGCGACGACGCTTGGGTCCGTGATACCGGCCCGACCTTCGTCATCAATAACAGCGGCGAAGTCCGTGGAGTCGACTGGGATTTCAACGCCTGGGGCGGCTTTGATGGCGGTCTGTATTCGCCGTGGAATCGTGACTCGCAGGTGGCCGGCAAGATCCTCGAGATCGAGCGCAGCCCACGTTACCGCACCGAGGGTTTCGTGCTCGAAGGCGGTTCGATCCACGTCGATGGCGAAGGCACACTGATCACCACTGAAGAATGCCTGTTGAATCGCAATCGCAATCCGCACCTGAACCGTGCCGACATCGAAGCGGTGCTGAGTGCACAATTGGCTGTGGATAAAATCATCTGGCTGCCGGACGGTTTGTTCAACGACGAAACCGACGGTCATGTCGATAACTTCTGCTGCTATGTGCGTCCCGGTGAAGTGCTGTTGGCCTGGACCGACGATCCGCAGGATCCGAACTACCCGCGTTGCCAGGCTGCAATGAAGGTGCTGCAAAGCAGCAAGGACGCCAAGGGCCGCCCATTTACGGTGCACAAAATGCCGATTCCGGGGCCGCTTTACGCGACCGAGGAAGAGTGCGCCGGTGTCGACCCGGTGGACGGTACTCAGGAGCGTAACCCTTCTGTGCGCCTGGCCGGTTCCTACGTGAACTTCCTGATCGTCAACGGCGGCATCATTGCGCCGAGCTTTGACGATCCGCTGGACGCGCAAGCCAAGGAAATCCTCCAGAACCTGTTCCCGCAGCACGAAGTGGTGATGGTGCCGGGGCGTGAACTGTTACTGGGTGGCGGCAATATTCATTGCCTTACCCAACAACAGCCGGCACCGCACAAAGGTTGAGTGAAGTTGTAACAACTGGTGGCACTGGATTGATCCGCGTTTTATCCGGTTTATGTGAGTGACCCCTTATCTAACCCGCAGCTCCTATGGACTGCGGGTTTTTTTACGTCCAGATGCCGGTCTGGCAGGCACTTTGGCATAGCTCTTGTATCTGTTTGAGAGCAATTCTCGGGAATGTAGAACCGCGTTGTTCTGTCATAAACCTTGGATAAGTTAGCCGCTCACGAACCAGGAGAGAGCGCCGGAAATGAATATGGTCAGCGAGCGGACATTGCATCCCTTGGCAATGAATGGCGAATCGCTTCAGGTGCTGGCGCAATGGTTGAAATCCAACGGAACGCGACAGGTCAGAGAACCTGACCCGCGCAGGATGATGATCGAGCGTTATCCCGCTGGTTTATTCAGTGAGGCAGAACTTGAAGCCTTGTGGGATGTGATTGAAGGATAGAAAGCAAAGGATTGGTAAAGCGCTGCCCGGATGGCAGCGCTTTTTTTTGCCCTTGGAAAAGCGGGTTCAGGTTTGATCCAGCCTGCCGTAGCTTAAACAGGCCATTTGACCGATCTGCGAAACAGACTAAAAGCCATTACGGCGTTTTTCCCTCTCTGCCATAGGAATAGTCTGCCGGCATCGAATTCCTACGACTTTGCTGGAGCTTTCCATGTCTACCGCGACCCTTCATTACATCTACGATCCACTGTGCGGCTGGTGCTACGGTGCCAAACCATTGGTGCAAGCGGCGCAGGCTGTTTTGCCGGTGATTGCCCATGGCGGCGGCATGATGATTGGCGCCAACCGGCAGACGGTTTCGCCTCAACTGCGCGATTACGTGATGCCTCACGATCGACGCATTGCCGAGTACACCGGGCTGCCGTTTGGTGAGGCATATTTCGAAGGCTTGCTGCGTGATCACACTGCAGTGTTCGATTCGGCACCACCAATTGCTGCCGTGCTGGCTGCCGAGCAACTCGCCGGACGTGGGCTGGAACTGCTGGGGCGTTTGCAGAGCGCACATTACGTGGAAGGTCGGCGGATTGCCGATGAAGCGGTGTTGCTGGAACTTGCCGTGTCGATTGGCCTGGAAGCAGAATCCTTCAAGCGCGAGTTCAAGGACGCATTGGCAAACGAAACCCAAGACCACATCAAGAAAAGCCGCGCACTATTGGCGCAGGTTGGCGGCCAGGGCTTCCCGACATTGGTGCTGGAGCAGGACGGTCAATTCACCGTGGTCAACATCAGCCCATGGCTCGGTAAGCCTGAAGCTTTTGCCGCCTGGTTGAGCCAGTCGGTTGTCACCCAAGTAAGCGAAACCGCTTCCCCGGTTCAGGCCTGTGGCCTGGACGGTTGTGCTCACTGATCTCGTCAACTACGCGGAGCGACCCATGGATAACCTGAGCTTGATCAAAAGCACCTACGAAGGTGCCAACTCCCAGGAAAACGCACGCAACACCGCTGCAGCGTTAGCCACCGATGCACAGTGGACCGAATCGGCGGGGTTTCCGTATGCGGGGACGTACGTTGGTTTCGACGCCATCGTCGAGAATGTCTTCAAGCGTCTGGGCACTGAATGGGACGATTTTCAGTTCAAGGTCGAGAGCTATGTCGCGCAGGGTGACAAGGTATTTGCCTACGGAAACTACAGTGGAATCTACAAGGCCACGGGCCGTCCGATGAACGCCCGAGTCGCGCATTTGTGGACTCTGGCGAACGGCAAAGTCACCCATTTCGAGCAGTTTGTGGACAGCCACACGGTGCAATTGGCGATCGCCGACCGGTAAGTTCTTAGACGATTTTCGCCTAATCACAGACGATTCACGAAATTGACACATGCTTAAGGGCGCGGCTAGGATTCGCCCCAACGCCTGTGGCCAACCGCCACGACTCCAAAAAATAATAAGGGCCTGCCTCGCTTTTGCGTGGGCGGGCCTTTTGTTTTGGAGTGAAAAAAGAGCGCAATAACAGCCATTTCAGCCAGCGGTCACAGTGCGTATCAACCCGTAATAAGGAAAATAACATGTTGAACAAGCGGATCGGTCTGATCGCTCTGGGGATTTTTAGCGCCACTCAAGCCATGGCAAATGACCAAGCTGAGTCCAAGGGTTTTGTTGAAGACAGCAGCCTGAAAGTGCTGTTGCGCAACGCCTACATCAATCGCGATTACAAGGACGGTAACCCAGACAAGGCCGAGTGGGGCCAAGCTGCCATCGGTACTTTCTCCTCGGGTTTCACCCAAGGCACCGTGGGTGTCGGCGTTGATGCCTTCGGTCTGTACGCCCTGCGTCTCGATGGCGGCAAAGGTCGTAGCGGCGCCGGCGGTATCGACTTCTTCAAGCAAGGCGACAGCGGCGAAGCAGCCGATGACTTGGCCAAGGCTGGTGCGGCGGTAAAATTCCGTCTGTCCAACACCGTGTTGACCTACGGCGACCAGATGCCGGAGCTGCCGGTGCTGAACTACGACAACGCCCGTCTGTTGCCTGAAAGCTACACCGGCACCTTGATCACCTCCAAGGAGATCAAAGGCCTGGAGCTGAACGCTGGCCGTTTCACCGCCGAGTCGCGCAAGAGCGCCGAAGGTCGTGACAGCGGTGGCCTGAAATCGATCAACGTCTTGGGCGGTCGCTACCAGTTCACCGAACAGTTCAAAGGTGCGTTCTACGCGTCCAACGTTGAAGACGTTCTGAAGAAACAGTACGTGAACCTGAACTACGTGTTCCCGCTGGCCACCGATCAGTCCCTGACCCTGGACTTCAACGGCTACCAGACCAAGCTGGACAAGTCTTACGCCGAACTTAAAAACGCAGAAGGCCAGGACAACAAAATCTGGAGCCTGGCAGCGACCTATGTCACCGGCCCGCACTCGTTCACCCTCGCACACCAGCGCAGCACTGGTGACAGCAACCTCGGCTACCCGTACGGCGGCTACCAGAACGATGGCCGTCGTGTCGGTGACGGTGGCAACACCATCTACCTCGCCAACTCCTACTGGTCCGACTTCAACGGTGAAGACGAACGCAGCTGGCAGCTGGGCTACGGCCTCGACTTCGGCGCCTTCGGCGTTCCAGGCCTGACCTACAACGTGGCTTACGTGCGTGGCGACAACATCACAACCGCCACCAGCACCGGCGGCACCGAGCGCGAAATCTTCAACCAGTTCAAGTACGTGGTCCAAAGCGGCCCGGCCAAAGACCTGAGCGTGAAAGTGCGCAGTTCGGTCCTGCGCGTGTCGCAAAAATCCAGCGACTACAACGTCAGCGGCAACGAAGTCCGTGTGTTCGTGGATTACCCGATCAACATCTTCTGATGATCGGCTGCGTGGTTGAGGCCTGATGCCAGGCCGAAATGAGAAAGCCCCGACTGGTTCGGGGCTTTTTCTTGCGTGCGGATCAGGTTCAGATCTCGACGTTACTGACTGCGGTTGTTACCCGGCGCGCCCAGCACCTTCACCACGTCATCGATCACCGCCTTACTCATCTCCTGCAAATAGTGCGACGCCCAGGCATAGCGGTCCGTACCGCGTTCCATCGCCGCGTCTTTGGCCAGCAGTTTGGAGAGGTGGAGCAAGTCGGAAACGTGGGACAGGGCTTCGCGGATCGGGACGCCACTGTTGACGCGGAAGAGGGGTTGGTCGGAGTGGATGGAGAAGGGCGTGAGGCCGACAGTTGTCAGGTCTTGGGGGTTAGTCATTGGGCACCTCCAAGATGTGAGGAGGCAAAGTATGACTTTGAAGGTCGCCTGGCACAGAATTTGGACGGACTGATCTTGTACATGGTCTAACTCCTATTGTTGAGGAACTGCCACGAACCGTCGCCAAACGATTATGGGTGGCAGCTGTACGCAGGTTGGCGAACCGGGACAATAGGAACCCGGCAGACCCGAAGGTCTCCCGCGCACAGCCGCCATAACAGAAAAGTACGAGCGAAAAAAAACGCCAGCAATCGTAATGGTGGCGCCTGTGCGCCTATTGTAAGTCGGGTCGCCAAACCCGTTCGCTGAATTTGCAGCGATGACGGGAGCCTAGCGTGCGGGCTGATAGTCTGCAACCGTGGCGAAGTGCTGGCCGAGGCCAAGGAGTTTTTGTGGTTTTTATGAATGGGCAATAATTGTGGCCGTTCATAATTTTAATAATTTCGAAAAAACGACTGACAGCCTTATCTGGCTGACCGAAGGAGGCGTTAGAAATGGATGCTGAACTGAATCAGTTTCAGAAGGAGTTGCTGGATTCTGTTCGTGAAATGAATACCGAGCGTGCCCTTCGTGACGCTGAGGTGAGGCCGTTAGCAGATGTGTCTGGTTTTGACGCGGACGTGGCGTCGTCAACGACACATCATCACAACGTGTCGCTGAAATCGAAAAACAACGACACGTCAACGAGCGAAGTACATGGGTAGGGACTAAGTCCTACGATGGAAGTAATCGACGGTGACGACCATCGTCAGGGGGCGTTTCATATACATGGGCTCTTAACTGGCCTCAATCAACGCCCGCTCCTCCAGCCAAATCTCCTGGACAAACTGATCTGTAATCGCATAGATCCCATGCCCGCGCCGCATGATGATGTTCTCCGCAACCAGCGCAATCACCACAGGTTGAATCTCTTCAACACGGACCTCTCGACCTACTGTCTTCGAATACTCAGCCGCAGCATCGGTGGAGAAAATGCCCCGTGCGTCACCTTCCGTGGACGCAATCTTGTTGAAAATCGCTTGGGCCAAGCTGCCCAATAGCTCAACTTTCTCAAGCTCAATACTCGCCGCCGCTGAGCGCAACGTACTGGCAATAACTGGCAGGAAAACGTCAGGATCCCCCTCTTGCTGCATGAGTTGTCGCAGCGCTTTGAGCATTTCCTCAGGTCGATTCCCCAAGGTGTTGAACGCTTCGATGGCGACTTCGAGGGACGGTAATTTCTCCTTCTTCACTGTCATGGCTAGCCGGTTGAGCAGGTACTCGACGTAATCACCTTTCAGCACCGGGTACGCCGTCGATGTGGCCCCGGAAAATGCCTGGTTTCGCTTTGCCGTCAGCTCGCTCACTTGAGCCCTGTGGGATCCCGTTCCGATGAACAGGAAGTAACCCGGTGTATTCGGGCGAGGGTTGATCGCGTCACGAGCGGCTTTGAGTGCCAAGAGCAGTTGATTACCGTCGTCGGAGGAAATGGCGTGCTGCACTTCATCGATGATCAGTACCAAATTGGTTTTTGCTTGATCCACGACTTCCGTCAAAGCCTGCGCCAGTGTCGGTCCACCTGCGTTGCCAATGCTGTCGAGTTTGAAACCAAACTTGAATCCTGCTGCGCCTATATCCGCACCGCTAACGCGCTTGAGCATTTCGAGCAGCGTAGAGCCTGGTGTTTGGAGTTCCTCCAGGCGTTTACGGATAGCGTCATGCACTAGCGTCGCTGGGTTGGCGAGCGTATCGCTCCATAGGTCGACGTAAATGACTAGAGCACCGGCTTCTTCCAGAGCAGGGATAAGGTCATTTCTCAGGAATGTTGTTTTACCTGTCCTGCGTAGGCCGGACAGAAACAGACCTGAGCGCAGACCTTCATCGAGAACACCCGGATTGAGGAGCTGGTTCGCCATCTCTTCAGCCAGCTCAGGGCGCTGGAAAATGCTGCTCATGCAATTACCTCTTTTTATGGATACGCCATAATTATTGGCCAGCCATAATTTAGCATAAAGGCTGGATTCTGGTCTGAGGGCTCAGAAATCAGCGTTCTTCCAGGATTTTTCAGGGGCGAAGAACTGGTTTAGGCACATCAATATCCCGCCCATACTCATTACATCACATCACTAATGATGTTCTCGGCCCCATCTTTATCCCTCCAAAGCAACGTCATACAGTCATCTCCACCACCTGCCCATCATCCCGAAGGGAAGGTCACTGGAGAGTCGTCATGCCTTTTGTCAGCGTACGCATCACCCGCGATGGCGTTACCTCGGAGCAGAAAGCTCAGGTGATCGCCGAAATCACTGAAACCCTGGAGCGGGTCCTCAACAAACGTCCGGACCTGACCCATATTGTGATCGAAGAAGTCGACACCGATAACTGGGGCTATGCCGGGATCACCACCACCCAGTACCGAAAACAACTGGCAGAGGGGCAGTCATGAATCAGCCTGTCACCATCGATTTCATCTCCGATGTGGTGTGCCCGTGGTGCGCCTTGGGGGTGACGGCACTGGAGCGGGCTATCGAGAATCTGGCCGGTGAAGTATCGGTCGAGTTGACCTTCAAACCCTTCGAGTTGAACCCGGACATGCCGGCCGAAGGCGAGCGCGCGGTCCAGCACTTGATGCGCAAATACGGGCGCAGCGCCGAGGACATCGCGGCCGGCAAAGCGATGCAGATCGCCCGTGGTCAAGCCATCGGTTTCACGTTCGATCTGGAGAAACGCAGCCACTTCTACAACACCTTTGATGCTCACCGCCTGTTGTTCTGGGCATTGCAGGACGGGCGGCAAATAGAACTGAAGAAAGGCTTGCTGCGCGCTTACTTCAGCGACGGCCAGAACCCGAGCGATCGCGAGACGCTGGTACGCCTGGCGGCTGAAGCGGGTCTGGATGCGGCGCGTGCGCGTGAGGTGTTGGCGTCTGGAGCGTTTGCCACGGAGGTGCGTGAGCTTGAAGCGTATTACCGCGATCACGGTATCAACTCGGTACCGGCCATGATCCTCAACGGTCGTCACCTGGTGTCCGGTTCGCAATCGGTCGAGTACTACGAACAGATGCTGAAGCAAATGGCGCAGGCCCCCGCTGAAGCCTGATTGATCACGTTTAAAACTCCATTATTTTGTAGAGGTTCATCATGAGCAATTCGAAAAAAGTCATTGTTATTACCGGCGCATCCCAAGGTCTCGGTGCAGGCATGGTCAAGGCCTTCCGTGATCTCGATTACCGGGTGGTTGCCACCTCGCGTTCGATCAAACCGTCCACCGACCCGGACATCCTCACCGTGGCGGGCGACATCGGCGACCCGGCGATTGCCGAGCGCGTGATTCGTGAAGCGATCGCACGTTTTGGCCGTATCGACACCCTGGTCAACAACGCCGGGATCTTCGTCGCCAAGCCGTTCACCGCTTATACCCACGAAGACTACGCCGCTGTGTTGTCGGTGAACCTGAATGGCTTCTTCTACATCACCCAACTCGCCATCGCCGAGATGGAAAAACAAGGCCGCGGCCACGTCGTCAACATCACCACCAGCCTGACAGATCACGCGGTCGACGGCGTGCCGTCGGTACTAGCGTCGTTGACCAAAGGGGGCCTCAACGCGGCAACCAAATCCCTGGCCATCGAATACGCCAAGCGTGGCATTCGCGTGAACGCGGTCAGCCCCGGCATCATCAAAACACCGATGCACGCTGAAGAAACCCACGAAGCGCTGGGCAATTTGCACCCGGTCGGGCACATGGGCGAAATCAGCGACATCGCCCAGGCCGTTGTGTATCTGGACTCTGCAGGGTTCGTCACCGGTGAAATCCTGCACGTCGATGGCGGTCAGAGTGCCGGTCACTGAGACCTGCTTTTCCAAACCCCGGAAACAACAAAACCCTCGCATCGCTGCGGGGGCTTTGTTTGATAACTCCAAGCATTTAGTGGTCCGTCATTGCGCCAAAAAAGTCTAAATCCATCCTGTTGTTTCTACGATATTTAAAGATTCGTTGCTGGAGTTGTCCTGCTGCCGGCTCTGGCATGGCCACCAGCGAACTAAACTAAGTTGTACCTCTGGTGTAGATGTCTCCAGAGAGGTAAGGAGGTGCCAAATGGCCATTCGTGATACCTATCGGGAAATTGAGCAGACCCTGGGTCAGGTACCGGAGTGGATCAAGCAGATGCCGGAAGGTGCAGCGAACGGATTCTGGGGCGTAGCCCGGGATTTTTGGCTGGCAGAAACCAGGATTCCTAACAAGTACAAGGAGTTGATAGGTCTGGCAGTGTCCGGGGCGACTCGTTGTAAGTATTGCGCCCTGTTCCATACCGAAGCCGCGCGCTTGTTTGGCGCGAGCGATGAGGAAATTTCCGAAGCCAGCTTTATGGGATCGCTGACCATGATGGGCAGCACCTTTATTAACGCCCAACAGATCGACTACGAGCAGTTCCGGCAGGAAACGCTGAGTATCGTCCGGTATGTCAAAGAACACTCGCAACCCAAAGCCGCTTAAGCCGTTGCGGGAACCAGCCCTTCGCCAGCTGACGGAGGACAAGTTGATTGCAATCACCGGCGATGGTCCGAGGACCACCGCTCGGTGGCAAGCGGCTGTGATGCGAGCGATCAGCGAACTCATGCAATACAGCGACAGCGCCCGCGAAGAAAACCAGGACCTGCGCATTCCCTTTGCCAAAGCACTCCACGACCTCTATGCGGGACAGAAGTCTGACGCCGAGTTAACGGAGATGGTGTTGCTGATGCTGGAAGTGGAAACCGCGCCTTTTCTTGGCAAAGGGCCATAGGCGGGAGCGCGGGTTACAAGTCACATTTAAAAACTATTAAATCAGTCACCTGACATTGCCATTCCAGTACTCAAACCGAACGAAGCTATGATCAACCTGGCTCTAACGCGAGCATCGCGTGTTGCCGTGCTGGCGAAGTTCGAGCCTACCATCACCTCGATAATCACCGAGTTCAAGCAAGTGGCTGAGCGTAGTGGTCGGGCGATGGAGGTGGTGCCCTATTTTGTCCCTGGTGCAATACAGGCATTGAGTGAAGGGAGCAAAGACGGTCACGATACCGCCATCGCGGAAATGGCTGCTCAGGTCGGAGCCTGCGATCTGATCTGTTTCGCACAGTTTTCGATGACGAGCGCCGCAGGGCAAGCACAGGCTCGGTCTGGTCTACCTGTATTGACCACTCCCGATAGTGCAGTGCTGGAGCTGCGAAAGATGCTCCAGGCTGATGATTTTGTTTCTTTCCAGGATGGATGGTTACCCAATGCTTAAGTTCAATGCTCATCTCGGTTTTCAATTCAATGAGTTGCCTTTTCTGCAACGCATCGAAGCCGCTGCCGCAGCTGGTTTTCGGGCGGTGGAGTTCCCGTCGCCCTATGAATTCGACGCGAGTCTCCTGGCCGACAACCTGGCTCAATACAGTCTGCCGTTGATTCAGTTCGCCGCACCAGCTGGCGTTACCAAAGGCATCGCTGCCTTGCAGGGCAAGGAAGAAGAGTTTCGCAACGGGTTGCTCCAGGCCGCCAGCTATGCAAAGACGCTGGCGTGTTCGGATGTCCACATCATGTCCGGGGTTACGACGCAGGATGAGGCAGCGCTTATCTTCGGGAGCAACCTGGAGTATGCCGTCAAGTATTTCGAAGATCAGGGTTTGCGGCCGCTTATTGAAGTGATCAGTTCGCAGGCGATGCCGGGCTATTACATGTCTGACTTTAGCAAGGCGCAACAGGTGCTGGAGACCTTCCCGAGTGTTGGGCTGATTCTCGACCTTTACCATGCCCAGCTTCTGACCGCAGACGCAGCAGATGTTCTGGCCCGGTTTTATGACAGAACCGTCCATGTACAAATTGCCGACTGCCCGGGTCGTCATGAACCGGGAACGGGGAGCATCGACTTTGCTGACTTATTCGCGGCGCTGGAGCAGCGTGGCTACACAGGATGGATCGGGTGTGAATACCGTCCTTCCGGTTCTACCGTTGCGAGCCTTGACTGGATTAAGCAGCTAAGTGCTTAGTGTTTGCGACGCTCGAACGGGATTCGGAGTTCACGTACGAGCGTCCATGCGACCGACTTTTGAACCCATTTTGGCTGGTGTCGAGCCGTAGCGACTTTTTCAACAGAGTCTGTTGATTGCGGCAGGGGAAAAGGGCGCGCCCATTAGCCGGCCTCCCCACCTCCGTGAGGTGGGGAGGCCGGATAGATGATTCTGGGGGGGGCGCAGCTTGCAATCTTTTCCAAGGGCACCGGATCTGCGTTGAAGATCAAAAGATCGCAGCCTTCTGCGGCTCCTACAGAAGGGTGCGTGGCAGTTGGATTTCTGGATGCCAGAAACAACAAAGCCCTCGTATTTCTACGAGGGCTTTGTTTTGTATGGTGCGGCACCAGGAGTCGAAGCAAGTAGTAACTATCTGTAAATAAACGAAATTATCTAATAGTAATTGTTATTCTATCCCTAAAAATATCCTGAGACTGGAAGGTGCTTCTAGATGAAGGACTACCTAAGGAGGATGTACGTGTTCGACGCCTTGGCATCGTTAATTACATACCTACAGCTCTTTTCCGTTATGTCAATGGGTCGAAAGTCTCATTCATGATAAGAGCCGTTATCAGCATCAAGTGGTCAGTTGGGGGCTGTAGTTTTCAAACGAGCGAAGATTCCTCGTTTAGTGATGGGGGCTAGCTTGCATTCGTGAAATTGCTATGGCTTGATTAAGAGCGCGCGATTAGTTCTTGGAAATATATCAAATAGCGTCCTACCCTCCCCATACAAGCTCAGTGGGCCTATCGACCGCCTGTTGTTAGCAAAGGAGTGCATATGAGTTACTCGGCAACGTTTACCGACTGGAAGGGCTTACGCCTTGAAGATTTAGTAGTCGCCTATCGTAAGGCAAAAGCTGATTGTTTTTTTGAAAATACATTTCCAACCGCTATAAAGTTTGCCGAGTACGAACAAAAATTATTAGAAAATCTGAAAGATTTACTAGTTAGATTGCAACTTAATCAAGGGTTTTCCGAAGATAAGAAATTACTTGGTGAGTTTCGGTTGTTACCTAAAAAGCTCTCTGTTGAGCCGAAGAGAGAGAGCGCAAATGGGCATATTCACTTTTCTTGTCCAGTAAGGGCGTTTGAAAGTCTTAAAAGTAATAATGAGTTAGTTCCTGAGTTTCGTATTGTTGGCGATTTTCCCGTGGATGCGCATATATTATCTGCGCTTTGGATAAACACCATTGGGCATAAGTTTGACGCATGTTTGGGCAGGGATTGTTACGGTGCACGCTTAAAACGTATTAGAAATGATGATAGTTTGGACAGGAACGCAGATAAGCCTTTTCACGTAAGTGCAATAGGTTCCTTTACGCCATATTTCCAACCTTATCAAAAGTGGCGTAATGATGGTCTAAAAGCTATTCGGTTTGAGCTTGAGAAAGACCGTGATGTGATCGCTGTATCGCTTGATCTGAAAAGTTATTATCATTTTGTGGACCCGTTGGCAATTGCATCTCCGTTGCTACAAAGCAAACTTGGACTTGAACTATCCAAGGCGGAGCAGCTATTCACTAAAGAATTGACTAGGTTCTTAGCTAACTGGTCCGAGGGCGCGCAGGAATTTAGTAAGGGGTTAGTAAAGGGTGAGGCGGATATCCCAGGCGGCTTAGTCATCGGTCTAACAGCTACACGCATTATGTCTAATGTTCTATTGCATCATTGGGATACTCTTATAAGAGAAAAAGTCGCGCCAATTCATTATGGGCGTTACGTCGATGATATGTTTATGGTTTTGCATGATACAGGTTGTATAAATAATACAAAGGAGTTCATGGTTTTTTTGCAAGGTCGTTTGGGCGATGATTGTATTTTCCAAGAAGAAACTGAGCCGGCAGATAGGTCGAAGAAAAAAGAGAAGCTCTGGGAGATTCAGCAGGGAAAGGAATTACAAGGTAGTACTCGGATAAAGTTACAGGCTGAAAAGCAAAAGTTATTTATTTTACATGGTCGAGCTGGACTTGACTTGCTCGATAGTATCGAGAAGGAAATTTATGAACTTTCCAGTGAGCACCGTCTTATGCCCTCGCCTGATCAATTGGAGGATTCTACGGCGGCTCGAGTGCTCTCAGCAGCGGGAAGTGTAGGCGAGCAAGCAGATACGTTACGCCGCGCCGACGGCTTGACCATTCGCAGGCTTAGCTGGTCGTTGCAATTGCGTCATGTTGAGACATTGGCTAGAGATTTGCCACCAAGCGAGTGGGTAAAACAGCGCGAGGAGTTCTACCAGTTTGCCCACAATCATATTGTAAGACCTGAAAACTTGTTTGCTCACTTTACATATTTGCCGCGGCTCCTTGGGTTTGCAATTAGTATGAATGAATGGGCTCAAGCTGAGCAAATAGTAGTACGTGCTTTCGCATCTATTGACCAATTAGCAGGCCATATAACTCCGGGTCGGGAAATTGGCATGAATGGGGCCAAGGCAAAAGCAGGCAAGGAGTTATGGCGATATGTCAAAGGTACGCTGTCATGGATGTTTGTTGATGCAGCTGCTCGTTGTTATGACCCTAGAAGGTTGTTAAACAGTAATCGCTCGAAAAAAGAAGCACGCTTGGCTGAATTATTTCTGCAAACTATTATTGAAGCACTGACTGGTGTCGAAGATATTCTAGATTTTCGAATTGGATCGGAAGATTTTTACAAAAAAGCTCCACTCATCGCGATGGCAGATTTGGCTAAGGAACCTTACAAACGAATACTAAGCACTCGTTCTGCACAAACTTTAATCGGTAAGCGAGACGATAAGGTCGAAAGACTGCTCCTTAAGTGCTTCGAGCGAACTCAGTTATTAGATGTTGACGCATTAAAAAGCTTTCTGAAATCAACCCGCGTGTCTCGACTCGGTTTTTTTGAGGCGGGGGCACGTAAGACAGAGAGCTTTCTTCCTTACATCTTTCCGACTAGGCCACTAACACCGGCCGAAATAGCAGAGCTTGCGCCGGAATGCGTTGGTCTGCCTTGTAATAACCACAAGATCTCTGAGACAAACCCTGCAGTAATTTGGGCACAATATGCTCAGGCCCTGAGAGGGGTTTGGATAAAACCGACCTTGCTTGCTTTAGAACAAGACAAGGATGGAGGTAACTTACATAAACGCTCCACTAAATATTTATATATTGGAACCGAGCGTAGCAAAAAAATTGTTGTTGCTCTGACTAACCTTAAGACAGATGATAGCGATTGGGCTGCTATGGCATGTAACAAATCAAATCTGTCTCTTGATCGGTACAGCCGCATCGCAGAACTGGTAAATCAGGCTATAAGGCTCAATCCTAAACCTCATTATGTTTTGTTTCCGGAATTGTCGTTACCTTTGAGGTGGGTTGATAGCATTGCTGCAAGACTAAGTGCTGTAGGTATTAGTTTGATTGCTGGTACTGAATATCGACATTTTGAGGGAGATGAAGTAATAAGTGAGGCATGTTTGGTGTTGTCCGATAATCGGCTTGGCTTCCCTGCTTCAGTTAAAATCTGGCAACCTAAACTACAACCGGCGGTGGGGGAAGATAAAATACTTACCTCAATGTACGGGAAGCAATGGGCATACAGTAAAGTAGCCAGTCTGAGAAAAAAACCTGTTTATGTTCACAATGGCACATGTTTTGGTGTCATGGTTTGTTCTGAACTACAAAATAGTAAGGCCAGGGTTAAGTTTCAAGGTGAAGTTGATGCACTTATGGTTTTGAGTTGGAATCAGGACTTAGAAACCTTTTCAGCGCTTATTGAGTCCGCTGCACTCGATGTTCATGCGTATACCATTTTGGTGAATAACAGGAAGTATGGGGATAGCCGTGTTCGAGCTCCCGCCAAAGAGTCATTCATGCGTGATTTAGCCCGTGTGCGTGGTGGTGATAATGATTTTGTAATTGCAGCAACGTTAGATATTGACGCGCTTCGTGCATTCCAGAGTAGAGCGAAGCGCTGGCCTCAAGAGCGGGATGTATTCAAACCACTGCCGGAAGGATTCGTGCTCAGCCTGCGTCGTAAGAAATTACCACCGAGATAAAAGTCATAACTAAGAGATGATGAGTTAAGTGGCGAAAAGAAGACCGAAAAGAGGACTGATTTATTTGTTCTGAAATAGCTGGCCGGGTTATATTCTCCAGTTATGACGGAGTTTTGGCGAATAGGGCCTTGCTGGTTGTTAAAGTGGAATCGTAAGTTTTTAGGCTCCATGACTATAAAGGTACTGGAGCCCATTGAGATTGATCGATACTATTTCAAGGCTTACTATTGCGAGTCTGTGTTTCGACGCCATCAAAAAAGTAATCTAGGATGTATAAATCAAACTCATCCAGTTCGCCGATAAGGTGGTTGAGTCCTTGTGTATTCAAGGTTTGTAGTTTATCAATCGCTTGGTATATGTTTAATTCTTCAGAGTTGAAGTCTATAAGGCCCGCATGATGAATTTGCTTGGAGATGTTTCGTGGGAGTCCATATTCTTCTAGTTGATATACGACTTTCGGGAGAAACGCATGAGATAGTTTTGATACAAATGGTGAGATGTCTTGTGCGCTATCGCCGAAAATTTCTTTTTGTATTATAGATACGTCATTGAATAGGGCGGCAAGTTTAAACGTTACAGTTCTTTCTAGCTTGAAGAAATCATCAACACCAATATCAATGTCGTTGAGCTGCTGTAGAAGTTCCGGGATCGTTTTTGCCCAGTTTTGGGAAAGGATTTTTACAAATTCAACAACTTTCGTATAGTCAGTTCCCCAGCCAGCTGGCTGAAGTCGAATGACTTTGTATAATAATCTTTCCCAGTTTTCTGGGTTTTGTGAATTAAGGTATCCGAGTCCGTTCCATGAGGCAGGATTGTTTTTGAGGTCTTTAACGATATCCATAATAAGAAACGAATTGCTGCTTTGAAGCATGCTATTGTTTTTTATATCTTTATAGCTCTTCTCCCCAATGAGCTCTGACATTTCCTCTCGGTAGGCAATAATTTTAGCGATTTGTTCTGGAGTCAGTTCTTCAGAGGCGACTCTACTTTCCAAGTCAGAAACTAGTTCGTCCGGGATTTCAAGGTTGAGTGCGTTATCTGTCTCTTTTGGTGGTTCTTCAAGAATATAAATTTTCCCAACAAAGTGGCGAAGCATTCGCCCACCTCGGCCTATAATGTTTTTATAGGTGAAGTCGGTTATTCGCGCTCTGCCTTTTCCACTTAAGTTGCTCCATAGTATTACGTTTTGGGCGGATGTATTAACTCCTTCTATAATTGATGAGGTGGAAATTATGGTTTGAAGTGCATCCGGCTCTTCAAAAAGCTTTATCTGGATTTGGCTTAGGGATCTGTGTAGCTGGCCATTGTGAATTCCAGTTCCCCGCAAAACCATGTTGGTGAGTCCCCAGTTAGGGTCATAATTCTTAGCAAGCCATTTACTGAAATTACTAAGTAGCTTGGTGTTTTGTTTGTTTCGATTGCTTAATATGAGAGTGGATAATTTTTCAATATTTGTATAGGTGCCCGCGTAGATTAAAGTTTTGCCAGTAGTGGAGTCCAATATTCGTAGGAGCTCCTGGCTTTTTTTGGTTTCGTCTTTTCCTATTTCTTTGTATAAATCTTGTTTTTCTAAGAAACGGTATTGAAATCAAGGCTGCAAAACTCCATACCCTTTGTAAAGATATTGTCTTTCAACTTGTTTATGTTGGGGGCTAAAAAATATCGCTGCGTTGCCTTGTCGCCGAGCTTCAAAATAGCCTTTAGCAGGGATGGAGACCTTTCTTTATCAAAAACAGAACTTGCTTTATAAAATTCATCAATAACAAGCATATCCAACACATCAATTTTATCTACGTAAGATATTGATCTTTCTTGAGGGAATATGAAAATGTTTTGATCGGAAAGCTCTTGGTCTGATGTGGTAATTATTTTATAGTCAAGTCCGAACTTTTTTTGTAGTCTACGCCTTGTTTCATCGGTTAGGGCAATTGTTGGAACGATTATCGCAATATTTCTAGGCTTTTTTATTGAAATAAAAGAGTCAATTACAAAACTCTTTCCGAAACTTGTTGGTGCGCTTACCGCTACACTTTTTCCCGAGAGTAATTTGCTAAGAAGTAATGACTGCTCACGGTGCAAGGTGACTAGCTCTGGTGCTCCTGTGTCTACCTTAAAAGATTCGTGCACATACCTATCTTGCCAAATTGAGCTGCCAAGTTCTAGGTATGGGTACAGACCAGTTTGTCTAATCAAGTTGTTTAGAAGTGGAGTGTATTCTAGCTTCTGGCGTTGGAAGTAATCGAGTAGTTTTATAAGTTCATTGCGTGCTGAAAATTCATTACCCTCGGTGATCAGGTTGTTTATTCTTCCACATTCTTCAAAGATTTCCATTTCTTAGTCCTGCTTTTTTTTCGGTTTTTTATAATGTTCTGCGTCGCTTACGAATGCCTCTATTATGGGCTCCTTCTCAGGTACAGGAAAAAGAATTATGTGGAATTTTATTTTTTCGTAGAAGTGTATATTGGCCAGGCTTTTTATTTGTTTCTTGAAATAAGAGTTTGCTCGCTCTGAGTGGAATGCGATTATTTTTTCTTTGTAGTCGTCAGAGATCTCTGTTGACGCACTTGTGATGCCGCACTCGTGTAGCAGTAGTATGGGTATGTTGATCTTCGGTTTTAATGTGTCAATTGAGGCTTGATGTGATAGCGAGTCTTTTATTTTTTTCTTCAGCTGATCATTTATTTCTAAGAGATCAATATCAGCGATATTGGTGATTATGCTGTTTTCTTTCTTTAGTTTATCTGTTTTTAATGAGTTCCCTACGGAGGTAATAATACTTGGTAATCTTGAATCCTCAATACTGTTGAAAAATTTAGCTTCCCCGAACCATAAAGAAAAATCGTCGTCCCCTTCCAGAACAATATGGACGCTATCCGCTCCCTTGGCATTGTCTTGAGCATTTTGTTTGTAGAATATTTTTGGAACAACAGGTAGGGCATTGTATTTATGCTTCATGATGGCATATAGGACAATTTCTGCTAGCTCACTACCCTTGCTTATATCTTGTTCCTTATCTGTAAGTCTTAGGTTCTCTGCCGCACGCTTTAGGGTTGACTGTGATTTGTGTTCAAGATTTTTACGTTCTTGATGAGATAGCGCGGTTTGTGCGATGTTGTCCCAAATGAAATTACTAAATTTTTCGTAACGCCAATCACCGTCTTCAAAGTCATTTATTATGCTAAGTACATGTTTGTTTTCTATTGGGATTAGTTTAGGGTCTATATTTAAATTAATAAAACTGCTGTCAATTAGAACTTCAAAATCCATTTCTCAATCCCTGTTAGCGAACTACTTTCGTCGCTACTTACGCGAGCTGCGGTAGCTCTTGGTGATGTCGTATGGCCATGGTGCGATTTTTTCGTGCTGCCGTCGAGCTTTGTATTCGACATGGGTAGACGAGTCTTAACCCTCCGAGGTATCTGCTCTCCTTGAGATACCTAGGCTTGGGTTATCCAACCGCCAGGGTCTACCCATACGCATCACGATGTACCTGCTTGTTAGATAGTAAGAGTAAACAGTTGCGGCTTTCCGATTTCGAAGGTAACTGTTCAAGAACCATTTCAGATGCTTTTCTTTCCACTTCCATGGATTCTCTAGCTGCCAACGTTCCAGAATTGCTGCTTGGATATTTTTTGCCTGATGAAAGTGCCTTGCTCGTGTTGTCGAGGAGCCATGAACGATCCCGGAAATCAAGAGTTCCATGCTGAATGGTTTACTCATATCCGACCGCCGATGTACGCCGATACCACGTCGATTCGACCGTGTCCCAGCTCATAACTGATTTGTAAACGTGCCTCTCGATCAAGGCGTGGATCGAGGCGTCTGCACCTGCCACCGTTGATGGGCGCTAGGTGATGGGTGATCTGCTCATAGCGTTCGCACGCATAAGCCGCGCGCAGTTCGTGGAAGCCTTTGAGGTTGTGCGTATGGAGGATATCTCGGGCGGGGCGGACGATTTCCCGTTGGAAATCGAGGTAGCTCTCGTTCGGTGCCAGCAGGTTGCGGCTACCGTCGGGAGAGACCTGTTCGGCGTACCTGAGCGCTTCGTGAATATGGTCATCCACCGTGATCCAACGAGGCGCGGTTGCGCCGCCGCGGCCACCTTTGGTGCCGTCCTGGATGTTGATCTTGTCGTAGTGTTCGGCCTCTCTTCGCAGGCGCGGAAGGTCGGCCAAGATGGCCTCGCGCAAGCGCATGCCGGTGGCTCGCGCCAACTGGGTGATGGCCGCCGCGCGCGGCATTTGGTGTTCGCAGAGCTCGTCGACGATCCGCTTCACGTGTTCACGGTATTGGCCTTGCGGCACCGATTGACGAACACTGGTGCGCCGCATTCCCAACGCCTTGCTTGGACTCGGCACTTTCACATACTGATCACCGCGAAGCGCCGCCATGGTCCGGTTCACGCTAGACAATCGGTTTTGCGCGGTGGCGATGCCTATAGCGCTTTGTTCAACTTGCTGACGCAGATATCCGGCGTATTCCAGCAAGGTCTGCCGATCAATTTGCCGTGCATCGTTAAATCCTGGTCCATCCTCCGAGCGACACCACCGAACAAACGCCTGCCAGCGATCACTGTGCGCTTTGACCGTGCCGTAATGTCCGCCGCCAAACAGATCGCGCAATGCCTGCGGCCCGGCATAGCTCAACTGCCGACCATAGCCAAAATTGCGCCCATCTCGTTTACCGACCAACGCCATGATCAAACTCCTCTCGAAGCCAAAATCTTTCAAACCTTCCCCACGTCATCCCGCCTAGGATGTTGAGTGTTATCAGGGATCAAGGCCCCTGCGACCTGTGAGGGTTGTCCACTCACGCGGGACTGGCGGCTCTTTACGACCGGGAGCTTGGGCATCTCATGATCTGGCCTCCTGAACACTTCCGAAGAAGTGGGCGGGTAGAGGCTGCATTGGCTGACGAGACCAATGCCACGAGATCCTGAGTCGGGTGAAGGCAGTGATGCGATGACAGGGGCATGCCTGACTGTCAGTCAGGTGCAGTCCATTCCCTGGTCTGCGGCACCATCATCTGCATCGCTGTTGCTGGTGACTTCGGTGTTTGTCACGCCGATTGTCACGAGGGGGAATGCCGCAAAGCCTTGTACGAGTTGGGCTGCAGCAGCGGTAGGAGCGCCCGTCTCTTTCCGGGAGAAAGAGACGGGCGCAGGTTGGCGCACGGGAATGGCCAAGCGGATAGGTTGCTGCAGGGCAGCTGGGGAGGGGGATGTATTTGCCGCAATGGCAAAGATCTGAAGTAGGCATCCATCACTCGGTGAGTGACCGTGCGAGCCGCCGGACGCTAATCGCACTTTGGGAGAACCACCACCGTGTGGCGTAGCCTTAAAGGTTTCTGGCTACCTGGGTTGCTGTCGGCGACAGCGCTTTGCCCGATCTTTTCTACGCCTGTGGATAATTCGGGTCAAGACTCCAATTTTCGGGAGTTCTGCGGCTGTGGATGAAATTATCCACCGGTGGAAATCAGTGGTTTTCCACAGACAGTTGTGTGGGCTTTAGATTTTTTAAGTGAGGTCCATCCAAGCAGGGCGGCTTTGCAGCCCTGTTTGGATGGACCCGCGTGGACAAACGGATCACTGAGATATGAAGACCGAGCGCTTACTCGGTTGCGCCACGTTTTGCTTTTAGGCGAGTGACGTTCGCTCCGGTCTGGTTCGCGAATTCGTGTGGAGTGACATGCTCCTGCTGGTTGGCCTCCAGATACCGGCTCCACCAGTTCATGATCAGCCTGCGTTCCTCGATGAACTCGGCCTTGTGGATGTATGCGGCGCGGACGTTGTTGCGCTCCTTGTGGCTCATCTGCCGTTCAATGGCTGTCTCCGACCACAATCCTGACTCGATCAGTGCGCTGCAGGCCATCGAACGAAACCCATGTCCGCAGATATCAGTTTTGGTGTCGTATCCCATCGTCCGTAGCGCGTTGTTCACGGTATTTTCGGACATGGGCTTCCAGGGTTTGGCGTCACCTGCGAAGACCAATTCGAATTTGCCTGTGAGTGCATGGATTTTTTCGAGTAGCGCCACTGCTTGCGGCGATAAGGGTACTAAATGGATATCCCCTGCCATCTTCGTACCCCTTGTGGAAAAGGGTACTCCCTCCAACGCGGGTCGAGTGTCCGGTATCTCCCAGGTGCCGCGCTTGAGGTCGAACTCGCTCCAGCGTGCAAAACGCAGCTCGCTGGATCTTACAAACACATGCAGCGACAGCATCACCGTCAGACGGGTAAGTGCCCGGCCTTTATAGGTGTCGATCCGCTCTTGCAGTTCCGGCAGTCGCGATAAGGGTAGAGCGGGGCGATGTACCACCCGCGGGGCTTTGATCGAGCCTTCGAGATCGTAAGCAGGGTTTATGGTGATAAGCCGGAGGCGCTTTGCCTCGCGCATGATGCTCTGCAGGTAGTTTTGTACCCTTAAAGCAACGTCTATCGTTCCGCGCTTCTTGATCGCTTCCAAGGGCTGCATAAGGTCATGGGTGTCGAGATCAACAATGGCGCTTGCGCCGATCAGCGGGAATACGTGGGTTTTGAGGCGGCTCATCACTGTCTTGGAATGGCCTGGTGCCCACTTGGCCGACATTTCCGTATGCCAGTCGAGCGCAACGCTTTCAAAGGTTCTGCCTTTGATTACGGCTTCCGCCTTAGCTTGGTGCTTGGTCTCTATAGGATCAACGCCATCTGCCAGCATTCGCTTGACCTCCAAGCGCTTGCGGCGCGCGTCGGCGAGGCCAATGACGGGGTAGTTGCCGAACGAGGTCAGTCCTTCCCGTCCGTCAGGTTTGACGTAACGGAGCCGCCAACCTTTGCGGCCATTGGGTTGGACTAGGAGATAGAGGCCATCGCCGTCGAAAAGCTTGTAGGCGCGGTCTGTAGGTTTTGCCAAGCGGCAAGCTGCGTCGGAGAGCGGAGCTGTGGTGCGCGACATAAGGGTACTCCCTTTTATCGAAGTGACCTGTATCCCAAACTCTACCCTTAAAACGGTTGGAATCCACCAGTTTCTGACGGAAACCGATGGAACGCCAAAACGAAAAAACCCGCCAGAAGGCGGGTTTTTCGGGGGTTCCAGAGATTTTGAAAGCCTTCTCTGGAACCTTGTATGGTGCCGGCACCAGGAGTCGAACCCGGGACCTACTGATTACAAGTCAGTTGCTCTACCAACTGAGCTATACCGGCGTGTTGGGCGACGATTATAGCGATTGGCGTGGTTCTGTAAACCCCTGATTACTGACTATTTTTCAGCAGGACTCTGACAAGGTTCGCGCCCTTGTGTGTGCTTGAGCGCTCCGGGGCTGGTTTCGATCAGCCTGTGGTTATCGTGCATTGTAAAAAGTGCTGTCCGCCGGGATGCTTTTGTTGACGAATGACATGGCTCCGATCGTGACGTTGTCACCGATCGAGAGGCTGTCGGCGATGATGCAGCTGTTCGCCCCGACGCTGACGTTGTCGCCAATTACCAGGTCGTACTCGTCCAGGCCCATGGTTTTGATGCCGATCGTTGTGTTTTGGCGAATGAAGAAATTCCGCCCGATTTTGACGTAACCGGTGATGACGACGCCAGGCAGGTGGCCGATGCGAAAACCTTGCCCTATCTCGGCATCAATGCTGATGTCGACCCCGTACTTGAGGTTGATTTTCCTCTCCATGCGCTTGGCATAGAGCCGCGCGAAAGCATTTCCGCTATTCAGGTACTGGGCAAGCCTGAACCAGAATAAATACCTGAGAGTGTTGTTCCTTCTGATTCTTCTGAGGATGTTGCTGATCAGCCCGATGCGGCTTCCGGGCTTTTTCTTGTTCGAGACTTCTGAGCGCCAGTGCAGGATCAAGGTGTCGAGAGTCATTGCGTTGTTTCCGCCCGATGTGAGGTCTGAAGCGTCAGGTGCGAACCAGCACATTCTTGAGTGTCTGAATTGCCCGCCACGAGCGGCTGTTGCGCAGAGTGTGCTGCTCGGCCTCGGTGCGTGGGTTGTTTGTCGCAGCGTGCCAGATGCCGGAGTGTAGCGATCTTCAATCAGAAAGTGTGTGGGCATAGCAGCCAAATACGGGAGGGCGTGGCAGGCCCGTCGAGGGTTCGATGGGTAGCTTTGCGGCACAGGGCCTTCCATGATCGAGCCGTACGCGCCAGAGATTTCTGGCGCCTGGCAACGATAGTTCAGATAGTGGAGGTTGGTTATGACCTTTCGGATTAATGCTTATGCACAGCGGGGAGTGGTTTCGCTGCGTTGACGGCTTATTTTGTGGAGCAGTTCTCAATAAATCGCAACTGGCTGTTTTTTCGCCTGTTTTTCAATGTGAACAAAAAATGACCAAGTGCTTTTGTCACCTAAAAGCCATGGATCCAAAGGCTTTCACCAAATTTCATCAACAGACTTATCCACAGGCTGTTGATCAAGATGGAGGGGGTTATCGACGCTCGGCGAGCAGCATCAGATTGCGCGGTGTCAGTGGGGTTTCGCAGAACAATCCCAGGCGCACCGAGTAACCCTGTTCTTCGAGAAACAGCGCTCGGTCGAGTACCAGCCACAGCTCCAGCGGACGGCGGAACAGGCCGCGCAGCAGCTCCAGATTGCGCACCTGGGCCAGGCGTTCCCAGCCAGCGGCTTCCAGTGCCGACCAATCCTGCGCCGGGACTGTGGATAAGTCTTTCAGCGCCGCGAGGTCGCGGCAGTAATCGGCGAAGGGTTTATCCAGCCAGGCGCTGGGTAACGACGGCGTTGGCAGGTAGTCGTCACAACCGCGCAGTTGCCGTTGCAGCAGGTCGAATGCCAGTCGGCGGGCCATGGACATGTCGCGTTGACGTCGGACGCGGGCGCCGGCGGTGACGGTCTCGCTCAGTGGCAGCGCGAGATCGTCGAGGGACAGCTGTAGGCCGGAGCCTTTAGCTGCGTCGGACAGCGGCTGGTACTGGCGAGCGCTGATGCGGTTATAACAGCAGGGCGCAATGGCCAGTTGTTTGCAGCCGGCCGCGCTGGCCAGCTGCATCAGTCGTACATGCAGATCGCCGCAGGCGTGCAGGGCGACCGGTGTCTGATCGGTGCTCAGACGCGCCGCCGCATTGGCTGCCATCACATCTTGTTGAAGATGATTGACCGCAAGGTGATGGTGTTGACTCAGCGCCTGACCGCTGGCGATCAGCGCCGGGTCATATTCCAGGCAGGTCAGTTGTTGGTCGGCTTGCAGCAGGCGTCGTCCCAAATGACCTTTGCCCGAGCACCAGTCCAGCCAGTGTCGGGGTTTTGCGGCAAATTGCAGGCAACCGGCGAAGGCTTCAATCTGCTGCCATTTGCGCCCGGGCACGTCGACGTTGAGCCGTCGGGTCGCAGGCTCGGTCGAATGAACGGGAAGGTTGCCTACAGCGCTGAGGGCAATGGCCCGCGCGGCCAGTCCTGGAAAAGGTGCGGGCGCCAGAAGGTGCTCAGGATGGTTATGGCTGTTTTCCGCGTCTTCCAGCGAACGCTGGCGTAGCCAATCTGCCAGTTCGGGATAGGCCGTTTCCCACGGCAGTTGCCGATGGGTAAACGGCCGCGGTCGCCAGAGCGCCTGGTGTTCGCTCAGGAACTCGTCCAGCGCTTTGAAGCGGGCGAGCAACTGCTCGCCCGCAAGCACCGGCCGATCAGCGTCCCTGGCAGGCATCGACGCGCAACCAGCGCTCCAGCAGCTTGAAGCCACGCACCAGAATGTAGGCCATCAACAGGTAGAACATGCCAGCCGCGAAGAAGATCTCCACGGGCAGGTAGGTCCGGGCAATGATGGTGCGGGCCATGCCGGTCAGTTCCAGCAAGGTCACGGTGCTGGCCAGGGCGCTGGCCTTGAGCATCAGGATCACTTCGTTGCTGTAGGCCGGCAGGCCGATGCGCGCGGCACGTGGCAGGACGATGTAGAACAGCGCCGTGGGGCGCGACATGCCCAGTGCCCGTGCGGCTTCGATCTCGCCCTTCGGGATGGCCTGAATCGCCCCGCGCAGGATCTCGGCGATGTAGGCCGCAGTGTGCAGGGTCATGGTGGCGGTGGCGCACCAGAACGGGTCGCGCAGGTATGGCCACATCGCGCTCGCGCGGACCGCATCGAACTGCGCCAGGCCGTAATAGACCAGAAACAGCTGCACCAGCAACGGCGTGCCACGGAAGAAGAAAATGTACGCGTAAGGCAGTGCGCGCACGTACCACAGGCGCGACGAGCGGGCGATGCCCAGCGGAATCGCCAGCAGCAAACCGAGGACGACGGCGATGGCCACCAGTTCCAGGGTCAGGGTCGCGCCCTGCGCCAGTTTCGGCAGCCACTTGATGATGACTTCCCAGTTCATTGCGTGCTCCTCGCGAAGCCGCGAGCGGCGCGTTTTTCCAGCAGGTGCATGCCGGTCATGGCCAGAATCGTCAGGCCCAGGTACATAAAGGCCGCGACCATGTAGAAGGTGAACGGCTGCTTGGTCATGGTCACGCCGTTTTGCGCATGACGCATGATTTCTTCCAGACCGATCACCGACACCAGTGCGGTGTCCTTCATCAGGATCATGAACAGGTTGCCCAGGCCCGGCAGGGCGATGCGCCACATCTGCGGCATGATCAGCCTGGTAAAGATCCGGAACTTCGAAAGCCCCAGCGCAACACCGGCTTCACGGTGACCCTTGGGGATCGCCAGAATCGCCCCGCGAAAGACTTCGGTGGCATAGGCGCCGAAGCACAGGCCCAAGGCAATCACGCCAGCGGTAAAGGCATTGAGCGCGAGATCGGGGTTGCCGAAAAACTCGCCCAAGGCACGCATCAGGTTGACCGTGCCAAAGTAGATCAACAGTACCCAGAGCAATTCCGGGATACCGCGAACCAGGGTCGAGTAGGTGCCGCCAAGCCATTGCAACGGCTTGTACGGGGAAGTCTTGGCCAAGGCGCCGAGCAGGCCGAGCACCAGTCCCAGGCATAACGCGCAGAGGGCCAGTTTGACGGTCATCAGCGCACCAGCGGCGAGCGCCGGGCCGAATCCGTAGAGGTCGATAGTCATGGATTTCTATTCAAGTTGCCGCAGGCATTGCCAAGGACCGGCACCGTCAGAAAGCGGCGCCGGTCAGGCCAGTCAGAATCAATAGATGCTGAACGGGAAGTACTTGTCGTTGATCTTTTTGTAGGTGCCGTCAGAGACGATTTCTTTCAATGCGGCATTCAGCTTGTTACGCAGCTCGTCCTGACCCTTGCGCACGGCGATGCCGATTTTGTCGCTGGCTACCACCGGTTCGCCTTTGAACTCGTAGTTTTTGCCTGCGTCGCTTTTCAGCCAATCGTAGTTGGCGTATTTGTCGGCGAGGATCGCATCGACGCGACCGGAGGTCAGGTCCAGGTAGGCGTTTTCCTGAGTGTCATACAGCTTGATGGTGACGTCGTTGCCGTAATTGTCCTCAAGCCAGGTGCCGGCCAGTGTGGCGCGCTGGGTGCCGATGATCTTGCCTTTGAGCGAGTCCTTGTCGGTTTTCAGGTCGACGTTTTTCGGTGCGATGAACTGCAGTTTGTTCGAGTAGTACGGGTCGGTGAAATCAACGGCCTGCTTGCGATCGTCTGTGATCGACAGCGAGGAAATCAGGAAATCGAACTTCTTGGCGTTCAGTGCCGGAATGATGCCGTCCCAGTCAGAGGTAACGACTTCGCATTCGACTCGCATCTTGGCGCACAGGGCGTCGCCGATGTCTTTGTCGAAACCGACCACCTGGCCGCTGGCATCTTTATTGTTGAACGGTGGGTAAGCCGCTTCGATGCCCATCTTCAGTTTTTCGGCAGCCATTGCATTGGCCGAAAACACCAGTGTGGCGGCCGCAGCCAGGAGGAGTTTTTTGTAAGTCTGCATGTAGGTAGCTCCGTTAGCGGTTGCTGGACATGAATTGTTTGCAGCGCGCCGAAAGCGGGTTTTCGAACACCTGCTGGGGCGATCCTTGCTCTTCGATGAGCCCCTGGTGAAGGAACACCACTTCACTGGACACCTGACGGGCGAAGCCCATTTCGTGGGTGACCAACAGCATGGTGCGACCTTCTTCGGCCAGGGCGCGGATCACGTTTAGTACTTCCTGAACCATTTCCGGGTCAAGCGCGGAAGTCGGCTCGTCAAACAGAATGACTTTGGGTTGCATCGCCAACGTGCGGGCGATTGCGGCGCGTTGCTGCTGGCCACCGGAAAGTTCTGCAGGGTAGGCGTGACGTTTGTCGGCGATGCCGACCTTGGCCAGCAAGGCTTCTGCCACTTCGATGGCGTCGCGCTTGCTTTGCCCGAGGACGCGGCGCGGCGCTTCGATGATGTTGTCGAGCACGCTCATATGCGGCCACAGGTTAAAGTTTTGAAATACAAAACCGATTTCGCTGCGCAGTCGATTGATCTGCTTGCCGTCGGCGGCGACCAGTTCGCCGTTTTTCGAAGGCTTGAGCTTGAGCTCCTCGCCAGCCACCAGAATCTGGCCCTGGTGCGGGTTTTCGAGCAGGTTGATGCAGCGCAGGAAAGTGGACTTGCCGGAACCAGAGGAACCCAGGATCGAGATCACATCGCCGTCGCGTGCGGTCAGCGAGACGCCCTTGAGCACCTCAAGCGTCCCGTAGCGTTTGTGCAAGTTGCGGATTTCAAGCGCGGGCGTGGCCTCAGCCATGTGCGGTCCTCATTGAGTTCTGTTGTGCTCCTGCTGTTGGGTGGGCTTTTCTATCGAGGCGCCAAGCTAGCATAGCGGTCGAATGGCGGCCAACAGCCCCACGGGGCGTAGACGGGCAGTGCGTGACCGGTTGTCGCCTCAGCGCAGCTGTCTGTCGCGCCATCAACAACCCATCCCCCGTTTGAAGCCATGTCTGCGCGGGTGTCGCGTAAAAAAAGGCGCGATGGTGCCAGCTTTGGCCGGGTGTTGGAAGCGCTAACCGGACAAACGTTCCTGATCCGCACTTTTATTGTGCGTGAGCCGTTTTTCCGGTGCGTTTCTGGTGCGTGAATTCGTTTGTGAAGTGGGTGGCAGGGTAACGTTCTGGCGAAGTGCCATTAATTTCAATGGCTTGCGATGACTGCTCAGTCGCCGTACAGCCCGCGTAAACCGGTGGAGTGAAACATTTTGGCGCAATTATTGCGTGCAGAATAAGGAACGCCCCGTTGGATTCTTTTTACGAGAAGGAACATCAGACGGACGTGCACGCACGCATTCCTCACAAAGGTAGATTCAATGAGCAGTATGCAAAGCTCTAATGGCCTCGAACAGGGGCTCAAACCGCGCCATGTGACCATGTTGTCGATTGCCGGTGTTATCGGCGCCGGTCTGTTCGTTGGCTCGGGTCACGCCATCGCCGCCGCCGGCCCGGCCGTGCTGTTGGCCTACGCTGCCGCCGGTATGCTGGTAGTGCTGGTCATGCGCATGCTTGGCGAAATGGCCGTTGCTTCTCCGGACACAGGCTCTTTCTCGACCTACGCCGATCGCGCCATCGGTCATTGGGCCGGTTTCACCATCGGCTGGCTTTACTGGTGGTTCTGGGTTCTGGTAATCCCGCTGGAGGCCAACGCCGCCGCGACTATCCTGCATGCCTGGTTCCCTAACGTGGCCATCTGGGCATTTACCCTGATCATCACGTTACTGCTGACAGTGACGAACCTGTTCAGCGTGAAGAACTACGGTGAGTTCGAATTCTGGTTCGCTCTGATCAAAGTCCTGGCGATCATCGGCTTCATTGTCCTCGGTGTTATGGCGATCTTCGGCTTCCTGCCAGGCAGCCAGGTCAGCGGCGTTTCGCACCTGTTCGACACTCAGGGCTTCTTGCCAAACGGCATGGGCGCCGTACTGGGCGCGATCCTGACCACCATGTTTTCCTTCATGGGCACCGAGATCGTGACCATCGCGGCCGCGGAGTCGAAGAACCCTGGCCAGCAAATCTCCAAGGCCACCAATTCGGTGATCTGGCGGATTGGCTTGTTCTACCTCGTATCGATCTTCATCGTTGTGGCGCTGGTGCCATGGAATGACCCGGTTCTGGCCAGCGTCGGTTCCTATCAGACCGTGCTTGAGCGCATGGGCATTCCGAATGCCAAGCTGATCGTCGACCTCGTGGTGCTGGTTGCTGTGACCAGTTGCCTGAACTCGGCGCTGTACACCGCATCCCGCATGATGTTCTCCCTGGGCAAGCGTGGCGATGCACCGGCCGTTTCCCAGCGTACCAACAAGAGCGGCACGCCGTACTGGGCCGTCATGTTGTCTACCTGCGCGGCGTTCCTCGCGGTGTTCGCCAACTACGTGGCCCCGGCTGCGGTGTTCGAATTCCTGCTGGCCAGCTCCGGCGCTATTGCGCTGTTGGTGTACCTGGTGATCGCGATTTCGCAACTGCGCATGCGCAAACAGCGCATGGCACGCGGTGAAAAAATCGCCTTCAGCATGTGGCTGTTCCCGGGCCTGACCTACGCGGTGATCGTATTCATCGTGGCGGCCCTGACCATCATGCTGTTTCAGGATGCCCATCGTGTGGAAATCCTTGCCACGGGGCTGTTGAGCCTTTTGGTGGTGGCTGCCGGCTTGTTTGTGGCTCGCCGTCGCAAACTGGAACAGCGTGGCGCGGTAGCGTTGAGCTGATTTTCCCCGCGTAATGCAAAACGGCCGCTGTCAGGAATGACAAGCGGCCGTTTTTGTTTTCGCAAGCTTCAGGGGCGGGTTATTCGGCTTTTGCCTCAGGCTCTTCCAGCGACTCGCGGTAGCTGTCCAGTGCATTGCCGAAGTCGGTGATGAACTGCGGCTCTGTGAGCCAGGCCTGGGCGGCCTCGCGGTCCACGCCGTCGGTCCACATGCGATAGTCGATCAGCATGTCGGCGGCCAGGTGAGTGGCGGCCATGGCTTCGTTCTCGGCGTTTTCCATGTCCAGCAGCTCTGGATGGTCGCTGATGATCTCGCTGAGGTTCGACAGCAGGGTCAGCAGCATGTCGTTGCGGCTGATGGTCTCGGCCTCACGCATTTTGCTGAACATCGCCAGGGTGTACTCGGGAATCGGCGCGCCGACTTCGCCCAGGTCATCGTCGAGCGCGGCGGGCTTTCTGCCGTGAATATTGATTTGCCTGGCTTTGAGCTTGGCGCGTTTGGCGCGTTTCTGTTGCTTGTTCAGGGATGCCATGGGAACTCAGTTCGGTTTCTGTTGGGGTTGGGCCGCGATGGCGTCGGACGCCGCCACGTAGTCTGCCTGGAAGGCTGGTGATTCGATCCACGCCAGGGCGCCGGCTTCGTCCGTCTCGGTGGACCATTGGCGATACTCGATCAGCGCGGCGAGGATGAAGTCCATCGCGCCTTCCTCGCCTTCCTGTTCGTACACCAGCTCCAGCAACGGGTCTTCCAGGAAGGCCGCGCACATCGCTTGCTGGCTGGTTTTTTCGGCGTCGATCATTTTTTTGAACAGTTCGGTCAGGTCCACCGATTCGAAGTCGATGCGATCGTCGTTCGGGTCCAGCTCGACCGGCGCGGCGGCCCGTTGAGTGCGGTTCTGCTTGGCTTTCGCTTTAGCGCGGGTAGCGCGTTTGTGCTGTTTGTTCGCGGATGCCATGGGCGTCGTTCCGTGTTTCGTTGAGAGGGCAGGCCACTCAGCTGCGTGGCACTCGCCGCCCGGGGGTGTCGGGTGTCAGCTCGCCGTTTTGCAGCCATGACAATGCAATGGGCCATAGTGTGGCTTGGTATGGGCTGCGAAAAAAGGCGAAATGTCCGACTTCTTCTTCGCCGATGTCTTGTGGGGCGATTCGCAGGTGGGTGTTTGTACTGCTGGTGAAGTAGCCGAGCAGGCGTTCGATGGCAGCAATTGTGCCGTAGGGATCGTCGCTGAGGCTGATGGCCAGGGTTTGTGCGGTGACGCTGGCGAAGGGCAGTCGGCCGTTTCTGGCGTGGATGGCGCGACCGCTGGGGCGCTTCTCGTAGCGGGCGGTGGGCGTGCTCCAGTCGCGAACCACGCCGGCGGGTGTGTCTTCCAGCCAGCCGAGGCGCTTGCCGGGGAAGTAACCGAAGACCCGCGTCACCAGCGGCATCAGCAGGTGCCACTTGCCGAACATCCGCCAGCGATGGGCTGGCGCATAGTCGCGCCAGTAGGCGAACTGCGCGCCGACGGTCACCAGACGGCGGATCATGTGCCCTGAAGCGCCCAACCCCGCTGCACAGCCGCCGAAGCTGTGGCCGACCACGTCGATGGGTTGGCCGGGAAACTCCCGCTGGGCGCGTTTGAGGATCGCTTCGAAATCCAGCGCGCCCCAGTCGGTCCATGAAGCCTGAAGTCCTTTCAGCGATGCCGGACGAGACTCGCCGATGCCGCGGTAGTCATAGGTGATGACGTCGAAGCCATTGGCGAACAGGTAATCGGCGAAGCGCGAGTATTGCCGGCAGCGGACTGAGGTGGCGGCGTTGATGATGACGACCGGGCGCATTGCGTCTATGAGGGTGTGTTGCCAGGTGAAGCCGCCAAGGATGAAGCCGTCGGCGGCGGGTTCCTTGAAGGGCTCGCTTTGCGCTTCTGCGGCTGACGATTCTGGCCTGAGCGTGGTAGGTACGCTTTGTTGGTTCATGGGGCTGAGCCCTGACGATGACGAGCCCAAGAATGAACTTCAACGTTAGCGTTGTGCAACGTTTTGGAGTCGACGGTCACGCGCGATGCCGTACGTCACGTACGGAGAATCTGATTCGGGTGTACTGAGTGTTTGGTCCGTTTTGCACTGAGCTCAAGTCCGAATCGATCTAAAACCCTGATCCTCGGTCGGTAATCAAAAAAGGTGTAACAGATAGGGTTCTGTGGAGCCCGGGAGTCGTCATCATGAGGTACGTTCATTCACTTATGCTGCCCCTTGCGGCTGCCGGCTTGCTGATGCTTCCCGTCATGTTGCGGGCCGCCAGTGTCGAGCCGATCGATAGTTCAGCCGTGCAAGTCCAGCAGCAACAGCAAAACGGGATCACCTACCTGTCCGGTGGTATCGGCGAGGATGAGTCAAAAGCCATTCAGCAAACCAAGGGCTACAACCTGCACATGACCTTCTCCACCGGGGCGGAGAATAAATATGTTCCCGACGTAGATCTGGTCATTCAGAGCGCCCCAGGGAAAACCGTGCTGACCCTGACTCAGGCCGGCCCTCTGGTTTACGTTCAGCTACCCGCTGGCAAGTACACCGTAGTCGCGACACGAAATGGTGAAGTGCTACGTGATACCGCCGACGTCGGCAACGGTGCTGCACGCAATCTGGTCTTCCACTGGAAGGGCAATAGTAATAGTTAGGGATGACGTCTTTTGCGCGGCGCCATTAAATTGCGGGCATAAAAAAACCCTGAATCTTGCGATTCAGGGTTTTCGGTATTTGGTGCCCAGAGACGGAATCGAACCGCCGACACGGGGATTTTCAATCCCCTGCTCTACCGACTGAGCTATCTGGGCAACGGGGCGCATTAAACGGGTTTTTCAGGGGGGCGTCAAGCAAGTTTTCAAAAAATATTTAATTATTACCGTCGCTTACGATCCAACCCCCGTTTTTACGGGATTACTCGGCAGGCGGAACGTAGCCTTCGGCCTTGGCGTATTCCTCGCCGGAGAAGTACTTGTCCATCTCGCCCTGAAGATATTTGCGGTCTTCGGCGTTCATCATGTTCAGGCGTTTTTCGTTGATCAGCAGGGTCTGGTGTTTTTGCCAGTCGGCCCAGGCCTTGGCCGAGACGTGGTCAAAAATGTCCTGACCTTTGGCGCCCGGGAACGGGGCGCGCTCCAGGCCTGGCAATTGTTCTTTGTACTTGCGGCACATGATGGTGCGGGTCATGACGACTCTCCTGCGTTCAATACATCGGCCGCGCGCTTCAGCAGTTTTTTCACCGGGGCGGCAAGGCCCAGGCGCGGCGGGGTGGCGAGGTTATACCAGAGCCAGTCGGCCTCGGCCACGTGATGGCCGGCCTCCTGGACCTGGACCAGCCAGGGTTCGATAGCCAGTTGGAAATGGCTGAAGGTGTGGACCAGGCTCGGCAGTTCAACGTGCTTGCCCAGTTCCAGCGAATGTTGCAGTGCCAGATGTTCCAGATCGCCGAGGTCGTCGAGTTCCGGCAGGCTCCACAAACCGCCCCACAAGCCCGTGGAAGGGCGCCGGTAAAGCAGAATGGCGCCATCGCGGTTGGCGAGCATCGGCATCAGCGTGCGCTTCTGTGGCACGGTTTTACGCGGTTTGGGGATCGGGTAGCGGGTCTCCAGGCCGAGCATGTGCGCTTCGCAGCCCTTTTCCAGTGGACACAGCAGGCAACTTGGCTTGCTGCGGGTGCAGAGCGTAGCGCCCAGGTCCATCATCGCCTGGGTGTAGGCGTTGACTCGATCATAAGGTGTGAAGCGCTCAGCGTTGGCCCACAGCTGCTTGGCAACCTTCGGTTCGCCGGGGTAGCCCTCTTGCGCGGTAAAGCGCGCCAGCACCCGTTTGACGTTGCCGTCGAGGATCGGCGCGCGCAGGCCCATGCTCAGGCTGGCGATGGCGCCCGCGGTGGACAGGCCGATGCCCGGCAAGTCAGTGAGTTTTTCGACATCCCGGGGAAACTCGCCGCCGTACTCGGCAACGATGATCTTCGCGGTTTTTTGCAGGTTGCGCGCACGGGTGTAGTAACCCAGTCCGGTCCACAGGTGCAGCACTTCATCTTCCGGCGCGGCGGCCAGGGCTTCGACCGTTGGCAGCGACGCCATGAACCGGTCGAAGTAGTTCAGCACCGTGCTGACCTGGGTCTGCTGCAGCATGATTTCGGAGACCCACACCCGATACGGGGTGATGCCCTGCTGCCAGGGCAGGTCGTGGCGGCCGTGGCGGTCATACCAGTCCAGCACTGCGGTTGAGAACTGCTCGGCTTTCATCGCTTGAACAACCCCTTGAGGGCGTTTTTCAGTTCCGGACTGACTTTGTCGCCGAGTTTCTCATCGATTTTTTCGCCGAGCTTGTCGCCCGCCAGCTTGCCCGCGACCTGTCCGAGACGCTCACTGTCGAGGCGGCAGGCTTTGGCACCGAGTTCCAGCGGGCCACGGCAGCGCAACGGCCACTCGATACTGGCATAGCGTTCGTTGACCTGGCAGGCCGGGTCCGGCATGTCGCTCTTGTCGCCTTCGACGATGATGCCAATGCGGTAATCCATGCCCAGCACACGCAGGTCGACGTCACCGTTGCCGTTGACGGTCATGCCCGGGATGCGCACTTTCAGGTCCGGATTGCTGGCCACGCCATTGCGCAACGTCAGGTTGCCCTTGAGTTCCTGAAAGGGGGTGTCCTTGCCATGCGGTTCGCCGCTGAGGGTTTTGTGGTTCAGCGTGGCGATGCCTTTGCACAGTTGTTGCTCAAGGTTGGCGTTGAGCAGCACGCCGTTATTGAGCACGAAACTGGCCGTGCCGTTGAGGCTGTCGATCAGGGCTTTCTGGCTGTTGCCGCTGGCGGTCAGGTTGCTGTTGAGCGTGACCAGGCCTTTGACTGGCGGTTTTTTCCCTTGGCTTTCGAGAATGTTCTCCACCGGGACTTTGCTGATCTGCGTTTGCATGCTCAGCAACGGCACGGGCTGACGAACATCGAGCGTGCCCTTGGCAGCGAAGTTGCCGTTGTAGAGGTCGCCACGCAGGTTTTCCAGGGTCAGCAGGCCGCCCTGGCCAGTGGCTTTCAGCGCGGCGTTCTGGATCGACAGCTTGTCGAGGGTCAGTTGGCCGAAGGTCAGGTCGGCGTCCAAATCAAGCTTGCTCAGGCGTTCCGACGGAATCAGTTTGTCGCTGCTCCAGGCGCCTTTGGTCGGGGCGTTCGGCAATGGTGTGCTGCCAGCGCCGGCCAGTGCGTTGGTCTCGGTGCTGCTGACTTCCGACTGACGAGCCACTGCAGCACTGTTGGCTTCGGCGGATTTTGGCGGCAGGTAGCGATCAGCGTTGAAGGTGTCGCCCTTGAGTTGCACGCGCAGTGATTGCTTGGCGAAATCCTCGACGGCGATGCGCCCGCTGAAGCTGCTGTCGTCGACTTTCAGGTTGATATCGTCCAGCACCACGCTGCTCGGGGTGCCCGCGAGACGACTGACCAGTTCGACTTTGCTCAGGCTACCCTCGGCCATGGCCGGGAGTTTCTGGCCGATGCTGTCGACAAACTTCGCCAGGTCGAATTGCGCAATCGACACTCCGCCGCTGATTTGCGGGGTTTTGTCCAGGTTGTTGACTTTCAGCTCGCCAAGCGCACGCAACTGGTTGGCAGAGATCTTTATGCCGGTCCATTCGGCGACGTTCGCTGCTCTATCCAGCAACAGTTGGCCTTGAGCGGCATAGGTCACGATCTTGCCTTGCAGCGGTTCGCCGGAGATTTCACCCGCAAGTTTCATGTCTTCGAACTGGTAGCGCTGGAGGGCGCGTTCGAAACGCAGCTCGCCATTGAGCTCGGTGCGCACCCGCACGTCCGGCTGGTTACTGGCCAGGAATGCCGTCAGCTTGACCTGAATGTTGGTCGCGTCGTGCACCGGGCCGGTGCTCAGCTGGATGCTTTCGGCGCTGAACTGCTTGCCGGTTTGCTCGTCGTTGTATTCAACCCGAGCGTTGTTCACGGTCAGGCTGTCGATGTCGAGACGAATCGGTTGGGTCGGTTTTTCCGTGGTGGCGGGTATTTCGCCGGCTGGTTCGCTGGTGCTGCCGGTCGCCGATGCATCCGCCTTGGCGGCAACGGGCGGGACCTTGCCGATGTCTTCCCAGTTACCGTGGCCATTTTTGTCACGGTTGAGGCGCAGGTTCAGGCCCTCGACGCGGACATCGCTCATTTGCACTTCACGGCGCAGCAACGGCAGCACCCGCACGGACAGGCCAAGCATTTGCAGGTCGGCAAACGGCTGGGTCGGGTTGGCCAGGGTCGCGACGCCGGCGTCGTGCAGTTCAAGGCCGAGCCAGGGGAACAGGCTCCAGCCGATATCGCCATTGAGCGTCAGCTCGATGTGGGCCTTGTCGCGGGCAATTTGGCGGATCTCGTCTTTGTAGTCGTTGGGATCGAAGAAGTGGGTCAGGGCAAAGCCCAGCGCCACAATGATCAGCAACAGCCCGAGAAGTACCAGACCCAGGATTTTGCCGAACGCTTTCATGGGCGAGTCCTTGTAGTTAGTCGAATTCAAATTTAGCCCGGGAGTATAGCCTCCCGAAACCGACGACTGGTCAGTGATCGCTCTAGAGCTGGTCCAGCGGCAGTTTGAGCTTGGCAGCCAGTGCCTGGGCTTCGAGGTGCCCGGCCGGGGCCTGCAAGTGCAATTTGGCCCCCGCGAGCTCGGCCATTTTTTGCGCTTCGCTGACCAGGCGTTCAGCCACGCCACGGCGACGGGTGATTTTTCGCACGCACAAATGGGATAGCTGCCAGATGTCCTGCTGTCGGTGCAGGCGTGCTGCGCCAAGCAGTCGGTCATTGAAGCGTCCAGCGATCAGCGAGCCGTCGCGCAGGCTGTGTTCAATCAATTGCAGTTCATCGTTGAACGGAGCAATCAGCCAGCGCGGAGCATCGTGGTAGATCTTCTGCAGATCCTGCTGATCCTGATAGCTGGGTTCGTTCAGCGATTCGACGACGATGGGCATAAGGTTTCCTGTGAAAGGGTTGTCCAGGCGTTACCCGTCAGCGGGTGAAACGGTTTTTTAGTGCGTGATCGGAACAGATGTCACATAAAAGGTGATATCAGTTTGGTTTTTCTGTCACGGGCAAATGGTAATCTTCGCCCGTTCGTCGGTCCTTCTGCGACCTGTCGTCGCGCCCGAACGGAGCTCTACTCGATAAAACGGTCATGCCGGCGTGCAACAAGGCCGAGAGTGAAGAGTGTCTGGCGAACCATACTAATAATTGGGGGAAACACAAATGAGCACGAGTACCGAGGCGGGGATTATTCCCGCCCAGTCAGCGTTCCTGTCCAAGGAGCGGATTATCGCCAAGCCCGGTTTCAACCGTTGGCTGGTTCCACCGGCCGCGTTGGCCATTCACCTGTGCATCGGCATGGCCTATGGTTTTTCGGTGTTTTGGCTGCCGTTGTCCAAAGCCCTCGGCGTGACCGCGCCGGTGGCCTGCGCGCCAGGCATGAGTTTCATTGCACAGATTTTCTCGTCCCAGTGTGATTGGCCGATCTCGATGCTCGGCTGGATCTACACCTTGTTCTTCATCTTCCTCGGCTGCTCGGCAGCGATCTGGGGTGGCTGGCTGGAACATGCCGGACCACGCAAGGCTGGTGTCGTGTCGGCGCTGTGCTGGTGCGGCGGTCTGCTGATTTCCGCGTTGGGGGTGTATACCCACCAGATCTGGCTGATGTGGATCGGCTCCGGCGTCATCGGGGGGATAGGCCTGGGGCTGGGTTATATCTCGCCGGTTTCGACCTTGATCAAGTGGTTCCCGGACAAGCGTGGCATGGCGACTGGCATGGCGATCATGGGCTTCGGTGGCGGTGCGATGGTTGGTGCTCCGCTGGCGGCTGCGCTGATGGGCCATTTCGCTTCGCCGGCTGGCGTCGGCGTGTGGCAGAGCTTTCTGGTGATGGCTGCGATCTACTTTGTGTTCATGATCGGCGGTGCGCTGTCGTACCGCGTTCCGCCGACTGGCTGGAAGCCTGAGGGCTGGACCGCCCCGGCGAAAAAAGCCGCGAACGCGATGATCACTCACCGTCATGTGCACGTTAACGTTGCGTGGCAAACCCCGCAGTTCCGTCTGGTATGGCTGGTGCTGTGCCTGAATGTGTCGGCGGGTATCGGTATCCTCGGCATGGCGTCGCCGCTCTTGCAGGAAGTATTCGCCGGTAAATTACTCGGCAACGATCTGACCTTTGGTCAGCTGGACGCTTCGCAATTGGCATCGATCGCGGCAATCGCTGCCGGTTTCACTGGCTTGCTGAGTCTGTTCAATATCGGTGGGCGGTTCTTCTGGGCGTCGTTCTCCGACTACCTGGGCCGCAAAAACACCTACTTCGTGTTCTTCGCCCTGGGGTTTGCCCTGTACGCGTTGATCCCAAACCTCGGCCATCTGGGCAACATCGCGCTGTTCGTGGCGGCGTTCTGCATCATTCTGTCGATGTACGGCGGTGGTTTTGCGACGGTTCCGGCGTACCTGGCGGACCTGTTCGGTACGCAGATGGTTGGTGCGATCCACGGTCGCCTGCTGACTGCCTGGGCTGCTGCCGGCGTGCTTGGTCCGGTGTTGGTGAACTACCTGCGTGAGTATCAGTTGAGCATCGGCGTCGAGCGCGCGGCTGCGTATGACATCACCCTGTACATCCTGGCGGGCCTGCTGGTGTTGGGTTTCCTCTGCAACCTGCTGGTGCGCCCGGTGGCGGACAAGTACTTCATGACCGATGCCGAGCTGGCCGCCGAGCAGGCGCTGGGTCACGACAAAGGCGCGAACAGCACCACCGTGCTGGAGTGGAAAGCTTCCTCGGGCAGCGTGCCGTTGGCCGTTGCTGCATGGCTGGTGGTGGGTATACCGCTGGCGTGGGGTGTTTGGGTGACGTTGCAGAAAACAGCGGTTTTGTTCCACTAAACACATGGCTCCCCTTGTAGGAGCAGAGCTTGCTCGCGATGAACGATAACGCGGTGTGCCAGACATACCGCCATCGCGGGCAAGCCTTGCTCCTACATGTCATGACAGGTATGTCCCCGGCGGCATTGGGTTCAGCCCGTCAGGGATATCACCTCGCGTGTTTCTGTTTGGCGTCCGCGCCCCTATAATGGTTGCCTTTTTCGCCCAATGATTTTGCGGAGCTGGTGATGGCCGAACGTAAGGCGTCAGTCGAGCGCGACACTCTGGAAACCCAGATCAAAGCCTCGATCAACCTGGATGGCACCGGAAAGGCCCGATTTGATATCGGTGTTCCCTTCCTTGAGCACATGCTGGACCAGATCGCCCGTCACGGGCTGATCGACCTGGATATCGAGTGCAAGGGTGACCTGCATATCGACGACCACCACACGGTGGAAGACGTCGGTATCACGCTGGGTCAGGCCTTCACCAAAGCCATCGGCGACAAAAAAGGCATCCGTCGTTACGGTCACGCCTATGTGCCGCTCGATGAAGCGCTGTCGCGCGTGGTGATCGACTTCTCCGGCCGTCCTGGCCTGCAGATGCACGTGCCGTATACCCGCGCCACTGTCGGCGGCTTCGATGTCGACCTGTTCCAGGAATTTTTCCAGGGCTTCGTCAATCACGCCAACGTCAGCTTGCACATCGACAATCTGCGTGGGCACAACACCCACCACCAGATCGAAACCGTGTTCAAGGCTTTCGGTCGCGCATTGCGCATGGCCGTCGAGCTGGATGAGCGCATGGCCGGGCAAATGCCGTCGACCAAGGGCGTTCTGTAATGCAGACGGTCGCGGTTATCGATTATGGCATGGGCAACCTGCACTCGGTGGCCAAGGCCCTCGAGCACGTCGGTGCCGGCAAGGTGCTGATCACCAGCGATGCCAACGTGATTCGCGAAGCCGACCGGGTGGTTTTCCCCGGCGTGGGCGCGATTCGCGATTGCATGGCGGAGATCCGTCGCCTGGGCTTCGATTCGCTGGTGCGTGAAGTCAGCCAGGACCGTCCGTTCCTCGGCATCTGCGTGGGCATGCAAGCCTTGCTCGAGCGCAGTGAAGAAAACGATGGCGTCGACTGCATCGGCCTGTTTCCCGGCCAGGTGAAGTTCTTCGGCAAAGGTCTGCATGAAGACGGCGAACACCTGAAAGTCCCGCATATGGGCTGGAACGAAGTGAAACAGACGGTGAGTCATCCGTTGTGGCACAACATTCCGGACCTGGCGCGTTTCTACTTCGTGCACAGCTACTACATCGCCGCCGGTAACCCGCGGCAGGTGGTGGGCGGTGGTCACTACGGTGTCGATTTCGCTGCGGCGCTGGCTGATGGCTCGCGCTTCGCTGTGCAGTTCCACCCGGAGAAGAGCCATACCCATGGCCTGCAATTGCTGCAGAACTTCGCTGCGTGGGACGGTCGCTGGTAATGGCCGTCAAGAAAAAGCCGCCGATCCTCACGCTCACACCCGAGCAAGAGAACGAGGCCAACAGCAAGATCAAGCGTTTCATGGAAGACCGCTTCGAACTCGACCTTGGCTCGTTCGAGGCGGCTGAAATTCTTGAGTTGTTTACCCGCGAAATTGCTCCGCACTATTACAACAGGGCGATTTTCGATGTGCAGACGCACCTCAAGGAGAGGTTCGAAAGCATCGAAAGCGACTTGTGGGCGCTCGAGAAAAACTGATTTCCGAGCAACGCTGAAAAATCGAATTTAAAGGTTTGCCAGATGCTGATTATTCCCGCTATCGATCTCAAAGACGGTGCCTGTGTACGTCTGCGCCAGGGCCGCATGGAAGATTCCACAGTGTTCTCCGATGACCCGGTGAGCATGGCTGCCAAGTGGGTGGAGGGCGGTTGCCGTCGTCTGCATCTGGTCGACCTGAACGGCGCCTTCGAAGGCCAGCCAGTCAATGGCGAAGTGGTCACTGCGATCGCCAAGCGCTACCCGAACCTGCCGATTCAGATCGGTGGCGGTATCCGTTCTCTGGAAACCATTGAACACTACGTGAAAGCGGGTGTGAGCTACGTGATCATCGGCACCAAAGCCGTGAAAGATCCGGCCTTCGTCGCTGAGGCTTGCCGCGCCTTCCCAGGCAAGGTGATCGTCGGCCTGGACGCCAAAGACGGCTTCGTTGCCACCGATGGCTGGGCTGAAATCAGCACTGTGCAGGTCATCGACCTAGCGAAGCAGTTTGAAGCCGACGGCGTGTCTGCGATCGTTTATACCGACATCGCCAAAGACGGCATGATGCAGGGCTGCAACGTGTCGTACACCGCAGCACTGGCCGCCGCCACGCGGATTCCGGTGATTGCGTCCGGCGGTATTCACAACCTGGGTGACATCAAGTCGCTGCTCGACGCCAAGGCGCCGGGGATCATCGGCGCCATCACCGGCCGGGCGATTTACGAAGGCACCCTCGACGTCGCTGAAGCGCAAGCTTTCTGCGATTCGTACAAAGGCTGAGGACTTACCATGGCGCTGGCCAAACGCATCATTCCTTGCCTGGACGTGGATAACGGCCGGGTCGTCAAAGGTGTGAAGTTCGAGAACATCCGAGACGCCGGTGATCCGGTGGAAATCGCCCGTCGCTACGACGAACAGGGTGCCGACGAGATTACCTTTCTCGACATCACCGCCAGCGTCGATGGCCGCGATACCACGTTGCATACCGTCGAGCGCATGGCCAGCCAGGTGTTCATCCCGCTGACCGTTGGCGGTGGCGTGCGCACCGTGCAAGACATCCGCAACCTGCTCAATGCCGGTGCCGACAAGGTCTCGATCAACACTGCGGCGGTGTTCAATCCAGAGTTTGTCGGCGAAGCGGCGCAGCATTTCGGCTCGCAATGCATCGTCGTTGCCATCGACGCCAAGAAGGTTTCCTTGCCGGGCGAAACCCCGCGCTGGGAGATCTTCACCCACGGCGGTCGCAAACCTACCGGGCTGGATGCAGTGGAGTGGGCGAAGAAGATGGAAGGTCTGGGAGCCGGCGAAATCCTGCTGACCAGCATGGACCAGGATGGCATGAAAAACGGCTTTGACCTGGGCGTCACGCGTGCCATCAGTGATGCGCTGGGGATCCCGGTGATCGCCTCTGGCGGCGTCGGCAATTTACAGCATCTGGCTGACGGCATTCTTGAAGGCCACGCGAGTGCGGTGCTGGCAGCGAGTATTTTCCACTTCGGCGAATACACCGTGCCGGAAGCCAAGGCCTACATGGCGCAACGCGGTATCTGCGTTCGATAAAGGCCAGTGGACAGTATGGCGGGCTCAGGGCAAGCTTGGGCACGCCATGGATTCCGGTAAACCGTCATGCTCAAACGTCTTCTCCTGGTACTCGCCGGCACCTCGTTATTACTGGCTGGCGCTGCGCATGCTGCAGAAAAAAACGGCACCGATCTGGTGCTGCTGACGGAAAACTTCCCGCCTTACAACATGGCGAAGAACGGCAAGAACTTCGCTCAGGAAGACAACATCGATGGCATCGCCGTGGACATCGTCCGCGAGATGTTCAAGCGCGCCGAAATCACCTACAGCCTGACCCTGCGTTTTCCTTGGGAGCGGATCTACAAACTCGCCCTGGAGAAACCCGGGTATGGCGTGTTCGTCATGGCGCGACTGCCGGACCGCGAGAAACTCTTCAAATGGGTCGGCCCGATTGGTCCGGACGACTGGATCATGCTGGCCAAGGCTGACAGCAAGATCACCCTCGAGTCGCTAGCGCAGGCGCGCAAATACAAGATCGGGGCCTACAAAGGTGATGCGATCGCCGAAACGTTGGCCAAGCAGGGTCTGAAACCGATCGTGGTGCTGCGCGATCAGGACAACGCGAAGAAGCTGGTCAATGGCCAGATCGACCTTTGGGCGACGGGAGATCCTGCTGGCCGTTACCTCGCTCGGCAGGATGGCGTGACTGGCCTCAAGACCGTGCTGCGTTTCAACAGTGCCCAGCTTTATCTGGCGCTGAACAAAGACGTGTCCGACGAAATCGTCGCCAGGCTTCAGGCCGCCCTGGATCAGTTGCGCAAGGAAGGCGTGGTGGACGACATCATGGCGCGGTATCTGTAAGGTCCTGTGGCGAGGGGGCTTGCCCCCGTTGGGGCGCAAAGCGGCCCTAAAACCAAGCACCGCAGTGATTCAGACAGAACGAGTGGGTATCTTTTACGACTGCTTCGCCCGAGCGCGGACCGGCCGACGGGGGCAAGCCCCCTCGCCACAAGAGCGAATCCTTTTCAGCGGTAAACCCCATCCTTCCCGTGCCCAACCATCGCCTTGTTGCTGCGCACGCTGATCATCAACTTGATATCGATCCAGTCGATGCCCTGGGCCTTGAGCTTGGGCAGTTCGCGTTCAAGCACCGCCAGGGTTTGTGGATAAGGGTGGCCGATCATCACCGCAGAGCCTTGCTTGTGGGCCAGGCTGATGGCGGTCTGTAGCTGAGTGAAGATTGCGCCCTCGGTGCGCTCGTCATCGAGAAACACATCTCGCGAAACGCTCGCCAAACCGATCTTCTGCGCCTCCGCGGCAGCGACTGTCTGAGCGCTGGTACGGCTGTCGACAAAGAACTTGTGCCGACGTTGCAGCTCGGCCATCAGCCACGTCATGGCGGGTTGCTGGGCGGTCATGCGACTGCCCATGTGGTTGTTGATGCCGCTGGTATAGGGCACGGCGTTGAACGCCGCATTCAGGCGTTTTTCCAGCTCTTCGATGGGGAGTTCGGGGTGCCAGGCGAACGGGCCGGTAGCCGGATCCATGGGCATGTGCAGCATGACAATCTTGCCGGCGCGGTGGGCCTCGCGGGCAAATTCGGCAGCGTGGGGAGTGTCGGGCATGATTGCCGTGGTCACCGGCCCGGGCAGTGCCAGCACGCGGCGGTCGCGTGGCAGGTTCTGCCCGAGGTCATCGATGATCAGGCTCAGGTAGGCCTTGTGTGGCGCCGCCGTCTCGGCAGGCGCCGCATGAGCAGCGCCTGCCAGACAGCACATCAGGCTGAGGATGACCCGCAAACGCATCTCAGTGGCCGCGGGTGATGCTCAGGCCCTTGAGCAGGCTCAGGGCCTGGGCCAATTGGTAATCGTCGTCCTGTGGCATCGGTTTAGCTTTGCCGCTGGACTTGGTTGGCTTGTCGGCGCCACCGTTGCCATTGCCCAGGTGACCTTGCAGGTCGGCTTCCTTGAAGTATTCGCCGTCCTGCTCATTGGTGATCTTGGCCTTGCGCACTTCGATGTCCGGAACGATGCCCTGGGCCTGGATCGAGCGCCCGTTCGGCGTGAAGTACAACGCGGTGGTGATCTTCAGCGCACGGTCGTTGTTCAGTGGCAGCACGGTTTGCACCGAGCCTTTACCGAAGCTGGTGGTGCCCATGACCACTGCGCGTTTTTGATCTTGCAGGGCACCGGCGACAATTTCCGAAGCCGAGGCGCTACCGCCGTTGATCAGCACGACCATTGGCACCGCTTCGCTTTCGTCCTTGCCGGTGGCAGAGAAGCGCAGTTCGGAGTTGGCGATGCGGCCCTTGGTGTAAACGATCAGGCCTTTGGTGATGAAGTGGTCGACCACTTCGACCGCTGCTTGCAGCACGCCGCCCGGGTTGTTACGCAGGTCAAGCACGATGCCGCTGAGCTTCTTGCCGTTGTCCTTGCGCAACTTGGCCAGCGCCTTGGAGACCTCTTCGCCGGTCTTGACCTGGAACTGGGTGATGCGGATGTAGGCGTAGCCCGAATCCAGCAACTGGCTCTTCACGCTCTTGACCTGGATGGTCGCGCGGGTCAGCGTCACGTCGAACGGCGCACCGCCGTCGCGCACCAGAGTCAGAGTGATCTTCTCGCCGATCTTGCCGCGCATCTTGTCCACGGCTTCGGTCATGCTCTGGCCGCGGGTTGGCTGGCCGTTGATCTTGACGATGAAGTCGCCCGCCTGGATGCCGGCCTTGGAGGCAGGGGTGTCATCGATCGGCGAAACGACTTTGATGAAACCGTCTTCGGCGCCGACTTCGATGCCCAGGCCGCCGAATTCGCCGCTGGTGCTTTCCTGCAACTCGGCAAAGTCTTCCGGGCCGAGGTAGGCGGAGTGCGGGTCAAGGTTGCTGAGCATGCCCTTGATGGCATTCTCCAGCAGGGTCTTGTCGTCAACCGGTTCGACATAGGCAGCCTTGATCCGGTCCATGACCTCGGCAAAGGTGCGCAGCTCTTCCAGCGGCAATGGCGCCTTGGTGGTCGCAGCAGTGCCCGCAGGCGCAACCGCCGGGGCCGGTTGAGCGGCAAACGCCAACGGCGCACCGATCACCAGAGCGATCGTCAGGGCCAGCGAATTGAGGCGGGACAAATGCAGCATGTCGAACGAACTCCTAATGTAGGTGACTCAACGCCTATCCTTGCGCGCGGCACCATTGTGCTGGATCACTCGGGTGACCCTGCTGACGAATAGCGAAATACAGTCCAGGTGTGTCCTGGCCACCACTGTTACCGACAGTGGAGATGGATTCACCGGCCTTGACCACGTCACCGGCCGCTTTAAGCAGCGTCTGGTTGTGGCCGTACAAACTCAAAAAACCATTGCCGTGGTCGAGGATCACCAACAAACCTGCACCGCGCAACCAGTCGGCAAACACCACGCGACCGCCGTGTACGGCATGCACCTGGCTGCCTGCAGAGGCGCTGATCATCACGCCGTCCCACTTGGTTCGGGCATCGTCACCGCGGGTTTCACCAAAACGCGCAAGCAATCGACCATCGACAGGCCACGGAAGTTTTCCGCGGGCTGAAGCAAAGGGCCCGCCGAAGGACTCGCCGGCACTTGAAACCAGTGCGCCGGGTGTCGACTTGACGGGCTTGCGTGGGGCATCAGTAGGGGTCTCAGCCCGGGCCTGAGCCTCACGTAAACGCTTTTTTTCGGCTTCCTGCTGGGCGATCAGCGCTTTTTGTCGCGCTTCTTCTGCCTCACGGGCCTGGCGGGCCAGGGTTTCCTCGATGGTTTTGAGTACTTTAGACAGATCGGCCTGATCCTGCTCGCGGGCTTGCAGCTTCTGGTCGCGGGCTTTCACGTCGTCGTTGAGCTTGGCCAGGACTTGCTGACGCTCCTTGCGGACTTTCTCGAGTTCGTCGCGCTGGCTGTCGAGGCTGCTTTTCTGCACCAGCAACTGGGCTTGTTGCAGGGCGATATCCTGCTCGACGTTGGCCAGCTGGCGCAGGGTTTCGTTGAAATTCTTCAACTGCTCCAGGCGTGCCTGGCTCAGGTAGTCGTAATAGGTGAGGGTGCGAGCGAATTTTTCCGGGTTCTGCTGGTTGAGCAGCAGCTTCAGGTACTCCTGGCGGCCGTTCTGATAGGCCGCGCGGGCCTGAATGGCGATCAGTCGTTGCTGTTCAATGCGCGCGCTCTGGAGTTTTTTTTTCTCACCATCGAGTCGCTGTATCTCGGATTCGCTTTTCTTCAGCTCTTTTTGCAGTGCGTCGACCTGCTTTTCGAGCTTGCCCATCTCGGTCTCGGTGCCTTTGAGGTCCTTTTGCACGCCGGATTTTTCTTCCTGCAACTTGCCCAGCAGCTTTTTGAGCTCGGCAATATCCTGACGCGTGGCGTCCAACTGTTGCTGGGTTTGCGCGCGTTCATCGGCAAACGCCGGATGGAGCAGGCAGGTCAGGGCAAGGGCAATCAGGGCGCGAAGCATAAAGGCGGGCGACACCAGGGGAAAAAGGACAGCCTAGTATGCCCGGCCAAGGCTGTAAAAAAAACGTCCAATTCGGGCTGTGTGATAACTGGACTGAAAAACACCGAAAACCAATGTGGGAGCAGCCGGGCGACGTTCGTTTGCTCGCGATGGCGCCTTAACATTCAACTGTGAAGTTGGTGTCAGATTGCTATCGCGACCAGGCGAACGTCGCCCGGCAGCTCCCACAGGGTTTAGCAGCGTTTGAAAGCCTTGATCACACCAGAATCGACGTCCCCGTCATCTCGGCAGGCTTCGCAAGGCCCAGCAGCATGAGCATGGTCGGTGCCACATCCGCCAGTACACCGCCTTCGCGAACCTTGAGGTTGCGTTTACCGACGTAGATGAACGGTACTGGTTCTGTGGTGTGAGCGGTGTGCGCCTGGCCGGTGGATTCGTCGGACATTTGCTCGACATTGCCATGGTCGGCGGTAATCAGTGCTTCGCCGCCAACCTTTTCCAGGGCATCGACGATGCGGCCGACGCACAGGTCCAGGCACTCGACGGCTTTCACCGCGGCATCGAACACGCCGCTGTGGCCGACCATGTCGCCGTTGGCGTAGTTGACCACGATCACGTCGTAGCGCTGGTTTTCGATCGCGTCGACGATCCTGTCGGTGACTTCCGGTGCGCTCATTTCTGGCTGCAAATCATAGGTGGCGACTTTCGGCGACGGGATCAGGATGCGTTCTTCGCCCGGGAACGGCTCTTCGCGACCACCGGAGAAAAAGAAGGTTACGTGAGCGTATTTTTCGGTTTCGGCGATGCGCAGCTGGGTTTTGCCGTTTTTAGCCAAATAGTCGCCCAGCACGTTTTCCAGGCTGCCCGGCGCAAAGGCCGACGGTGCAGGAATGCTGGCGGCGTATTGGGTCAGCATGACGAAGCCGGCCAGTTTCGGCTGGCGCGCGCGCTCGAAATCCTTGAAATCGTCTTCGACGAATACCCGGGTCAGCTCGCGGGCGCGGTCGGCACGGAAGTTCATGAATACCACGGCGTCGCCGTCTTCAACCTTGACTGGCTCGCCAATGGTGGTGGCTTTGACGAATTCGTCGCTCTCGCCACGTTCGTATGCGGCTTGCAGACCCTGTTGGGCGGTGGTGGCGTTGAATTCGCCGTTACCGTCAACGATCAGGTTGTAGGCCTGAGACACGCGATCCCAGCGGTTGTCGCGGTCCATGGCGAAGTAACGGCCAATGATGCTGGCGATCCGGCCTTTGCCCAGCGTCTTGAAGGCTTCATCCAGCAGTTCGATCGACGACTGTGCGCTTTTTGGCGGCGTGTCGCGGCCGTCGAGGAAGGCGTGCAGGTAGATCTTCTCGGCGCCGCGCTTGAAGGCCAGTTCGGCCATGGCGATCAGGTGATCCTGGTGGCTGTGCACGCCGCCTTCGGACAACAGGCCCATGAAGTGCACGGCTTTGCCGGCAGCAACGGCTTTATCTACGGCGGCGCAGATGGTCGGGTTTTCGAAGAACTCGCCATCGCGGATCGCTTTGGTCACGCGGGTGAAGTCCTGATACACCACGCGGCCTGCGCCAAGGTTCATGTGGCCGACTTCCGAGTTGCCCATTTGCCCGTCCGGCAGGCCGACGTCCATGCCCGAACCCGAGATCAGGCCGTTCGGTACGGTGGCGTACAAACGGTCGAGGACCGGCTTTTTGGCCGCGAACACGGCGTTGGATTCCTGGCTTTCACTGTGACCGAAGCCGTCGAGAATAATCAGGACCAAAGGTTTAGGCGTGGTAGTCATGGATTCCACTCTGGCTTAAGTTAAAGGTGCGATGGAAAAAGGGAGTGGCAGTTTAAAGCGAAGTTCAGACCGCGTCACCGCCGGACGGGGTTTGGCCCACCATAGTGGCTGTGTATACTGGCCGACATTTTAACGCCCTGGAACCTCCTTGATGGTTGCTCACCTGATTGAATTTGCCACTAACCACTATCTGCTCGTCGGTATCTTCGTCGTACTGCTGGCGTTGTTGATCGCTCGCGAGATGAGCCGTGGCGGCCGTAGCCTCAGCACCGCTGAGCTGACTGCGCTGGTCAACAAGGACCAGGGCGTTGTTGTCGATATCCGTACCACCAAGGATTTCGCCGCCGGTCACATTGTTGGCGCGCTGAACATTCCGCAGGACAAACTGACCGCTCGCGTTGGCGAACTGGAAAAACACAAGGCCAAGACCATCATTCTGGTCGATGCCCTGGGCCAGCACTCCGGTACTCACGCTCGCGAGCTATTGAAGTCCGGTTTTACCGCAGCCAAGCTGTCCGGCGGGATCTCCAGCTGGAAAGCCGACAATCTGCCGCTGGTGAAGTGATATGAAAAACGTCGTCGTCTATTCCAGCGATTACTGCCCCTACTGCTCCCGAGCCAAGTACCTGCTCGAGAACAAGGGCGTAGCCTTCGAAGAGATCAAGGTCGATGGCAAGCCGCAGGTGCGTGCCGAGATGGCCCAGAAAGCCGGACGTACGTCCGTGCCGCAGATCTGGATCGGCAGCACCCACGTTGGTGGTTGTGATGATTTGTTTGCCCTGGACCGCGCCGGCAAGCTCGACGCGATGCTCACGGCCTGACTGAACCCTTAAGATCAGCAAACCCTACAAGACCCCAAGATCAGAAAGGATCTGAGATGACTGACCAACAGAACACTGCTGCTACTGAAGAAGAAACTGCACCGCAATTCTCCTTGCAGCGCATTTATGTGCGTGACCTGTCCTTTGAAGCTCCGAAAAGCCCGGCGATTTTCCGCCAGCAGTGGGAGCCGAGCGTTGGTCTGGACCTGAACACCCGTCAGAAAGCGCTGGAAGCCGACTTCCACGAAGTGGTGCTGACCCTGTCGGTTACCGTGAAAAACGGTGACGAAGTGGCGTTCATCGCTGAAGTCCAGCAGGCTGGTATCTTCCTGATCAAGAACCTCGACGAAGCCTCGATGAGCCACACCCTCGGTGCTTTCTGCCCGAACATCCTGTTCCCGTACGCTCGCGAAGCCCTGGACAGCCTGGTGACCCGCGGTTCGTTCCCGGCCCTGATGCTGGCTCCGGTGAACTTCGACGCCCTGTACGCGCAAGAAATGCAACGCATGCAGCAAGATGGCGTACAGACCGTTCAGTAAGCGTTCGAAGCCACAACGAAAAAAAGCGCCGTAACAGGCGCTTTTTTTATGGTTGTCGAGTATTGATCGTTCCCACGCTCTGCGTGGGAATGCCTCAAGAGACGCTCTGCGTCCAGTGACGCGGAGCGTCACGGCTGCATTCCCACGCGGGAGCGTGGGAACGATCATGTACGGGGGCTCGAGGGTTATTTGAAGCCGAGCTGGCGCCAGCCTTCATATACGGCCACCGCCACGGTGTTGGACAGATTCAGGCTGCGGCACCCTTCGCGCATCGGCAGGCGCAGGCGCTGTTCGGCAGGCAGGGCGTCCAGCACCTCGGCTGGCAGGCCACGGCTTTCCGGTCCGAACAGAAAGGCATCACCCTCGGCGAAGCTGGCGTCGTGGAACGGCCGCGAGCCCTTGGTGGTGAAGGCGAACACGCGCGGATGGCCGAGGCTTTCCAGGCAGCTTGGGAGATCAGCATGGCGCTGCAAAGTGGCATACTCGTGGTAATCGAGGCCGGCCCGGCGCAGGCGCTTGTCGTCCATCTCGAAGCCCAGCGGTTCGATCAAATGCAGGTGGCAGCCACTGTTGGCGCACAGCCTGATAACGTTGCCGGTATTCGGCGGAATTTCTGGTTGAAAAAGGATGACGTGAAACATGCACGGCTCCGAAGGTAAAGATGGACAGCATTCTACGCCGGAAGTGGACCCGCGACCGAAGCTATTCCCTCGGGTGATGGCCTCATTGGCGATCGTCGGCGTCATGGTCGGGATGATGATCGGTCGCCTGACCGAGCCCGACCCTACAGTACTGCAACAGGTTGAGGTCGAACCCGATGGCTTGGTGGTGTGGTTCAACAATGAACCGAAGACCCACGGCGAGTTCATCGACGGTAGCGTCGCGTTGCTGTTCGAGGCTGAGGGCAAGGCGCAAAACGGCCAGTTGAAGCTCAACGGCAAGGACGTGAACTGGCGGGTGCGATTGAGTGATAAGGGCTTGTTGCTGACGCTGGTGGCGGCCCGCCCCTTGAAGGGGGAGTGGGCTGGTAGCGAGGTCAATGACCGCTGGCGGTTGGAGGTCCATCTCCAGGAGCAATAAAAGAGGGAATCCCCGGCCTGCCTGTACCAAGGTTCCCCAAAACGGGAGGGGGTTCGTCGCGGTCTGCGTGATGAACCCCGGGTGTAAAGAGGGGAATCCCCGGCCTGCCTGTACCAAGGCCCCCGAAACTGGGTAGTGAATCGAATCGCTGATTGGGCTATTGCAGGGGGCGTGCCAGGTTTAGAGATGTTGCAGAAAATAGCTTGTATGCAGCGCTGAAAGCCCCGTTATTCGGGGCTTCTGCGTTTTTGTTGAGTGGTTTTTCGTATGGGCAGAGGCGGGATTTTGCTTCCCGTGGAATGCGCGATTGCGGTTCACGGTGCATTGAGGCGGTGCACGAGTCGTTAGGATCGTTCCTACGCTCTGCGTGGGAATGCCTCAATGGACGCTCTGCGTCCGCTGTTGGGACGCGGAGCGTCCCGGGCTGCATTCCCACGCGGGAGCGTGGGAACGATCAGGCTTCTGCTTAACCCTCATCCCCTTCATCGTCATCGCCGCTATCGACCTTCATCCCCAGCTCCTTGATCTTGCGGGTCAAGGTGTTGCGGCCCCAGCCGAGTAATACGGCGGCGTCGCGACGGCGTCCGGCGGTGTGTTTGAGGGCGGTTTCGATCATGATCCGCTCGAAGCTCGGTACGGCGCTGTCGAGCAGGCTCGACTGACCACGCGCCAACGCCTGATCGGCCCACTGACGCAGCGCTTGCTCCCAGTTGGTCACCGGTGCCGAATCCTGCGGCAAGCTCAGCAGCTCTGGCGGCAGGTCACTGATGTGCACTTCGCGACCCGACGCCATCACGGTGATCCAGCGGCAGGTGTTTTCCAGCTGCCGTACGTTGCCTGGCCACGGCAGGTTCTTCAGGTATTCCTCGGTTTCGCTTTTCAGTAGCTTCGGCTCCACCGCCAGTTCTTGTGCGGCGCGGGCGAGGAAATGCTTGGCCAGGGTCGGAATGTCTTCGCGACGGTCTGACAGGCGCGGAATGTGGATACGGATCACGTTCAGGCGGTGGAACAGGTCTTCACGGAATTTCCCGGCGTGCACCAGGGTTTCCAGATTCTGGTGAGTCGCAGCAATGATGCGCACATCGACCTTGACTGGCACATGACCGCCGACGCGATAGAACTCGCCATCGGCCAGTACCCGCAACAAGCGCGTCTGGGTGTCGGCCGGCATGTCGCCGATTTCATCGAGGAACAGTGTGCCGCCATCCGCTTGTTCAAACCGTCCGCGCCGCAGGTTGGCTGCGCCGGTGAACGCGCCTTTTTCGTGACCAAACAGCTCGGACTCCATCAGGTCCTTGGGGATTGCCGCCATGTTCAGCGCAATAAACGGCGACGCCGCGCGCGGGCTGTGGCGGTGCAGGGCGTGGGCCACCAGTTCTTTACCGGTACCGGATTCGCCGTTGATCAGCACGGTGATGTTGGAGTGGCTCAAACGCCCGATGGCGCGAAACACTTCCTGCATCGCCGGCGCTTCACCGATGATTTCCGGGGTGCGGGCCAGGATTGGCGCCACTTCCAGGCCTTGCTGTTCCTGGGCATGCTGGTTGGCACGCTTGACCAGCGACACCGCTTCATCGACGTCGAACGGCTTTGGCAGGTACTCGAACGCACCGCCCTGATAGGACGCGACAGCGCTGTCCAGGTCGGAGTGCGCGGTCATGATGATCACTGGCAGCCTTGGGTGTTGCTCGCGAATCCGTGCCAGCAGGTCCAGGCCGCTGGTGCCGGGCATGCGGATGTCGGAGATGATCACGTCCGGTTGTTGGCGCGCCAGGCGGCTCATCACGCCATCGGCGCTGTCGAAGCTTTGTGTGGTCATGCCTTCCTGTTGCAAGGCTTTTTCCAGGACCCAACGGATAGAACGGTCGTCATCGACGATCCACACGGTTTCACTACGGCTCATGTCGATGTGGCTCCTTGTTCCAGTGGCAGAAAGATCGAGAATGTGGTGTGGCCTGGATGGCTGTCACATTCGATCAGGCCCTGGTGCTGGCTGATGATGTTCTGGGTAATGGCCAGGCCGAGCCCGGTACCGTCCGGGCGGCCGCTGACCATGGGGAAGAAGATGGTTTCCTGCAGGTCTGCTGGAATCCCCGGGCCGTTGTCGATGATTTCGAGCTTGGTCACCAGGCGATGGCGCACGTGGCCGATGGTGAACTGGCGCATGGCACGCGAACGCAGGGTGATGCGGCCCAGACGCAACTCGTTCTGGGTGCTGATGGCCTGCATCGCATTGCGCACGATATTCAGCACGGCCTGAATCATTTGCTCGCGGTCGATCAACACGTCCGGAATGCTCGGGTCGTAGTCGCGCACCAAAGTGATGCAACCTTGGCTTTCGGCTTCCACCAGATGACAGACGCGCTCCAGCACTTCGTGGACGTTGCACAGGGCAAGCGACGGCAGTTTGTTCGAGCCGAGCATGCGATCAACCAGATTACGCAGGCGATCCGCTTCCTCGATGATGACGTTGGTATAGTCCTTGAGGCTTTCTTCCGGCAGCTCGCGGGCCAGCAATTGAGCGGCGCCGCGAATCCCGCCGAGCGGGTTCTTGATCTCGTGAGCGAGGCCGCGCACCAGCATCTTGCTGGTTTCCTGCTTGGAGAGCTGCGCTTCTTCTTTAGTGATGCGCAGCAAGCGATCACGCGGGTGGACTTCGAGCAGCAGCAGCGTGTCGCCGTTGCTAAGGATCGGCGTCACCGCATAGTCGACGGTCAGGGTCTGGCCGGTCAGCGCGGTGAGCATCGCTTCGCGCTTGGTAAACGGGTGCGCTTGTTCGACCGCTTGGCGCAGGGAGTTAAGGGCTTCGGTCGACTCGGTGAACAGCTCGCTGATGAATTGCCCATGGCTGCGTTGGCCGCTGATGGCCAGGAGCATTTCCGCCGCGGGGTTCATGTACTCAAGGCGCAGTTCGGCGTTGAGCAGAATGGTGGCGGTCGTCAGGTTGTCGAGTAGTAAGCGGTGCAGTGCGTCGCTGATGGTCATTAGGACCTCTTTTGGAGCGTGGCGGCTCAGAGACTGGTCTGAATCGCGCGCGTGAACTGGGCGCTGATACGAGGAAAATGCAAAAACCAAACCAAGGCTCCGAAAAGAAGCGTTCAGGCCCTGAAACAGGCGTTTTAAGCGCGATTGCGTGGCGTTCTGCCGGCCTTTGCGGGTATTTTCGAACCAAAATGGGTTGAAATATGGGTAGGGTGCAGCCAGTTGCACCAATATAGTGCGCAAACCTGAACAAGGTTCAGAAGAAAGAAAAAATCCCGACTTTTTCTTCTTCGGGCTTATCCGCGAGCGGACATTCCGGGCGTTGGCCGTAATCGGTCAGGGTGCAGGGCTTGATCTGGCGCTTCTGCGCCAGGGAGATACGCAGCATGTGGAATGGCTGATTGGCTGTGCGTTCGACAATCCGCCCGTGTTCGTCGAGGATTTCCACTGCCAGTTGATGGGTGCCGCGATCAATATTGCTTAAGGTGAACACCGGGCTGGGGCCGGGATCGGCAGTCGGTTGGCCGTCCAGTAACAATCGATAGCGATGGCCGCGTTGCAAGGTGGGTTCGTTGGTGACACTGACGATCACTTCCCCCGCGCTGCTGCGCACCGAAGCGTCCGGTTCCGGTACGAGTACGCGAAGCATGTCGTAGTGAAACAGTGGTTTTTCCTCAGGCTTCTTTGGGGCTGCTTGCGATATTGCCCCGCCGGGATTGGCCGACATACGATTACCTGGCGCCAGTGTGACTCGCTTGGCGTTTCCGGGGCGGGGTTGATCGGTGAAGACCCGATTGCCTTGGGCGTCGATGTAGGTGTAGACCTCGGCCTGCGCCGGCAGAGCGATCAGCCACAGGCACATGGTGATTATCCAGCACCTCACGGGAGGTGTACCCGCTGCACGGTGAAGGTGAGGGTCGGGCTTTGCTGCACCAGGCTTTCTCCGGCGAGCACCTGCACCGCGAGATGGTGTTCGCCGCGATCGATGTTCACCAGTTGCAAGCGCGGCACATTGCTCGGCTGGCCGTAGGGTTGACCGTCCAGCAGCAATCTAAATACATGTGATCCTTGCAGTCGTGGCTGAATCTGCACGCCGACGGTGAAGGTGCCGTTATTGGCGCGCAGGGCTTCATCGCTGGGCAGGCCGGTCAGTTCCAGCACTGAATACACGGCGTTTTTGTCTGCGTGCGGGGTTGGTTGTTCGGGCGTCATCGGTGGTTGGTGTTCGATGCTGTTGAGTGGCGGCAACTCGACGGCCTGGCTCTTCACGCCATCGGGCGGCTGATTGCTGTAGGCGGTATTGCCGCTGGCGTCGGTGTAGCGGTAGATCTGCGCGGAGGCGGGCAGGGCAATCAGCAAGAAGATGAACAGAAAACCACGACCCATAAAAAACGCCCAATAATCGAAAACGTTGGTTTGCAGCATAGGCCAGGGTTAAGTGTTGGCCCACGTCACTAACACCCTGACACGAAAGATCAATAAATCTCGCTCAAATGCGGCTCCTACGGATGGGCGCTGCACAATTCGGCAGTGGCGCGTACGAGTGCAAGCTCACGCAGCGGCACTTGGGTCGCGGCTTTATTGGCTTTGGCCAGCCATGACGGGCAGTGTGGGTCATTGCGATACGGGGTGAAATCGGCCAGTTGTTGCAGCAGGCGCGTTTGTAACAGATCGAGTTGCGGGCGGATCAGGCCAACGAGGTCGGGGCGAGGGTCGTTGGGCGCTTTGCCTTGTGCATACCAGTCGGACAAATGTGCGTACTGCACTAACTTGTTGGCTTCGATCTGCGCCGAGAAGAACTGCTCAACGGCCTCATTGCTCAATTTATAGTAGGGCGCCTCGGCGAGGGCGTCGGCAATGACTTCATGTTCACGCTGACGATCCTCGACAGGCTTGCCACTGTCCCACTTGCTTAGTGCGACCTTGTCAGCAATCACCAGTCGCTCTTGAATGGTGCTGAGCAGCGGGGCGAGGACCGCGGGTGCGAGGGTTGGAGCTGGAGCATGAGTGGCAGTGGTGGCCGCGCAGGCAGTGTTGGCGAGCAGGGCGGTGAACAGTGCAAGGCTCAAACGTAGGTACATGGGACGTCTCTTCTTCATTCCGTGGAAGGGCATGATGCCTATAACAGTAGGCCCGATAATAAGGGTTCGCCCACAAAAAAGGCCTCCCGAAGGAGGCCTTTTCACATTACGCCGCTTGCGCGAGCGTTACTGGATCAGCAGCTGTAGTACAGCTCGTATTCCAGTGGGTGTACGAAGGTACGTACTTTGATTTCTTCTTCGCTTTTCAGGGCGATGTAAGCGTCGATGAAGTCGTCGCTGAAAACGCCGCCTTTGGTCAGGAACGCACGACCTTTGTCCAGCTCTTCCAGGGCTTCTTTCAGGCTGCCGCAAACTTGTGGGATCTCTTTCGCCTCTTCAGGCGGCAGGTCGTACAGGTTTTTGTCAGCCGCATCGCCTGGGTGGATCTTGTTCTGGATGCCGTCCAGGCCAGCCATCAACAGTGCAGCGAAGCCCAGGTACGGGTTGGCTGCCGGATCCGGGAAGCGAGCTTCGATACGGCGAGCGCGAGGGCTCGACACGTAAGGAATACGGATCGAAGCGGAACGGTTGCGAGCCGAGTAGGCCAGCATCACTGGAGCTTCGAAACCTGGGACCAGACGCTTGTAGGAGTTGGTCGACGGGTTGGTGAAGCCGTTCAGGGCCTTACCGTGCTTGATGATGCCGCCGATGAAGTACAGGGCGGTATCGGACAGGCCGGCATAACCTTCGCCAGCGAAGGTGTTCTTGCCATCTTTGGCGATGGACAGGTGAACGTGCATACCCGAACCGTTGTCGCCGTACAGTGGCTTAGGCATGAAGGTCGCGGTGCGGCCGTATGCATCGGCAACGTTGTGTACGCAGTACTTCAGGGTCTGAACTTCGTCAGCCTTGGCGACCAGGGTGTTGAACTTCACACCGATTTCGTTCTGGCCGGCAGTCGCCACTTCGTGGTGGTGAACTTCGATGACCAGGCCCATTTCTTCCATGGCGTTGCACATGGAGGTACGGATTTCGTGGTCGTGGTCGAATGGCGGAACCGGGAAGTAGCCGCCTTTGACGCCTGGACGGTGGCCTTTGTTGCCGCCTTCCACGTCCTGGTCGGACATCCACGAACCTTGTTCGGAGTAGATCTTGAACATCGAGCCGGAGATGTCGGACTTGAACTTCACTTCGTCGAAGATGAAGAACTCAGGCTCTGGACCGACGAAAACGGTGTCGCCGATACCGGTGGACTTCAGGTATTCCTCGGCGCGCTTGGCGATGGCACGTGGGTCACGGTCATAGCCTTGCATGGTCGAAGGCTCGATCACGTCGCAAACCAGGATCAGGGTCGGCTCTTCGGTGAACGGGTCCAGAACGGCAGTGGTGTCGTCCGGCATCAGGATCATGTCGGAAGCTTCGATGCCTTTCCAGCCAGCAATGGAGGAACCGTCGAACATTTTGCCTTCTTCGAAGAAAGCTTCATCCAGCGCATCGCGAGCCGGCATGGTCACGTGGTGCTGAGTGCCTTTTGTGTCCGTGAAGCGCAGATCAATCCACTTGACGTCATGATCTTTGATGAGTTGAACCGACTTCGACATAGTGTCCTCCGGGTGGCTTCGGGCTTAGTAATGGATGCCCTTAGAATGTGGGTGATGCCGGCGCGAATACTCTGCCTTGGCAACCTGCCTCACAAGGGAGCAAATTGCATGCCAGTGCCCCGACTTGGATTTATTGCCCCAATATCACGCTTATAAAGGTGCAAGGCGCTTTAAAATAGAAAATATCGCCCTTTAATGTAGCGCTAAATTTCATAAATGACCTGTTTTGGTGCATTGAAAACCTTCTGCACATTAACTGGTTAAACCTTGAGCAATTTCCGCTATAATCCGCGCCCCCCTTTTTCGGCTGGCCCTGCGCGCGCTGTTTTCATGAAACTAATCGTAAAAGTCTTCCCCGAGATCACCATCAAGAGCCGCCCGGTACGGATGCGTTTCATCCGTCAATTGGCCAAAAACATCCGTGCCGTGCTCCGCGATCTGGACCCGGCCGTGGTGGTGAACGGCGTGTGGGACAACCTCGAGCTGGAAACCCGCATCAGCGACCCCAAGGCCCTGAAGGACATGACCGAGCGCCTGAGCTGCATGCCGGGCATCGCGCATTTCCTGCAGGTCGACGAGTACCCGCTGGGCGACTTCGACGACATCGTCGCCAAGTGCAAGCAGCACTTCGGTGATTCGCTGGCCGGGAAGATCTTTTCGGTGCGCTGCAAACGTGCCGGCAAGCACGAATTCAGCTCGATGGACGTCGAGAAATACGTCGGCAGCCAGCTGCGTCGTCAGTGCGGCGCCGCCGGGATTTCGCTTAAAGAGCCTGAAATCGAAGTTCGCATCGAAATTCGCGACAAACGGTTGTTCGTGATTCACAGCCAGCACAACAGCATCGGCGGCTACCCGCTCGGCGCGCTGGAACAGACCCTGGTGCTGATGTCCGGCGGTTTCGATTCCACCGTCGCGGCTTACCAGATCATGCGCCGCGGGCTGATGGCCCACTTCTGCTTCTTCAATCTCGGCGGGCGCGCCCACGAATTGGGCGTAATGGAGGTCGCGCATTTCATCTGGAAGAAGTACGGCAGCTCCCAGCGCGTGTTATTTGTCAGTGTGCCGTTCGAGGAAGTGCTGGGAGAAATTCTCGGCAAAGTCGATAACAGTCATATGGGCGTAGTATTGAAGCGTATGATGTTGCGCGCTGCGTCCCGGATCGCTGATCGACTGGACATCGAGGCGCTGGTCACCGGCGAAGCGATTTCCCAGGTTTCCAGCCAGACGCTGCCGAACCTGTCCGTGATCGACTGCGTGACCGACAAGCTGGTGTTGCGTCCGCTGATCGCCAGTCACAAGCAGGACATCATTGACCTGGCCAACGAAATCGGCACCGCCGATTTCGCCAAGCACATGCCGGAGTATTGCGGGGTCATTTCGGTGAACCCCAAGACCCACGCCAAGCGTCCGCGTGTGGAGCATGAAGAGAAAGAATTCGATATGGCAGTGCTCGAGCGTGCGCTCGAGAACGCCAAGCTGGTGCCGATCGATCGGGTGATCGACGAATTGGGCCAGGATGTGCAGGTTGAAGAAGTCAGTGAAGCGCTGGCCGGTCAGATCATCATCGACATCCGTCACCCGGATGCCGCCGAAGACGAACCGCTGGAGCTTGCTGGTATCGAGGTACAAGCGATGCCGTTTTATGCCCTGAACGCTCGTTTCAAGGAACTGGACCCTACTCGCCAGTACCTGCTGTATTGCGACAAAGGCGTGATGAGTCGCCTGCATGCTCACCATTTGCTCAGTGAGGGGCATGCCAATGTGCGCGTTTATCGACCGAGCTAAGAGCCCGGGGCTGTTTGCCTGTGGCCTGCGTCACCGGCCCCCCGACGCCGCCGTCAAGCTGTAACGGCAAGGCCTGACTCTACTGTAAATCGCTGCCAAGACTTGTCAGCACACCGAATCCTCTGATCGAGATACACAAGTGATCGAAAATCTACGCAACATCGCCATCATTGCTCACGTTGACCATGGTAAGACCACCCTGGTAGACAAGCTCTTGCGTCAATCCGGCACCCTGGAGCGCAACGAGCTCAACGACGAGCGCGTGATGGACTCCAACGACCAGGAGAAAGAGCGCGGTATTACCATTCTGGCGAAAAACACCGCCATCAACTGGAACGGCTACCACATCAACATCGTGGACACCCCGGGCCACGCCGACTTCGGCGGCGAAGTTGAACGCGTAATGTCGATGGTTGACTCCGTTCTGCTGCTGGTTGACGCTCAAGACGGCCCTATGCCGCAAACCCGTTTCGTGACCAAGAAGGCTTTCGAAGCCGGCCTGCGTCCGATCGTGTGCATCAACAAGGTTGACCGTCCAGGCGCGCGTCCGGACTGGGTTCTGGACCAGATTTTCGACCTGTTCGACAACCTGGGCGCCACCGAAGAACAGCTGGACTTCAAAGTGGTCTACGCCTCGGCCCTGAACGGTATTGCCGGTCTGGACCACTCCGACATGGCTGAAGACATGACCCCGCTGTACCAGTCGATCGTCGACAACGTACCTGCGCCGAAAGTCGACCGTGACGGTCCGTTCCAGATGCAGATCTCCGCACTGGACTACAACAGCTTCCTGGGTGTTATCGGTGTTGGCCGTATCGCTCGTGGTCGCGTCAAGCCGAACACTCCGGTCGTGGCTATCGGCGCCGACGGCAAGAAGCGTAACGGTCGTATCCTGAAGCTGATGGGTCACCACGGTCTGCACCGTATTGACGTTGAAGAAGCTGCTGCAGGCGACATCGTGTGCATCAGTGGTATGGACTCGCTGTTCATCTCCGACACCCTGTGCCACCCGGACGCGGTCGAAGCGATGAAGCCTCTGACCGTTGACGAGCCAACCGTTTCCATGACCTTCCAGGTAAACGACTCGCCTTTCTGCGGTAAAGAAGGCAAGTTCGTGACTTCCCGTAACATCAAGGAACGTCTGGACAAAGAGCTGCTGTACAACGTTGCACTGCGCGTTGAAGAAGGCGACTCGGCTGACAAGTTCAAGGTTTCCGGCCGTGGTGAGCTGCACCTCTCGGTACTGATCGAAACCATGCGTCGCGAAGGCTTCGAAATGGGCGTTGGTCGTCCGGAAGTGATCATCCGTCAGGTTGACGGCGTGAAGCAGGAACCGTTCGAAAACGTCACCATCGACACCCCTGAAGAATCCCAGGGCAAGGTCATGGAAGAGATGGGCCTGCGTAAAGGCGACCTGACCAACATGGTGCCGGATGGCAAAGGCCGTGTTCGTCTGGAATACAACATCCCTGCTCGCGGTCTGATCGGTTTCCGTAACCAGTTCCTGACCCTGACCAACGGTGCTGGCATCCTGACCTCGATCTTCGATCGCTACGACACCATGAAGTCCGGCGACATGTCCGGCCGTCAGAACGGTGTTCTGGTATCGGTAGAAACCGGCAAGGCGCTGACCTACTCCCTGGAAACCCTGCAGGCGCGTGGCAAGCTGTTCGTTGAACACGGTCAAGAGATCTACAACGGTCAGATCGTTGGTCTGAACAGCCGTGACAACGACATGGGCGTCAACCCAACCAAAGGCAAGAAGCTCGACAACATGCGTGCTTCGGGTAAAGACGAAACCATCGCCCTGGTTCCACCTGTTCGCTTCACCCTGGAACAGGCCCTGGAATTCATCCAGGACGATGAATTGTGCGAAGTGACTCCGAAGTCCATTCGTCTTCGTAAAAAGATTCTTGACGAAGGCGAGCGCACCCGCGCTGCCAAGAAAGCCAAGAACTGAGTTAACTCAGGCTGAATGAAAAACGCCCCCGACCGCAAGGTCGGGGGCGTTTTTGTTTGTCTGGGGAAAAAATCAAAAGATCAGAACTTGTCGAGGGTCCGAGGATTGCTCTCGCGCACGACTTCTTTCGGCTTGTACGCGCAATACCCAGGCCGTGGGCCGATTTTCGGGTGATTACGGCAAGTATCCGGGCGCTTTTCATAAATAGTGCACAAACGGCTCTTACGATCCAGATACAGGCAATCGTTGTTGCTCATGCGTTGGAGCGTGAAGATCTCGGACTTCTGGTTGTAGCGCTCGACAATCCCTTCCTTCTGCAAGCGCTTGGCGATGTTCTTGGGTGGATCGCCCAGTTCGAATTCGTCGACGATGCCGATGCGGATCAGGTCTTTGATCTTGACCTCGACCGGCAGCGTGCAGCAGCTGGACACGCACGAGCCGCACATCGGGGCGGAGTACTTGGCCCAGGTATCGAGACGGTCGATCTCCGCGGCGGCGATCAGGTTCGGCTTCATCATGTGGAATTACCAGCGTGCATCAGGGCGCGCGATCATACCGGGACTGGTGATTTTTTGAACGACCATTTGCCGGTTTTTTTATGGCTACACTGAATTTTTCGAGCGATCGGCATGGCATCTGCATCTTTTCAACGTGTATCGGCAAGGGGATAGGCTCGATTCAGGCGATTGAAAAAAACGCCGAACCAGTGCATTTATCTCATGTCAGACCGACTAGGCTCAGTCAATTTCATGCTCGTCCGAGGTCCTATCGATGACTCAAGAACCACTAGTTCGCGAAGCTGAAGTGGCCGCATTTCGCGACGCCGTATTGACCAAACTTACTTATGCAGTGGGCAAGGATCCGGATCACGCTTTTGACCATGACTGGTTTGAAGCCATTGCCCTGGCCGCACGTGATCACATGGTCGAGCACTGGATGGACCACACGCGGCAGATCTACCGCAAAGGCCAGAAGCGCGTTTACTACCTCTCGCTGGAATTCCTCATCGGCCGCCTGCTCTACGACAGCCTGAGCAACCTTGGCCTGCTCGATGTGGCTCGTGAAGCACTGACCGAGTTGGGCGTCGACCTCGAACGCATTCGCCTGCTGGAGCCGGACGCCGCACTGGGTAACGGTGGCCTCGGCCGTCTGGCGGCGTGCTTCATGGAAAGCATGTCGACGCTCGGCATCGCCGGCCATGGCTACGGTATTCGTTATGAACACGGGTTGTTCCGTCAGGCGGTTGTCGATGGCTGGCAGCAGGAACAGACCGAAAACTGGCTGGATTTCGGCAACCCATGGGAATTCGAGCGGCCGGAAGTGGCTTACCCGATCGGCTTTGGTGGCAGCGTTGAAACCGTGACCGATGAGACTGGCCGGTCCAAACAAGTCTGGTCGCCGGCGGAAACCGTTCGCGCAATTGCTTACGACACGCCAGTCGTCGGCTGGCGTGGCGCTAGCGTCAACACCTTGCGCCTCTGGCGTGCACGAGCCATGGAGGATTTGCACCTGGAGCGCTTCAACGCCGGCGACCACTTGGGTGCGGTGGCCGAAGTGGCCCGCGCGGAAAGCATCTCCCGCGTGCTCTATCCCGCCGACAGCACCGAGGCCGGTCAGGAACTGCGGCTGCGTCAGGAGTACTTCTTCGTCGCGGCGTCCTTGCAGGACCTGCTGCGCCGTCACCGCAATATGCACACCTCGGTGCTGACCCTGGGCGATCATGCGGCGATCCAGCTCAATGACACGCACCCCTCGATCGCCGTGGCCGAATTGATGCGGCAACTGGTCGATGTGTACGACGTGGCGTGGGACGCGGCCTGGCAGATCACGGTCGATACGCTTTCCTACACCAACCACACACTCTTGCCCGAAGCGCTGGAAACCTGGCCAGTCGGTTTGATGGAGCGGATGCTGCCACGGCACATGCAGATCATTTATTTGATCAACGCCCATCACATTGACTCGCTGCGCGCCAAAGGTATGCATGACTTTGACGTATTGCGCGCGGTATCGCTGATCGAGGAAGACAACGGTCGCCGGGTGCGCATGGGTAACCTGGCGTTTCTGGGTTCGCACAGTGTCAACGGTGTGTCCGGCCTGCACACCCAATTGATGCGCAGCACGGTGTTTTCCGAGTTGCACAAGCTGTATCCGGAGCGAATCAACAACAAGACCAACGGCATTACATTCCGCCGCTGGCTCTATCAGGCCAACCCGGAACTGACCTCGATGATGGTCGATGCACTGGGCCCGGATCTGTTGGATAACCCGGAACAGAAACTGATCGGCCTGGAGCCGTTTGCCGAGAAAGCGGCATTCCGCAACAAGTTCGCCGAGCAGCGCCTGCACAGTAAAAAAGCTTTGGCCTATCTGATTCATGAGCGGTTGGGGATCGCGGTCAATCCAGCGGCAATGTTCGACGTGCAGGTCAAACGGATTCACGAGTACAAGCGCCAGTTGCTCAACCTGATGCACACCGTGGCGCTGTATCAGGCGATCCGCGCCGAGCCGGAAGTCGATTGGGTGCCGCGGGTGAAGATCTTTGCCGGCAAAGCTGCCGCGAGTTATCACCAGGCCAAGCTGATCATCAAACTGACCAACGACATCGCCCGGGTGGTCAACAATGACCCGACGGTGCGCGGCTTGCTGAAAGTGGTGTTCTTGCCCAACTACAACGTCAGCCTGGCGGAAAGTATCATTCCGGCGGCCGACCTGTCGGAGCAGATATCCACGGCCGGTTTTGAGGCTTCCGGTACCAGTAACATGAAGTTCGGGCTCAACGGCGCGCTGACCATCGGCACCCTGGACGGTGCCAACGTGGAAATGAGCGAGCGCATTGGCGTCGAGCACATGTTCATCTTCGGTCTGACCGCGCAGCAGGTTGAGGCGCGCAAGCAGAATCACGAGTTCCATGCCGCACCGGACATCGCCGCCTCCCATCGCCTGGGTGACGTGCTGCAAGCAATTCGCGGCGGTGTGTTCTCGCCTGATGAGCCGTCGCGTTACACCGGGCTGATCGATTCGTTGATCGAATATGACCGCTTCCTGGTCTGCGCCGATTTCGATTCCTACTGGAATGCCCAGGTGCGGGTTGAAGAGCACTGGCACGACTCGAAGGAATGGTGGCGCTCGGCGGTGCTCAATAGTGCGCGCATGGGCTGGTTCTCGTCCGACCGGACCATTCGCGAGTACGCCACGGATATCTGGAAAGCGCTGGAGTAACTTTTAGCAATAATTGCGAGCAAGGCCCAACGGTTGTGGGGCCGGATCGATATACTAGGCAGCAGTTTTGCAGGGCCGCAGTGTCAAAGGGCTCAGTCAAATGTGGACGCACAGGCAATCCAGTGTGGGAGCGAGCTTGCTCCCACAAGGTTTGTGCTGTTTCACACTAGACTGAACCAGACGCTGTTGTGCCCGGACTCGCCCGGCAATGGGCCGCTTAGGGATATCGACCATGCAATGGATGTTCATGCTGATAGGGATGGTGCTGGGCTGGGTGCTCGATGAGTCATTCAGCGATGCGCTGATTGGCGCGTTGATCGGCCTGGGTGCGGGGCAGGCGATTGTGCTCAGGCGCCTGAATTCACAAGCGGACGAACAGCGTCGTCAACTGGAGCAGGCGCAGGTCGCCCTCGGCGCGGTCGAGCAACGGCTGGCGCTACTCGAAACCCGTGGCGTCCAGGCAACTCCGGCCCCTGAGTCGACAACGGCCAGCGAGCCGACTATTTCTCCTGATATCGTCTTCGACCAAGCGCCTGAGCCTGGCCCGGCGCCGTTGTCTGCCGCGCAGGAACTGGTTTGGGAATTGCCGCCCGAATTCGAGCCGGTACACGCGAGCATCACACCTGAGCCTGCCGATCTCTGGGCCCCGCAACCCAGCGAACCACCACAACCGGCCGAACCCCGAGGCCCGAATCTGTTCGAGCGCGGTATTACCGCCGCACGCAATTGGCTGTTCGGTGGCAACACCGTACTGCGGGTCGGCGTGGTGCTGTTGTTCTTCGGTCTGGCGTTCCTGCTGCGCTACGCCACCGAAGGCATGGTGGTGCCGATTGAATTGCGTTACGCCGGGGTCGCTGCGGCCGCGTTGGCTTTGCTGGGTCTGGGTTGGTGGTTGCGACTGCGCAACACCAACTACGCGTTGATCCTGCAGGGCACCGGCATTGCCGTGCTGTACCTGACGGTATTCGCCGCCATGCGCTTGCACCCGTTGCTCGACCCGTCGGCGGCGTTGGGCTTGCTGGTGGCGGTGACGATCTTCTCGGCGATTCTGGCGATCACCCAGGACTCGCTCGCGCTGGCCTGCGCGGCGGCATTGGGCGGGTTCGCCGCGCCGATCCTGACCTCCACCGGCGCCGGTAACCATGTCGCGCTGTTCAGCTACTTCGCCTTGCTCAACACCGGCATCCTTGCCATTGCCTGGTTCAAGGCCTGGCGGCCGCTGAACCTGATCGGCTTCGCCGGCACCTTCGGCATTGGCTTTGCCTGGGGCGTGCGTTCCTATACGCCGGAACTGCTGTGGAGCACCGAGCCGTTTCTGATTCTGTTCTTCCTCATGTACCTGGCGATCGGTTTGTTGTTCGCCCGCCGCAAACTGCTCGAGATGACAGACGCGCCGGAGGATGACAGCCGTGAGGCGCTGCTGCGCTGGTCGGCGCGCAAGGGCGACTACGTCGACGGTACGATGCTGTTCGGTCCGCCACTGGTGGGCTTTGGCATGCAGTTCGCGCTGATTCATCATTATGAGTTTGCTGCCGCGTTCAGCGCGCTGGCGTTGGGCATCGTGTACATGGGCCTGGCGCGTTTTCTCAGCGGCGGTCGAGCCCTGCTGCTGGCGGAAACCTGCCTGGCGCTGGGGGTGATTTTCGCCAGCCTGGCGATCCCGCTGGGTCTGGATGCGCGCTGGACGGCGGCCGCCTGGGCGGTGGAGGGCGCGGGAATCTTCTGGCTTGGCTTGCGTCAGCATCGGCCGTTGGCGCGGGCCTTTGCCTTGCTGCTGCAACTGGGTTCGGCGCTGGCATTCCTCAGCAAACTGAGCCAGGGCGACAGCAGCCTGCTCGATGGCTCACCGCTCGGTGCGCTGATGCTCGGCGTGGCGTTGCTGTTCAGTTTCTATCACTTGCGCAATGCGTCCCCTGAGCAAACCTCGGCCTGGGAACGCAAGGGCTTGCCGGTGTTGGCCTGTGCGGGGCTGACGTTCCTCTATCTGCTGGCACCGTTGTTCTTCTTCACTCACGGCATCGCAATCAGTTGGGCGCTGGCCGGTTTGGTGACGTTGTTTGTCGGCTTGCGCCTGCAATCGCGAACCTTCCTGTTTACGGCGTTCGCGGTGCAACTGCTGGGCGGTGTGTTGTTCCTGCTGCGGCTGCAAGGCGCCAGCGGTGAGGAGGCGGCGGTGTTCAGTGCTGGCTGGAGCGGTTTGCTCACCGCATCGTTGATTGGCCTGGCGTTGATCGGCGGAATGCTGTTCGCCGCTCGCGACGACATGGTGCGCAGTGACGCACGATTGCTGCGTGGGCTGTCGGTGGTGTTGCTGGCCGGGTTGGTGCTGATCAATCTGGCGGTGCTGTTCGTCTTGCCGTGGCAAACGGCGAGCGCGGTGTGGGCGGCCAGCGGTCTGTTGATCATCTGGCTGAGCCTGTACTTGCAGCAGCGGGTGAGTTTTGTCTTTGGCTTGTTGTTGCAGGTGATCGGCGGTGCGGCGTTCCTGATCGCTGGCCCCGAACTGCTCGGGCCGCTCGCCAGCGAAGGTCTGCGGCCACTGGGCCACAGCGGTTTCTGGACGCCGATGGTGCTCGGGTTGGCGGCGATGGTCGGTGCCTGGCGCTTGCAGCTTGGCAATCATGCCAGTGCGTTCGATGCCTTGAGCTTGCAGCGCTTGTCCGAGTTGCTGCTGGTGTGGGGCGCGGCTTGGTGGGCACTGGCGCTGATCAGCGAAGTGCTGCGGTTTGCACCACTGAACCTGCAAGCCACGCTGTTGCTGGGCCTTGCAGCGCTGAGCGTCGCGGTGTGGACGTTGTCGTCCCGACGACTGCAATGGCCGGCACTGGGCGTGCTCTGCACCTTGCTGATTCCAGCGGCGGCGCTGGTCTTGGTCGCGGCCTGGCATTCGCGTTATCACCCGGCGGCGAATTTCGGCTGGCTGGCGTGGGCGGCGGTGTTCGGGGTGCATTTCGTCTCGCTGCGGCGCTTGGCGCCGATGCTCCCCGCGCGAGTATTGAGCGCTGCTCACGTGGTGGGTTGCTGGCTGTTGATCGGCGTGTTGGCGCTGGAGCTGCGTTACGGCTTGCTGGTGTTGTCCGAGCAATACAACGCCTGGCGCTGGCTGGGTTGGGCCATTTTGCCGAGCCTGTATCTGGTGCTGATGGCCGCACCGCGCGCCTGGCCGTGGCCAGTGTCGGCGTATGCCCGCGAGTACCGCGTGTACGCCGCACTGCCGCTGGCGCTGTTGATGCTCGGCTGGTTCTGGCTGGCGAACATTGCCAGCGACGGTACCGCCGAACCGCTGCCTTATCTGCCGTTGCTCAACCCGTTGGACATCGGCCTGCTGTTTGCCTTGTTCGGCGTTTATATGTGGTCGCGCAGTGCGGTCAGCCAATTGGCGATTCGTGCCGATTACGCCGAGGGTGCCACGCAAGTCGTGGCCGGAGTCTCGCTGTTTGCCTTCTTCACCGCGCTGGTGATGCGCAGCGCTCACCATTGGGCTGGCGTGCCGTATGAGCTGGATGCGTTGCTGGAGTCGATGTTGGTGCAGGCGGGCTTGTCGATCGTCTGGACCCTGATTGCCCTGAGCCTGATGATCGGCGGGCATTTGCGCCATCGTCGGGAAGTCTGGCTGGTCGGCGCGGCGTTGATTGCGCTGGTGGTTGCCAAACTGGTCTTTGTCGAATTGAGTAACCGCGGTGGGCTGGCGCGGATCGTGTCGTTTATCGGCGTGGGCGTGTTGCTGTTGGTGGTGGGCTATTTCGCACCGCTGCCGCCCAAACGTGCCGAACCAACGCCTGGGCCTGAAAAGCCAGCCAATGAATATGATGGAGTGTCGTCTTGAATCTGAAGTGGTCGCTGGGCGTTGTTGGACTCTGTGTGGCGATGTCGGCCACGGCTCAGGAAGCACCGGCAGACTTCACCACGCAGGTGCCGTTGAGCCTGAGCGGCGAGGGGCCGTGGTATCGCCTCGATTTGCCGCTGGCGGTGCAATTGAATGCGCGCCAGACCGATCTCAGCGACGTGCGGGTATTCAACGCAGCCGGGGAGGTGCAGGCCTATTCGCTGGCGCGGGAGCAGGCGCAGAGCCGCGAAAGCCTGGTGGTGAATGACGTTAAGTGGTTCCCGATTTACGACTCGGCATCTGCCGGCGAGGCGGTGCCGAGCGTGCGCGTGCAGTCGAATGCCAGCGGCACGCTGGTGGAGGTCCAGCCATCGAACCCGCTCAAGGCTGGCGAAGAAGTACTGCGCGGCTGGTTGCTGGATGCCAGTGCGATCAAGGCGCCGTTGCAGCAGTTGATCCTCGACTGGAGCAGCGAGCGCGACGGTTTCCAGCGTTTCAGCATCGAAGCCAGTGACGATTTGCAGCATTGGCAGCCGTGGGGTGAAGGCCAAGTGGCGCGGCTGTCGTTTGCCGACGAGCGGGTCGAGCAGCATGAAGTGAGTTTGCCAGGACAGAGTGCGCGTTATCTGCGCTTGCTGTGGAAAACCCCGCAGGCGGCGCCCGCGCTGACTTCCGCGCAACTGCAAAGCGCCAGTTCCAGCTACCTGCCGCAGCCGTTGGTCTGGTCCGAACCGTTGGCCGGCAGCAGCACCAGGGCCGGCGAATACACCTGGCAATTGCCGATGGGCTTGAGTGTCGAGCGCTTGCAAGTCGAGTTGAGCCAAGCCAACAGCCTTGCGCCGGTGACCCTGTCGGGGCGTCGCGAAAGCAGCTTGCCGTGGCAGGTCTTGAGCAGCGGTTTGCTCTATCGGCTGACGCAAAATGGTCAGGACGTGGTGCAGAACCAATTGCAGCTGCCTGGCCATGTGGTGCAGCAGTTGAAACTGACCGTCGATGAGCGCGGCGGCGGCTTGGGCACACAGGCTCCGACAGTGCGCTATGCCGTGCGCTCGACCCAGGTGGTGTTCCTCGCTCGCGGGGCGGGGCCGTACACACTGGCGCTCGGTAGCGCGACGGTTAAAACGGCGAGCTTGCCGTTGTCGACACTGATTCCCGATTACAGTCCCAAGCGTCTGGCAACGTTGGGCCAGGCCAAGGTCGATGGTGCGGCGGTGATGACTTCGCCGGCTGCGGCAGTGGCGCCGATTGTCCCGGGCACGAACTGGAAGAAGATCGGCCTGTGGGCAGTGCTCTTGCTAGGGGTAGCGGGGTTGGCGGGGATGGCGTTCAGTTTGCTGCGCAAACCACCCGTCAAGAACTGAAGCTGGCGCAGTTTTCTCTTTTGTGGCGAGGGAGCTTGCTCCCGCCGGCCGGTCCGCGTTCGGGCGTAGCAGTCGTAAACCTACGGATGCGATCTATTTGAAGCACCGCGCTGCATGGTTTTGGGGCCGCTTCGCGCCCCAGCGGGAGCAAGCTCCCTCGCCACAGTTATGTGCATTTGCAGCTACGCTCAACCTCGCGCATGAACTCTATTCAGTGAATCTCGTCTGATAAGAGGAATTGCGCACCGACTCGCGTTAAACTGCGCGGGTTTTTAGCCCCCATTCCTTCGGAGCCTTCCATGTCCCGCGTTACCTTGAGTCGCTATCTGATTGAGCAGACCCGTAGCAACAACACTCCTGCCGATCTGCGCTTTCTGATCGAAGTAGTGGCGCGTGCTTGCAAGGAAATCAGCCACGCCGTTTCCAAAGGCGCCCTGGGCGGTGTTCTGGGCAGCATGGGCACTGAAAACGTGCAAGGCGAAGTCCAGAAGAAACTCGACGTGATCTCCAACGAGATCCTGCTCGAAGCCAACGAATGGGGTGGTCACCTGGCCGGCATGGCGTCCGAAGAAATGGACAATGCCTACCAGATCCCGGGCAAATACCCGAAAGGCGCGTACCTGCTGGTATTCGACCCACTGGACGGTTCGTCGAACATCGATATCAACGCGCCGGTCGGTACTATCTTCTCGGTGCTGCGTTGCCCGAACGAATACCTGAGCCAGAACGAACCCTTGAACGAAAAGGCGTTCCTGCAGCCAGGCACCCAACAGGTAGCCGCCGGTTACGCCATCTACGGCCCGCAAACCATGCTGGTGCTGACTCTGGGTGATGGCGTGAAAGGCTTCACCCTGGACCGAGAAATGGGCAGCTTCGTGCTGACCCATGAAGACATCAAGATCCCGTCCTCCACTCAGGAATTCGCGATCAACATGTCCAACCAGCGTCACTGGGAAGCGCCGGTACAACGCTACGTCGGCGAACTGCTGGCTGGCGAAGAAGGCCCGCTGAAAAAGAACTACAACATGCGCTGGGTCGCCGCGATGGTGGCCGACGTGCACCGCATCCTGACCCGTGGTGGCCTGTTCATGTACCCACGCGACAGCCGCGAGCCCTCCAAGCCGGGCAAGCTGCGCTTGATGTACGAAGCCAACCCGATGTCGTTCCTGGTTGAACAGGCCGGCGGCGCGTCCACCGACGGTCACCAGCGCATTCTCGACATCAAGCCCGAAGGTCTGCACCAGCGTGTAGCGGTGTTCCTGGGCTCGAAAGAAGAAGTCGAACGCGCCACGGCTTACCACAAGGAATAAACCATGACCGCGCCCTGGCAGCCGTTGCTCGAATGGTGGTTCGGTTCAGCCGAAGCACCTGATGACGTAGCGGCTGACAAGGGCAAGTTGTGGTTCGGTAAGCGTGACAGCCAGGACCTCGAAGCGCGCACGCGTTTCGGGGATCTGGTGGAGCAGGCACTGGCCGGCGGATTGACCGAGTGGACGCAACGTCCCGAAGGTTGGCTGGCCCTGGTGTTGTTACTCGATCAGTTACCGCGGATGATCTTTCGCGAAACCCCCAAATCCTTTGCAGGCGACTTGAGAGCCCAGGCTCTGGTAGCGCAAGGCATTGCCGCAGATCTCGATCGGCAACTGCGGCCTATCCAGCGGGTGTTCATCTACCTGGTGTTCGAGCATTGCGAGCATCTGGCGGTGCAAAACGAAGCCATCTCACGCTTTGCCGACTTGCTGGCTGAGCAACCCGAGGCGGATCGTGCGGTATTTGCCGATAACCTCGATTACGCCGAACGGCATCAGAAAATCATCGCCCGGTTTGGACGCTTTCCCCATCGCAATGCGATTCTTGGGCGGGAGAGTACGTCTGAAGAGTTGGCGTTTTTGCGTGGGCCGGGGTCGCGGTTTTAGCGCGTATGTGGGCAGTCTGAAGATCCGCCCCTCACCCTAACCCTCTCCCCAAAGGGGCGAGGGGACTGACCGAGTGGTTTGGTCGAGTTACTGCGACCTGAGAAACCGAGTTGAACTCAGGTTTTGATAACAACAGAGATCGGCTCCCTTTCCCCCTCTCCCCCGTGGGGAGAGGGTTGGGGTGAGGGGTGGATCTGCGCCACAACACAAATCCATCGCCCAACTTTTAAATCCTGAAACTCCCCACCAACTGCTTCAACCGCGCCGCTTGCTGCTCAAGATCGGCACACGCGCGCAAGGTCGATTGCAGGTTCTCTACGCCTTCCTGGTTCAGGGTGTTGATCTCGGTGATGTCGACGTTGATCGACTCAACCACGGCGGTTTGCTCTTCGGTGGCAGTGGCCACCGACTGGTTCATGCCGTCGATTTCGCCGATGCGCTGGGTCACGCTGCCCAGGCGCTCGCCGGCCTGGTTGGCGATGCCGACGCTGCTTTCGCTCTGGCGCTGACTGTCGGTCATGATGGCGACCGCCTCACGGGCGCCGACTTGCAGCTCTTCAATCATCTTCTGCACTTGCTGCGCCGAGTCCTGGGTGCGATGCGCGAGGTTGCGCACTTCGTCGGCAACCACGGCGAAACCACGTCCGGCCTCACCCGCGCGCGCCGCTTCGATCGCGGCGTTGAGAGCCAGCAGGTTGGTCTGCTGCGAGATGCTGGTGATGACTTCGAGAATCTGCCCGATATTCACCGTGTTGCTGTTCAGCGTTTCGATGTTGCCGCACGAGTCGCTGATTTTGGCCGACAGTTGCTGCATCGCCGCGATGGTTTTATCCACCACTTGCTGACCCTCTTCAGCCAGGCTGCGGGCGTCGCTGGAATGTTGCGAGGCGAGGGCGGCGTTCTGGGCGATTTCCTGGGCGGCGGCGCCCAGCTGGTTGATCGCCGCGGCCACACTGCTGGTGCGCGAGGCTTGCTGGTCGGAATTGAACATCGACGAGTTGGAAGCACTGACTACACGCAGGGCGACTTCGTTGACTTGGCCGGTGGCCGACGAGACTTCGCGGATCGAGGTGTGAATGCGCTCGACGAAGCGGTTGAACGAGGTGCCCAGCGCCCCGAACTCGTCTTGGCCATGAATGGTCAGGCGTTTGGTCAGGTCGCCTTCGCCTTCGGCGATGTCATGCATGGCGCGGCCCATGGTCAGCAGCGGCTGCATCAGGACGCGGATCAGCATGCCGAGCAACGCGATGATGATCACCACGGCAATCACCATGGCGATGATCGCCGAGGTGCGGAACTCGCTGAGCATTGAGTATGCGGTGTCCTGGTCGAGCACCAGGGCCACGTACCAGTCAGCCGACGGCACGCCGTTGACGTGGGTGAACGAGATGAACTGGGTCTTGCCGTCCACCTCGACTTCCTTCATGCCGGGGCTGACCTTCGGCGCACCCGCGGGATAAGCCTCGGTGAGGCTTTTGAGCACCAGTTTGCTGTCCGGGTGAATGAGGATCTTGCCCTCGCTGCTGACGATGAATGCGTGGCCGTGGCCGCCAAAGTTCAGCGAGTTGATGATGGTGCTGATGCTGCTCAGGTCGATGTCCGCACCGGCCACGCCGATCATCTGGTTCTGATGCTGTACCGGAGTCGCAACGGTGATCACCAGCTTGCCTGAGGACGCAGCGATGTAGGGTTCGGTGACGATGGTCTGCTGTGCACTGTTGGCGGCTTTGTACCAGCCACGGGCACGTGGGTCGTAGTCCGCCGCGCGATTACCGGCCGGCACCGAGAACATCACGCCGTCGGCACCGCCGAAGTAGCTCAACTGAAAGTTGCTGGTGTACGCCGGTAGGCCGACCGCGCGTTTCAGGTTGTCCAGCGCCGGACCGTCGACGGCCACTTGCTGGGCCAGCGATTGCAGCAACTGGATGCGGCTTTCCAGCCAGGTCTGGATGTTGCTGGTGGTCAGGCTGCCGAGTTCCTGCATCGAGGACTCGGTGCTGTTGCGCAGGGTTTGGCGCTGACGGTAGTCGTTGAACAGAATGAAACAGGCGAACGCTACCGCCACCACAAGGGCAGCAGCGAGCAGGATCTTGTGGCTGAACTTCATGTTTCTGGTCATTAAAGGCGCTACCGCGGGAGGGCTGATCAACGAGGCGCGTCAAATTGCCACAGGGCAGGCTTGGCGCTGCTTCTATGTCGACAGGGAAGCGCCAAAGATTAGGCGGGTTTTACGAAAACCGACGAAATACCGATCAGCGCAAAAAAATGCCTGATTTTGGTGCGAAATGTTGATTTCACCCTTCAAGAAATACCCGGTGCCGGTGGGAACCAGAAGGAGGTTTTCTCTTCTAAGCTTCTGGTTGGCAGCCATGCCTCCCCCTCTTTACCAGGAGTTACACCATGTCGCTGCGATCTATCGCCTTGTTGTCGTTTTGCGTGCTGTTGGCTGCGTGCAGCAAGATCAACCAGGAAAACTATTCGAAACTGTCGACGGGCATGCCCAAGGCCGAGGTTGAAACCTTGCTGGGTAAACCTGCCGATTGTTCAGGCGCGTTGGGCATGTCCAGCTGTACCTGGGGCGACAAGAACAGCTTTATCAGCGTGCAGTACGCCGGTGACAAAGTGCTGATGTTTTCCGGGCAAGGCCTGAAGTAAACCGGGGCCAAACGCCCACGGGAGAAAAATAATGATGCGGTTAGTAATAGCTCTTTTGGCCGGTCTGTTGTTGGCCGGCTGCGCCACTTCTGGCGATGATGCGTTGGCGCCGAAAACGGTCAATAGCGTCAACCTCAAGCGTTACCAGGGTAAATGGTACGAGTTGGCGCGCATGCCGATGTACTTCCAGCGTAACTGCGCGCAATCCGAAGCCCATTACACCCTCAAGACCGACGGCGACATGGAAGTGTTGAATCGTTGCCTGACCCCAGAGTGGAAATGGGAAGAAGCCAAGGGCTCGGCAACGCCGCAGATTCCCGGCAAGAACGACAAGCTGTGGGTGAATTTCGATAACTGGTTTACCCGGTTGTTGCCAGGCATGAGCAAGGGTAATTACTGGGTGCTGTATGTCAGCGATGACTACCAGACCGCGATTGTCGGTAGCCCCAATCGGCGCAACCTGTGGCTGCTGTCACGCAAGCCGGAAGTCAACGCCGATACTCGTGAGGAGCTGCTGAGCAGGGCGCGTCAGCAGGGTTACGACACCACACGCCTGATCTGGCGGGTGTCGGACACCAAAATGGCCCAGACCTCGAAGTAACCGGCGTGCGGTTGGACTCCGTGGCGAGGGAGCTTGCTCCCGCTCGGCTGCGCAGCAGTCGTCACTCAGCTGATGAGATCTTTCTGAAAGAGCTCAATTGCTGATTTGGGGTCGCTTCGCAACCCAGCGGGAGCAAGCTCCCTCGCCACAGAAGCGGTGATCAGCCCAACAGCTCGCGCAGTACTTGGGTGAACGCCCGGTTACTGTCTTCTTCGCCAGCGTGATGCCCGTCGCGTACCACCCACTTGCCGTTTACCAGCACATCGCGGACCTGACGGTCGCCACCGGCAAACAACCAGCGGTTCAGAATCCCGTCGCCGCTGGCGGTTGCCAGGTAAGGGTCGTTGCCGTCGAGCACCAGCCAGTCAGCGCGTTTGCCGACTTCCAATGCGCCAATCGGCTGGCCCAGCGCCTGTGCGCCACCGTCGAGTGCGGCGTCGTACAGGGTGCGCCCGACCATCGGCTGATCGGCGCCATACAAGCGGTTACGTCGCTGATCGCGCAGGCGCTGGCCATATTCCAGCCAGCGCAGTTCTTCCACCACACTCAGCGACACATGGCTGTCCGAGCCAATGCCCATGCGCCCGCCTTGGGCGAGGAAGTCCACGGCCGGGAAAATCCCGTCGCCCAGGTTAGCTTCCGTGGTCAGGCACAGGCCGGCGATGGCGCGACTCTTGGCCATCAGGCTGACTTCTTCCGGGTTGGCGTGGGTCGCGTGGACCAGGCACCAGCGCTGATCGACGTCGGTATTTTCATACAGCCATTGCAGCGGACGGCGACCACTCCAGGTCAGGCAGTCGTCGACTTCCTTTTGTTGCTCGGCGATGTGGATGTGCACCGGGCAGTGTTTGTCGCTGGCTGCCAGCACTTCGCTGATTTGCTGCGGGGTCACGGCACGCAACGAGTGGAAGCACAGGCCCAGTTGCTGCGCCGGTTGCTGCGCCAGCAGCGGCTGCAGGCGGGCTTGTAGCTTCAGGTAGTTTTCAGTGCTGTTGATGAAGCGTCGCTGGCCTTCATTGGGCGCCAGGCCACCGAAACCGGAGTGGCTGTAGAGCACGGGCAGCAAGGTCAGGCCGATGCCGGAGGCGCTGGCGGCCTGACTGATTTGCAACGACAGTTCGGCCGGGTCCGCGTACGGATGGCCGTTGTGATCGTGGTGCACGTAATGGAATTCGGCGACCGAGGTGTAACCGGCCTTGAGCATTTCGATATAGAGCTGACGGGCGATGATCCCGAGTTGTTCCGGGCTGATTTTTCCGACGAGGCGATACATCAAATCGCGCCAGGTCCAGAAACTGTCGTTCGGATTACCCGCTACTTCGGCCAGTCCGGCCATCGCCCGCTGGAAGGCGTGGGAGTGCAGATTCGGCATGCCCGGCAGCAGCGGACCGCTCAGCCGTTCGGCGCCTTCAGCGCTGGCATCGGCCTGGATGTGGGTCAGCAGGCCATCGGCACTGACCTCAAGACGTACATTGTTGGCCCATCCACTAGGCAAAAGCGCGCGTTCGGCAAAGAAGGCGGACATGGTTCAGTACCCCATCGTGTGTTATTTGTATATACATATACAGACGTTTGCCTGCTCGGTAAACTCCGGCAAGCTAGTGACTTTCATCAACGAACAAGGATTTCCTGTGCCGACTCCGCCTGTAGTTTCACCGCTGAGTGCCAATCTGGGCGACAGTCCGGCGCCCTTGTACGCTCGCGTCAAACAGATGATCACCCAGCAAATCGACAGTGGAAACTGGCCGCCGCATTACCGCGTGCCGTCGGAAAGCGAGCTGGTCAGTCAGTTGGGTTTCAGCCGCATGACCATCAATCGCGCCCTGCGCGAGATGACGGCTGACGGCCTGTTGGTGCGCATGCAGGGCGTCGGCACCTTTGTCGCCGAACCCAAGAGCCAGTCCGCGTTGTTCGAAGTGCATAACATTGCCGACGAAATCGCCTCCCGTGGCCATCGCCACACGTGCAAGGTGATCACCCTGGAAGAAGAGGCCGCCGGTTCCGAGCGCGCCCTGGCACTGGACATGCGTGAAGGCCAGAAGGTCTTCCACTCGCTGATCGTGCATTTCGAGAACGATATTCCCGTGCAAATCGAGGACCGTTTCGTCAATGCCCTGGTCGCGCCGGAATACCTCAAGCAAGACTTCACCCTGCAAACGCCTTATGCCTATCTGAATCAGGTCGCACCATTGACCGAAGGCGAGCACGTGGTCGAGGCGATTCTTGCCGAGCCTACCGAGTGCAAATTGCTGCAGATCGAAAAAGGCGAGCCATGCCTGCTGATCCGTCGTCGGACCTGGTCCGGACGTCAGCCAGTGACCGCCGCTCGTCTGATTCATCCCGGTTCCCGCCATCGTCTGGAAGGGCGGTTCCACAAATAAAAAGCCACAAATAAAGAGCCATAAATAATAAGAGGCCTAAATGAGTCAGTTGAACGTTTTGCGCGCGACGAATTATCCGCGCATGCCGTGGAAAAACGGCGGCGGTAGCACCGAAGAAATCACCCGCGATGCAGGCACCGGCCTGGATGGCTTTGGCTGGCGCCTGTCGATTGCCGATATCGGTGAGTCGGGCGGGTTCTCGACCTTTGCAGGTTATGAGCGGGTCATCACCGTGCTGCAGGGTGAAGGCATGACCTTGACGGTCGACGGCCAGAACACGCGGCCCCTGTTACCACTGGACCCGTTTGCGTTCAGCGGCGAAAGCCATGTTTCCTGCACCCTGCTTGGCGGTGCGATCCGCGACTTCAACCTGATTTATGCGTCGAATCGCTACCAGGCGCGGTTGCAGTGGCTGAAGGGCGAGCAACGGTTTTTCAGTTCGACCGGAACGCTGCTGGTTTTCAGCGCGGCCGACGCACTTGAAGTTCGGATCGATGGCAGCGCGGCCCATGCTCTGGGTCGTCATGATTGCCTGCAACTGAGCGGTAACACCGGGCTGCTGGATGTTTTCGTCAGCGGCCAGTGCTGTGTGATTGAACTGACAGCAAACAGTTAACTGTGGCGAGGGAGCTTGCTCCCGTCGGCCGGTCCGCGCTCGGGCGCAGCAGTCGTAAAGCCGGCAAACACGTTTTATTTGATGCACCACTTGCTCTGGCTTCGGGTCTGCTTCGCAGACCAGCGGGAGCAAGCTCCCTCGCCACAAAAACCAATCTCCACCGTTTCCCTGTGCGCACCAGTTTGTTACCGAACGCCCCAGCGTGGCGCAAAATCGCGCTCAGGTAACATCTGTCACTCCTCGAAAAAATCCTTCCCCAAAAAATATCGACCGCCGCAAAACCCTTGTCCCAAGGGCTTTTAAGCCAGATTCAGCACTTTGTTGAAGCGCCATCCAGAAAGTTGGCCGCTTGATTGCATATGCTTGTATGTACAAGTAAAGACGTATGTGTATGAGTCACGAAGACTCGACCATCGTCCACTGATTCGCCGATGTGCACCATCTGCACATCGGCTTGCTCGCCCACTGCCTGGGCTGGTTTGGATTGATTGCTGAGGAGTTTTTTTCGTGACTGACAATACCCAGAAACCGACCCCCGTTACTTTTACTAAGCACCGTGACGTTGAAATCCGTGCTGCCCGCGGCAACAAGCTGACCGCCAAGAGCTGGCTGACCGAAGCGCCGCTGCGCATGTTGATGAACAACCTCGACCCGGAAGTTGCCGAGAACCCTAAAGAACTGGTGGTTTACGGTGGTATCGGTCGCGCGGCGCGTAACTGGGAATGCTACGACAAGATCGTCGAGAGCCTGACCAACCTGAATGACGACGAAACCCTGCTGGTGCAATCCGGCAAGCCAGTCGGCGTCTTCAAGACCCACAGCAACGCCCCGCGCGTGCTGATCGCCAACTCCAACCTGGTGCCACACTGGGCGAGCTGGGAACACTTCAACGAACTGGACGCCAAAGGCCTGGCCATGTACGGCCAGATGACTGCCGGCAGCTGGATCTACATCGGCAGCCAGGGCATCGTTCAAGGCACCTACGAAACCTTCGTTGAAGCCGGTCGCCAACACTACAACGACAACCTCACCGGTCGCTGGGTCCTGACCGCCGGTCTGGGCGGCATGGGCGGCGCTCAACCACTGGCCGCTACCCTGGCCGGCGCGTGCTCGCTGAACATCGAATGCCAACAAGTGAGCATCGATTTCCGTCTGAAAAGCCGTTATGTCGACGAGCAGGCCAAAGACCTCGACGACGCGCTGGCGCGCATCGCCAAATACACCAAAGAAGGCAAAGCGATTTCCATCGCCCTGCTGGGTAACGCGGCAGAAATCCTGCCGGAATTGGTCCGTCGCGGTGTGCGTCCGGACATGGTCACCGACCAGACCAGCGCCCACGATCCGCTGAACGGTTACCTGCCAGCCGGTTGGACCTGGGAAGAGTACCGCGCTCGCGCCAAGACCGAGCCGGCTGCTGTGATCAAAGCCGCCAAGCAATCGATGGCCGTGCACGTCAAAGCGATGCTCGACTTCCAGAAGCAAGGCATCCCGACTTTCGACTACGGCAACAACATCCGTCAGATGGCGCAAGAAGAAGGCGTCGAGAACGCATTCGACTTCCCGGGCTTCGTACCGGCCTACATCCGTCCGCTGTTCTGCCGCGGTATCGGTCCGTTCCGTTGGGCTGCACTGTCGGGCAACGCTGAAGACATCTACAAAACCGACGCCAAGGTCAAAGAGCTGATCCCGGACGACGCCCACCTGCACAACTGGCTGGACATGGCGCGCGAGCGCATCAGCTTCCAGGGTCTGCCAGCACGTATCTGCTGGGTGGGTCTGGGTCTGCGCGCCAAGCTGGGTCTGGCGTTCAACGAAATGGTCCGCAGCGGCGAGCTGTCGGCACCGATCGTGATCGGCCGCGACCACCTGGACTCCGGTTCGGTGTCGAGCCCTAACCGCGAAACCGAATCCATGCAGGATGGCTCCGACGCCGTGTCCGACTGGCCACTGCTCAACGCTCTGCTGAACACCGCGAGCGGCGCGACCTGGGTTTCCCTGCACCACGGCGGCGGCGTCGGCATGGGCTTCTCCCAGCACTCGGGCATGGTGATTGTCTGCGACGGTACTGACGAAGCGGCCGAGCGTATCGCTCGCGTTCTGCACAACGACCCGGCAACCGGCGTTATGCGTCACGCCGATGCCGGTTACCAGATCGCTATCGACTGTGCCAAGGAGCAGGGCCTGAACCTGCCGATGATCACCGGTAAATAAAAAGCGGGTCATCCTTAACGGATGACCTCATGCAAAACCCGTAGGAAAGCGGCAACCACAATAACAATCCACAGAGGTTGGACAATGGCTAATAGCGATCGTGTACGCAGTAAACCGTTGATCGAGAAACGTTCGATCGACTACATCCCGGAAGCGGAAAGACACGGTCGTCTATTGAGTCAGTTCACCCTGTGGTTGGGTGCCAACCTGCAAATCACCGCGATTGTGACGGGTGCTTTGGCGGTGGTACTGGGTGGGGATGTGTTCTGGTCGTTGATCGGTTTGCTGATTGGCCAATTGCTCGGCGGTGGCGTCATGGCGCTGCACGCAGCGCAAGGTCCGCAACTCGGCTTGCCACAAATGATCTCCAGCCGCGTGCAGTTTGGCGTGTATGGGGCGGTGATTCCGTTGGTGCTGGTGTGCCTGATGTACATCGGCTTCTCGGCCAGCGGATCCTTGCTGGCGGGGCAGGCGGTAGCGCAGTTGCTGCACGTCGAAGACTGGGTCGGTATCACGCTGTTCGCCGGCTCGATCATGGTCTTCACCATCTTCGGCTATCGGGTGATCCACGGCATCGGCCGGGTCGCCAGTGTGCTGGGCGTGGTGGCGTTCATCTACCTGTTCTACAAACTGCTGGCCGGTAACGACATCGGCGCACTGCTGGGCAACAAGCACTTCTCTCTGGCGAGTTTCCTGTTGGCGGTGTCGCTGTCGGCGTCCTGGCAGATCGCGTTCGGCCCTTATGTGGCGGACTACTCGCGTTACCTGCCGCGCAGCACCTCGGCGTCGAAAACCTTCTGGGCCGTCGGCCTGGGTTCGGTGATCGGTGCACAGGCGTCGATGGTCTTCGGCGTGTTCGCCGCAGCCCTGGCCGGTTCGCAGTTCGCTCACCACGAGGTGTCGTTCATCGTCAGCCTGGGCGGTACCGGGATTGTCGCGGCGCTGCTGTACTTCGCCGTGGCTTTCGGCAAAGTCACCGTGACCACGTTGAACGCCTACGGCAGCTTCATGTCGATCGCGACGATCATCAGTGGCTTCCGTGGCAGCCGCCACATTGGAAGCGGTGTGCGCCTGCTGTACATCTTCATCATGGTGTCGCTTGCCGCGGCTCTGGCATTGCTTGGCAAGGACTCGTTCCTCAAGGAATTCTCCGCGTTCATCCTGTTCCTGCTGGCGTTCTTCACGCCGTGGAGCGCGATCAACCTGGTGGACTTCTACTGCATCACCAAAGAACGCTATGACATTCCGGCACTGTCCAACCCCGAGGGTCGCTACGGTCGCTGGAACATCATGGGCATCAGCATTTACGTGTTCGGCGTGTTGATTCAAATGCCGTTCATTTCCACCCACTTCTACACTGGCCCTCTGGTCGCAAGCCTCGGTGATACCGACATCTCGTGGATCATCGGTCTGGTGGTTCCGGCTGCGATGTACTACTTCGCAGCCAAGAAGTGGCATAGCGCAGTACCTGATCGGCTGATACTGCCGGTAGAGCAGGACGAGGCTGTAAAAGTGAAAACAAGCGGGGCGGATCGCGTTGCAGCAATCTGACTGGACGAAACTGGCGAAGATCTTCGTGAAGGCACATCCTGAGATCTGGCAGTTGCGGGTCACTACCGACACTGCCAGGAAAATCAACGCGGAACTGTAGGCAGATACCTCCCGGCTAACCGAGAGGCTGGCCGGGACGTTCGCTACATCCACTTGATTGAGAGTCTCTTATGTTTCCCGAAAGCTTCACCTTTTCCATCGCCGACCGGGTCAACGTTTGGGTTGATTCGCTGGTCGTCAACTACGGGGATGTGTTCCGCCACATCTCCGACACCTTGCTCTGGGCCATCGTCAACCTCGAAGGCCTGCTGCGCGCGGCGCCGTGGTGGTTGATGCTGGTGATTGTTGCCGGCATCGCCTGGCACGCGACCCGCAAGCTGGTGACGACGACGGTGATCGTTGGTTTGCTGTTCCTGGTGGGCGCTGTCGGCCTCTGGGACAAGCTCATGCAAACGCTGGCATTGATGCTGGTGGCGACGGTTATTTCGGTGCTGATCGGCATTCCGTTGGGCATTCTGTCGGCGCGCAGCAATCGCCTGCGTTCAGTGCTGATGCCGCTGCTCGACATCATGCAAACCATGCCCAGCTTCGTGTACTTGATTCCGGTGCTGATGCTGTTCGGTCTGGGCAAGGTCCCGGCGATTTTCGCCACCGTGATCTACGCCGTACCGCCGCTGATTCGCTTGACCGATCTGGGTATTCGCCAGGTCGATCGCGAAGTGATGGAAGCGATCAATGCCTTTGGTGCAAACCGCTGGCAGCAACTGTTCGGCGTGCAACTGCCGCTGGCGCTGCCGAGCATCATGGCCGGGATCAACCAGACCACCATGATGGCCCTGTCGATGGTGGTGATCGCCTCGATGATCGGTGCGCGTGGCCTGGGTGAAGACGTGCTGGTGGGGATCCAGACCCTCAACGTCGGACGTGGTCTTGAAGCCGGTCTGGCGATCGTGATTCTGGCAGTGGTCATTGACCGCATTACCCAGGCCTACGGTCGTCCACGGCATGAGGTGAGCCAATGAGCAATGCCACCAAGATCGAAGTCAAAAACGTTTTCAAGATTTTCGGTGACCGTTCGGCCGACGCGCTGGACATGATCCGACAGAACAAGAGCAAGGATCAGGTACTGGCCGAGACCGGCTGCGTGATTGGCGTGAATGATCTGTCACTGAGCATCGCTACCGGCGAGATATTCGTGATCATGGGCCTGTCGGGTTCCGGCAAGTCGACACTGGTACGCCACATCAACCGCCTGATCGACCCGACCAGCGGCGTGATCCTGGTGGACGGCGTGGACATCCTGCAATACGACATGGAAGCCCTGCGCGAATTTCGTCGGCACAAGATCAGCATGGTGTTCCAGAGCTTCGGCCTGTTGCCCCACAAGAACGTACTGGACAACGTCGCCTACGGTTTGAAAGTGCGAGGTGAAAGCAAGCAAGTGTGCGCCGAGCGCGCGCAGCACTGGATCAACACCGTGGGCCTTCAAGGCTACGAAAACAAATACCCGCATCAGCTGTCTGGCGGTATGCGTCAGCGTGTGGGCCTGGCCCGCGCCCTGGCGGCGGACACTGACATCATCCTGATGGATGAAGCCTTCAGTGCCCTCGATCCGTTGATCCGCGCCGAGATGCAGGACCAGTTGCTCGAACTGCAACAAACCTTGCACAAGACCATCGTGTTCATCACCCATGACCTCGATGAAGCCGTGCGCATTGGCAACCGGATTGCGATTCTCAAGGATGGGCAGTTGATCCAGGTCGGCACGCCGAAAGAGATCCTTCACTCGCCGGCCGATGAATACGTCGACCGGTTTGTCCAGCGGCGTGCGGCGGTGGTTTAGGAGAGTTGCCATGTTCCAGGCTGAATTGATTTTGAAAGACCCGATACTGCTGTAAACCGTGTTACCCAAGCTGTACTGATTTCTACAAAAGCCAGCGTGCCAAGGCGCCACCCCCCTCAAAAAAGCGGGAAGCGACGGACAACGGAATCATCCGGAGCGACTGGTTAGTTAACGCTCTTAATATAAAGAGCATAAAAACTCTCAAAAGGAGACTGATTATGACTGCCCTGAACCTTATCCCTGGCCAACTGAGCCTTGCCCAACTGCGTGCTGTTTATCAGCAACCGGTCAACGTCCGTCTCGACGACAGCGCGTCGGCACAGATCGAAGCCAGTGTTGCCTGCGTGGAACAGATCCTCGTGGAAAACCGTACCGCGTACGGCATCAACACCGGTTTCGGCCTGCTGGCTTCGACCCGCATTGCCAGCGAAGACCTGGAAAACCTCCAGCGCTCGCTGGTGTTGTCCCACGCTGCCGGTGTTGGCGAGCCAATCAGCGACGCTTTGGTGCGTCTGATCATGGTGCTCAAGGTCAACAGCCTGAGCCGTGGTTTCTCCGGCATTCGCCGGGTGGTGATCGACGCGCTGATCGCCCTGATCAACGCTGAGGTTTACCCACACATTCCATTGAAAGGTTCGGTCGGTGCTTCCGGTGACCTGGCGCCTCTGGCCCACATGTCGCTGGTGCTGCTGGGCGAAGGCAAGGCCCGCTACAAAGGTGAATGGCTGCCAGCAACTGAAGCGCTGAAAGTCGCAGGCCTGCAACCGCTGACCCTGGCGGCCAAAGAAGGTCTGGCGCTGCTTAACGGCACTCAGGTGTCCACCGCTTACGCACTGCGTGGCCTGTTCGAAGGCGAAGACCTGTTCGCGGGTGCCCTGGCCCTTGGCGGCCTGACCGTTGAAGCCGTGCTGGGCTCGCGCTCGCCGTTCGATGCGCGTATTCACGCTGCTCGTGGTCAAAAAGGCCAGATCGACGCCGCCGCCGCTTACCGCGACCTGCTGGGCGAGCGTAGTGAAGTCTCCGATTCGCACCAGAACTGCGAAAAGGTTCAGGACCCGTACTCGCTGCGCTGCCAGCCACAAGTCATGGGCGCCTGCCTGACTCAGTTCCGTCAGGCCGCTGAAGTGTTGGCGATCGAAGCCAACGCCGTGTCGGATAACCCGTTGGTCTTCGCAGCTGAAGGTGACGTGATCTCCGGCGGTAACTTCCACGCCGAACCGGTTGCCATGGCTGCCGACAACATGGCCCTGGCCATCGCTGAAATCGGTTCCCTGAGCGAGCGTCGCATCTCGCTGATGATGGACAAGCACATGTCGCAACTGCCGCCGTTCCTGGTGGCCAATGGTGGCGTGAACTCCGGCTTCATGATCGCCCAGGTGACTGCGGCTGCTCTGGCCAGCGAAAACAAGGCACTGTCGCACCCGCATTCGGTGGACAGCCTGCCGACTTCCGCCAACCAGGAAGACCACGTTTCCATGGCTCCGGCCGCTGGTAAGCGTCTGTGGGAAATGGCCGAAAACACTCGCGGCGTTCTGGCTGTCGAGTGGCTGGCTGCCTGCCAGGGTCTGGACCTGCGTGACGGTCTGAAGACTTCGTCGAAACTGGAAAAAGCTCGCAGCACCCTGCGCGCCAAAGTACCGTTCTACGAGAAGGACCGTTTCTTTGCACCGGACATCAACGCCGCGAGCGAGCTGCTGGCTTCGCGCTGCCTGAATGAGCTGGTGATGGCGAAGTTGCTGCCTAGCCTGTAATGGCTTGAGGGGGGGGCAGGGCTGAGATTTCTTCGCCCTCCAAAACCACCCCTCACCCCAGCCCTCCCGAAACGTCGGACCGCCCCAAAGGGGAGAGGGGGAAGGGAGCCGATCTTCGTGGTGTTCGGAGCCTGAGTTCGACTCATAATCTCAGGTCGCAGTACCTCGAAAGCAACCCGCAGTCAGTCCCCTCGCCCCTTTGGGGAGAGGGTTAGGGTGAGGGGGGATCTTGAGGCAAGTACAAATGCCGAATCTGTTCAAGGCCCTTCGTCCCTCATCAATCTTCTCCGACAAGAACAACTAAGGACGAGAAATGCAAAAGCCAGCAAACGGCTTGAAACGCGGGCTATCGGCCCGACATATTCGCTTCATGGCACTGGGGTCGGCGATCGGCACCGGGCTGTTTTACGGTTCTGCCTCGGCCATCCAGATGGCCGGTCCTGCGGTGCTGCTTGCCTACCTGATTGGTGGCGCAGCGGTGTTCATGGTCATGCGCGCCCTCGGCGAGATGGCTGTGCACAACCCGGTCGCAGGTTCTTTCGGTCAATACGCCAGCACTTACCTGGGACCGATGGCAGGCTTCATCCTCGGTTGGACGTACGCATTCGAAATGGTCATCGTCGGCATGGCCGACGTCACTGCGTTCGGTATTTACATGGGCTTCTGGTTCCCGGAGGTCTCTCGCTGGATTTGGGTGTTGGGCGTCGTTTCCATCGTCGGCGGCTTGAACCTGTGCAACGTCAAAGTCTTCGGTGAAATGGAGTTCTGGCTGTCGCTGCTCAAGGTCGCCGCCATCGTTGCGATGATCCTCGGGGGCTTCGGCATCATGCTGTTCGGTATCAGCACGGCCCCTGACCAGGTGACCGACATCAGCAACCTCTGGACCCAAGGCGGCTTCATGCCCAATGGCATAGGCGGTCTGATCGCTTCGTTCGCGGTGGTGATGTTTGCGTTTGGCGGTATTGAAATCATTGGCGTCACCGCCGGTGAGGCCAAAGACCCGCAGCACGTGCTGCCTCGTGCAATCAACGCCGTACCGTTGCGGATTCTGCTGTTCTACGTGCTGACGATGCTGGTGCTGATGTCGATCTTTCCTTGGCAGCAGATCGGTAGCCAGGGCAGCCCGTTCGTGCAGATTTTCGATAAGCTGGGGATCAGCTCGGCGGCCACCATCCTTAATATTGTGGTGATTACGGCGGCGATTTCGGCGATCAACAGTGACATCTTCGGCGCTGGCCGCATGATGTTCGGTCTGGCCCAGCAAGGGCACGCACCGAAGGGCTTCGCCCACCTGTCGCGAAATGGCGTGCCATGGATGACCGTGGTGGTGATGAGTGTCGCGCTGCTGCTGGGCGTGTTGCTGAACTACCTGATCCCGGAAAACGTGTTTCTGCTGATCGCGTCCATTGCGACCTTTGCTACCGTCTGGGTCTGGCTGATGATTCTGTTCACTCAGGTGGCGATGCGTCGCTCCATGACTGCCGAACAAGTGGCGCAGCTGAAATTCCCGGTACCGTTCTGGCCGTATGCGCCGATGGCGGCGATTGCCTTCATGCTGTTTGTCTTCGGCGTGCTGGGCTATTTCCCGGATACCCAGGCGGCGCTGATCGTCGGCGTGGTCTGGATCGTGTTGCTGGTGCTGGCCTACCTGACATGGGTCAAACCGGCGGCAGGGCGGGCCGCCCTGGTCGCGCGTGATCCTTCTTTTTCTAATCGATAACTAACGGAGGCCTCGGATGAAAACTCTCTGGCAACACTGCCACGTTGCAAGCATGGCGCAGGGCACTTACTCGATCATCGAGGATGCCGCCATCGTGACGTCAGGAGCGCACATTGAGTGGATCGGCCCACGTAGCGAGCTGCCGTCCGGCGAGTACCCCGAGGTCCATGACCTCGCGGGGGCCTGGGTCACCCCGGGCCTGATCGACTGCCACACCCACACGGTGTTCGGCGGCAATCGCAGCGGCGAGTTCGAGCAACGCCTGCAAGGCGTGAGCTACGCAGAAATCGCCGCGGCCGGTGGCGGCATCGCCAGCACCGTGCGCGCCACGCGTGCGGCGACCGAGGACGAGCTGTTCGCCAGTGCGAAGAAACGCCTGAAAAGCCTGCTGCGTGACGGTGTGACCAGCATCGAGATGAAATCCGGTTATGGCCTCGACCTGGTCAGCGAACGGAAAATCCTGCGGGTGATCCGTCGCCTCGGCGCCGAACTGCCGGTCAGTGTGCGCAGCACCTGCCTGGCTGCTCACGCCTTGCCGCCAGAGTACGCCGACCGCGCCGATGACTACATCGACCATATCTGCAGCGAAATGCTGCCGGCGCTGGCCGCCGAAGGCCTGGTGGATGCGGTGGATGCGTTCTGCGAATACCTGGCGTTTTCGCCAGCGCAGGTCGAACGGGTGTTCGTCGCGGCGCAGAAGCTCGGTTTGCCGGTGAAGCTGCATGCCGAGCAACTGTCGTCCTTGCACGGCTCCAGCCTGGCGGCGCGTTATCACGCGCTGTCGGCCGACCATCTGGAGTTCATGACTGAAGACGACGCCATTGCCATGGCCGCCTCCGGCACTGTTGCCGTGTTGCTGCCGGGAGCGTTCTACTTCCTGCGTGAAACCCAATTGCCGCCGATGGATGCCTTGCGCAAGCACGGGGTGAAAATCGCCATCGCCAGTGACCTCAACCCCGGCACCTCGCCGGCGCTGTCGGTGCGGTTGATGTTGAACATGGCCTGCACCTGTTTCCGCATGACGCCGGAAGAGGCCCTGGCCGGCGCGACCATTCACGCCGCCAAGGCATTGGGCATGGAGCGTACCCACGGTTCGCTTGAAGTCGGCAAAGTCGCCGACTTCGTGGCCTGGCAAATCGATCGTCCAGCCGACCTGTCGTACTGGTTGGGCGGTGACCTGGAAAAACGCGTCGTGCGTCACGGCGTTGAAGTCGAGTTATAGGAGAACGGTTGTGGATAAGGTTCTGAACTTCAAACAAGGCCGGGTGCCGCTGCTGATCAGCATGCCTCACGCTGGCGTGCGTCTGACGCCTGCGGTTGAAGCCGGTTTGATTCCCGAGGCACAAAGCCTGCCGGACACCGACTGGCATATTCCCACGCTCTACGAGTTCGCCACCGAGCTGGGTGCCAGCACCCTGGCCGCCGAGTATTCGCGGTTCGTCATCGACCTCAACCGGCCGTCCGACGACAAGCCGATGTATGTCGGTGCGACGACGGGCCTGTACCCGGCGACATTGTTCGACGGCGTGCCGTTGTTCTGCGAAGGGCTGGAGCCGTCGGCTGAGGAACGTGCGAGCTACCTGGAAAAGGTCTGGACGCCGTACCACAGCACCCTGCAGCAAGAACTGGCGCGGCTGAAAGCCGAGTTCGGTTATGCGTTGTTGTTCGATGCGCATTCGATCCGTTCGGTGATCCCGCACCTGTTCGACGGCAAGCTGCCGGACTTCAACCTCGGCACGTTCAACGGTGCCAGTTGCGATCCACAGCTGGCCAGCCAGCTCGAAGCCATCTGCGCCCGGCACACGGATTACAGCCATGTGCTTAACGGGCGCTTCAAGGGCGGCCACATCACCCGTCATTACGGCAACCCGGCCGAAAACATCCACGCGGTGCAGCTGGAGCTGGGGCAGTGCACTTACATGGAAGAGGTCGAACCGTTCCGCTATCGGCCTGACCTGGCGGCACCGACGCAAGTGGTGCTCAAGGAACTACTGCAAGGGTTGTTGGCCTGGGGGCAGAAACACTACGCCTGACACTATCTTGTGGCGAGGGAGCTTGCTCCCGCTCAACTGCGCAGCAGTTGCAAAGCCTGCCAGTCGGATCTTGCAGATACTGAGAGGTGGCTGTTTTCAGGGCCGCTTCGCGGCCCAGCGGGAGCAAGCTCCCTCGCCACAACGATCGGTTGCTGTCGCCACCGTGCAAGACTCGGTCGCCTCAGGGCGTTTTTGTCGCTCAGACGCTGGGTAACGTTGTGGGCACGGTGCACGAAGACACCGGGCCCACAATAACCAGCTGCCGAGCGAGCCTTCCCGATGAAACGACTGTTCAACCGCTGTCTGTTAATCCTTACCGGCACCGCACTTCTGAGCGCCAACACCTTTGCCAGCGAACCGGCGTCCTGCCAGTCCGTGCGCATGGGCGTGGTCAACTGGACCGATGTGATCGCCACCAGTGGCATGGCCGATGTCTTGCTCAATGGGCTTGGCTACGAAAGCAAGCAAACCAGCGCCGTGCAGCAAATCATCTTTGCCGGCATCCGCGACAAACGCCTGGATATCTTCCTCGGCTACTGGAAGCCGGCGATGGACAAGAACATCGCGCCGTTCATCGCCGCCAATCAACTCAAAGTCATGGACAAACCCAGCCTGTCTGACGCCCAGGCTACCCTCGCAGTGCCTGACTATGTCGCGGCAGCGGGCCTGAAAACCTTCGGCGATATCGCCAGATTCAAAGACCAGTTGGGTGCCAAGATCTACGGCATCGAGCCGGGCAGCGGCGCCAATACCACCATCAAAACCATGATCGAGACCAATCACTTTGGCCTCAAGGACTTCAAGCTGATCGAATCCGGCGAGGCCGGCATGCTTGCCGCCGTGCAGCGGGCGGTCAATCGCAAGGAGTTCGTGGTGTTCGTCGGCTGGACCCCGCATCCAATGAACATCAACATGAAGATCAACTACCTGACCGGCAGCGACGATGTCTACGGCCCTAACGAAGGTGCGGCGACGGTCTCGACCGTGACCGCGCCGGATTATGCCCAGCGATGCCCGAATGTGAACCGTCTGTTGGAAAACCTGACGTTCACCGCCGCTCAGGAAAGCCAGTTAATGGTGCCGATCATGGAGCGCAAGACCGCGCAGGAAGTTGCCCGGCAATGGCTGCGTGACCATCCCGAGGATCTTCAGCGTTGGTTGGCGGGTGTCAACAGTTTCGATGGCAAGGACGGTGTGAAGGCGGTACAGGCCAGCCTGAAATAGGCCTGAAGGCCAACACAAGAACCTGTGGCGAGGGAGCTTGCTCCCGCTCGGCCGCGAAGCGGTCGTAATCCGGCAATCGCGTGCTCTCTGGATGCTCGCGGTGGTTGATTTAGGGTCGCTTCGCAACCCAGCGGGAGCAAGCTCCCTCGCCACAGGGTTTGTCCAGACCCTGAGTGGTCTGACTCCGTTGCTACCCAGGTCTTTCCTGCATGTCCGATTACCCGCTTTCACCGCAGCTCTCGGCATTTGTCGAGAGAACCCTCAGCTTCAACAGCCCCGACAGCAGCCTGGACGGGCTGCGTCAGGCTTACAGTCAAATGTGCCGGGCATTTACCCCGGCTCGCCCGGACGGGCTGGAGGTCACCGACTTTACGCTGGAAGGCGTTCGTGTCCGGTCTTACCAGCCAGCGGTGGCACCGCCTGATTCGGGTTGGCCGTGCATTCTTTATCTGCACGGCGGTGGCTGGGTGGTGGGGGATCTGGACTCGCACGACTTCATCTGCACCGAGTTGTCGGCGGTTTTGGGCGTGCTGGTGATTGCCGTCGATTACCGACTGGCACCGGAGCATCCCTTTCCGGCGGCGTTCGATGACTGCCTGAGCGTCTGGCAAGCGTTGTGCGCGGGAGCGAGCCCGTTTGCATTGAACGCTGAGCGGATGCTGGTGGCGGGTGACAGCGCTGGCGGCAATCTTGCCGCCGCGTTGTGCCTGGCATTGCGCGACCGGGGCGAGCGCTTGCCCTGCGCACAAGTCTTGATTTACCCAGGACTGGGCGGTGACGCCAGGCTTCCATCGCGCAGCGAATGTGCCGACGCGCCGCTACTCAGCAGCAGCGACCTGGACTGCTATCACGCGTTGTACTTGCGCGGTACGCGGCACCCGTCGGCCTACGCCATGCCATTGCTCGCCGATAATCTCAGCGGTTTGCCAGCGACGATGATCGCCGTCGCGCAGTTCGACCCGCTACGCGATGACGGTGTCAGTTATGCCCAGCGACTTGAAGCCGCCGGGGGCGAGGTCAGTCTGTATTCGGGCAAAGGGCTGATTCACGGGTGTTTGCGGGGCAGGGGCGAGGTTGCGGAAGTGGATCTGCTCTATGAAAACCTGTTGGCGTATTTGCATCGGTTTCTTGTAAGCGAAGTCTGATTTTTTGCGGGCATGCTCATTCAGGTAATTCGGGTTTATGATGCCGGACGGCAGAATAATTGAAGTCCCCCCAGGGATGACCTCGACCCCTTACGGAGCGCGCAATGCAGACTTTGTACCCGCAGATCAAACCCCACGCCCGGCACGATCTGGCCGTCGATGCAATACACACGCTGTACGTCGACGAAAGCGGTTCACCGGAAGGTTTGCCGGTGGTGTTTATTCACGGCGGTCCGGGGGCCGGTTGTGATGCGCAGAGTCGGCGTTACTTCGATCCGAACCTGTATCGCATCGTTACGTTCGATCAGCGCGGCTGCGGTCGTTCCACCCCCCACGCCAACCTCGAAAACAACACCACCTGGGATCTGGTCGCCGACCTTGAGCGGATTCGCCAGCACTTGGGAATAGAGAAATGGGTGTTGTTCGGCGGCTCCTGGGGTTCGACCCTGGCCCTGGCCTACGCACAAACCCACCCGGAGCGTGTGCACGGTCTGATCCTGCGCGGGATCTTTCTCTGCCGCCCGCAGGAAATCGAATGGTTCTACCAGGCTGGCGCCAGCCGTCTGTTCCCGGATTACTGGCAGGACTACATTGCGCCGATCCCGCTGGATGAGCGCGACGACCTGCTCAGCGCATTCCACAAACGCCTGATCGGCAACGATCAGATTGCCCAGATGCACGCGGCCAAGGCCTGGTCGACCTGGGAAGGCCGCACGGCTACCTTGCGGCCGAACCCGATGGTGGTCGACCGCTTCTCCGAGCCGCAGCGCGCGCTGTCGATTGCCCGGATCGAATGCCACTACTTCACCAACAACGCGTTCCTCGAGCCGAACCAGCTGATTCGCGACATGGGCAAGATCGCCCATTTGCCAGGCGTCATCGTCCACGGCCGTTACGATGTGATCTGCCCGTTGGATAATGCCTGGGAACTGCATCAGGCCTGGCCGAACAGCGAACTGCAGGTGATCCGCGATGCTGGACACGCAGCGTCCGAGCCGGGTATCACTGATGCATTGGTGCGTGCGGCCAGCCAGATGGCCCGGCGTTTGCTTGATCTACCGCCTGAAGAAGCATGAAGGGCCTGTTGCAACGCGTGCGAAATGCACGCGTCGAAGTGGCGGGGGAGGTTGTTGGCGCTGTAGACCAGGGTTTGCTGGTGCTGGTGGCGGTTGAGCCGGAAGACACACGGGCCAGCGCCGACAAACTACTGCATAAGCTGCTTAACTATCGGGTATTCAGTGACGCCGAGGGCAAGATGAATCTGTCCCTGGCCGATGTCGGCGGTGGTTTGCTGTTGGTCTCGCAGTTCACCCTGGCCGCCGATACCAAAAATGGTTTGCGTCCGAGCTTTTCTACCGCGGCCCCACCGGCACTCGGAGAAGAGCTTTTTGGCTATATATTGACCAAAGCGCAGCAGTTACATGGCAAAGTGGCATCAGGTAGATTTGGCGCAGACATGCAGGTGCATCTGGTCAATGATGGCCCGGTAACCTTCCTGTTACAGACCTGAAGACGCTTGAAACATCTTTTCAGGCGTGTTTTGGTCGAAAACAGGGGTTTTTCGCGATAAATACTTTGTTACCCCTGATGCGTTGTAACGCGGCCTACTAGATAATCCCGCGCTACGGGGATCAGCGTTCGTTGGCCCATTTTTGACTTAGGTAGAGACTTGTCCGCAACCGTTTGGGGAATCATTTAGCCCCATCGGAGTCGGAACAATGCTCGCCAACCTGGCATATAGATAGCTGGCCGTTGGTTTTTTGATCTGTTTTCGGCGAGGGTTGCTCGTGATTGTTAGTCCCTGTAATGCACCAAAATTGTCTGCCAAACGGTTACGAAACGCACTGGTGACGGGCTCTGCTTTGCTTTGCCTGCTCAGCGCTGGCCAGCTTTGGGCATTCAATCTGGATGATGTGTCGGCCAAGGCAAAAGAGCTGGCCGGGCAGAAATACGAAGCTCCGCGCAGCAATCTGCCGAACGAATTCCGTGAAATGAAATTCGCGGATTATCAGAAAATTCGTTTCCTGACCGAAAAAGCCGAATGGGCCGACCAGAAAACCCCGTTCAAGCTGTCGTTCTATCACCAGGGCATGCACTTCGACACGCCGGTGAAGATCAACGAAATCACCGCCAACAACGTTGACGAGATCAAGTACGACCCAAGTCGTTTCGATTTCGGCGATGTGAAGTTCGATCCTAAATCCACCGAAAAGCTGGGTTATGCCGGCTTCCGTGTGCTGTACCCGATCAACAAGGCCGACAAGCAAGACGAAATCATGACCATGCTCGGCGCGAGTTACTTCCGCGTCGTCGGCAAAGGCCACACCTATGGCCTGTCTGCCCGTGGCCTGGCGATCGACACTGCGTTGCCGTCCGGTGAAGAGTTCCCGCGCTTTACCGAGTTCTGGATCGAGCAACCCAAGCCGACCGACAAGCACCTGGTGATCTACGCCCTGCTGGACTCGCCGCGTGCCACCGGCGCCTACCGCCTGACCCTGCGTCCGGGCAGCGACACGATTGTCGACGTCAAGGCGCAGATGTTCCTGCGTGACAAGGTCAGCAAATTGGGCATCGCGCCACTGACCAGCATGTTCCTGTTCGGCGCCAACCAGCCGTCGAAAGTGCTCAACTACCGTCGCGAACTGCACGACTCCAGCGGTCTGTCGATTCATGCCGGCAATGGTGAGTGGATCTGGCGCCCGTTGAACAACCCGAAACACCTGGCTGTCAGCAACTTTTCGGTCGAGAACCCGCGTGGTTTCGGCCTGCTGCAACGTGGTCGTGACTTCAGCCACTACGAAGACCTCGATGACCGCTACGACAAGCGTCCAAGCGCCTGGATCGAGCCACAGGGCGACTGGGGTAAAGGTACTGTCGACCTCGTAGAGATTCCGACTGCCGACGAAACCAACGACAACATCGTTGCTTTCTGGAGCCCGGAAAAACTGCCTGAGCCTGGTCAGCCGCTGGACTTCGCCTACCGTCTGCACTGGACCATCGACGAAGCAGCCCTGCATTCGGCAGACAGCGCCTGGGTTCAACAGACCCTGCGTTCCACCGGTGATGTGAAACAGTCCAACCTGATCCGTCAGCCAGATGGCAGTGTTGCCTACCTGGTGGACTTCACTGGCCCGTCCCTCAAGGCTCTGCCGGAAGATGCACCGGTTCGCAGCCAGGTCAGCGTTGGCGACAACGCCGAAGTGGTCGAGAACAGCGTGCGCTACAACCCTGAGACCCAGGGCTGGCGTTTGACCCTGCGCATGAAGATCAAGGACCCGGGCAAATCCACCGAAATGCGTGCTGCACTGGTCAAGGAAATCGCAGCCCCTGAACCGGCCAAGGTCTCACTGCCGAACGCCAATTCTTCCATTGCCAAGGCCGACAAGATCGCCGCCAAGCAACTCGAGAAGAAAGAAAAGGAATCCAAGGAAGCGAAAGACAAAGACGCCAAGCAGCCTGCCGCTGCCGAAGCAGCCCCTGCCACACCTCCTGCCCCGGATGCAGCCAAGACTGAACAAGTGCTGACCGAGACCTGGAGCTACCAGTTGCCAGCCGATGAGTAATTCCCAAGTACAGCCAGAAACGCTCAACGAGTATCTGGCGCACCTGCCAATGACCGATGAGCAGCGCGCGGAACTTGCGGGCTGCACATCTTTCAGCGAACTGCATGAGCGCCTGTCGTCGCCGACCTTCGACGCACCGGGCGAAGCGAACCAGGCTTCGGTCGGTCGCCGGCTGACCCTCAACTCCGCCGAGGAGCTGGAAGAAGCCGAGATGTTGGCGCTCGACGCCGCCGGTCGGGTGTGCCTGAAGGCAACCCCGCCGATTCGTCGGACCAAGGTCGTGCCCGAGCCATGGCGTACCAATATCCTGGTACGTGGCTGGCGTCGCTTGACTGGTCGCACCAATCCTCCGGCACCGCCGAAGGATGAGCGCGTGCTGCCGGCGGCTCGCTGGCGCACCGTCGGTTCGATCCGCCGCTACATTCTGCTGGTGTTGATGCTGGGCCAGACCATCGTCGCGGGCTGGTACATGAAAGGCATCATGCCGTACCAGGGCTGGTCGTTCGTCGACCTCAACGAAGTCCTGCACCAACCGCTGCTCCAGACGGCTACGCAAGTGCTGCCCTATGCCTTGCAAACCAGCATCCTGATTCTGTTCGGGATTCTGTTCTGCTGGGTGTCGGCCGGTTTCTGGACCGCACTGATGGGCTTCCTCGAGTTGCTCACCGGGCACGACAAGTACCGCATTTCCGGCGCCAGCGCCGGCAACGAGCCGATTCCCAAGGACGCTCGCACCGCATTGGTGATGCCGATTTGCAACGAAGACGTACCGCGGGTATTCGCCGGTTTGCGCGCGACCTTCGAGTCGGTCGCCGCCACCGGTGACCTGGACCGCTTCGACTTCTTTGTCCTCAGTGACAGTAACGACACCGATATCTGCGTTGCCGAGCAGCAAGCCTGGCTGGACGTCTGCCGCGAAGCCAAGGGCTTTGGCAGGATCTTCTATCGCCGCCGTCGCCGTCGCGTGAAACGCAAGAGCGGCAACCTCGACGACTTCTGTCGTCGTTGGGGCGGTGATTACAAATACATGGTCGTACTCGACGCCGACAGCGTGATGAGCGGCGAATGCCTGACCAGTCTGGTGCGCTTGATGGAAGCCACGCCGGATGCCGGGATCATTCAGACCGCGCCACGTGCCTCGGGCATGGACACGCTGTATGCACGCATGCAGCAGTTCGCCACGCGCGTCTACGGTCCGCTGTTCACCGCCGGCCTGCACTTCTGGCAGTTGGGAGAATCCCACTACTGGGGCCACAACGCGATCATCCGCATGAAGCCGTTCATCGAGCACTGCGCCCTGGCGCCGTTGCCTGGTAAAGGCGCGTTTGCGGGGGCGATCCTGTCCCACGACTTCGTTGAAGCGGCGCTGATGCGCCGTGCCGGCTGGGGCGTGTGGATTGCTTACGACCTGCCGGGCAGCTACGAAGAGTTGCCGCCGAACCTGCTCGACGAACTCAAGCGTGACCGTCGCTGGTGCCACGGCAACCTGATGAACTTCCGGCTGTTCCTGGTCAAGGGCATGCACCCGGTGCACCGCGCGGTGTTCCTGACCGGCGTGATGTCTTACCTGTCGGCACCGCTGTGGTTCTTCTTCCTGGTGTTGTCGACGGCGCTGTTGGCGGTCAACACGCTGATGGAACCGCAGTACTTCATGGAGCCGCGACAGTTGTATCCGCTGTGGCCACAATGGCACCCGGACAAGGCCGTTGCGTTGTTCTCGACGACCATCGTGCTGTTGTTCCTGCCGAAGTTGCTGAGCATCATCCTGATCTGGGCCAAGGGCGCGAAAGAGTTCGGCGGCAAGTTCAAGGTGACCCTGTCGATGCTGCTGGAGATGCTGTTCTCCATGCTGCTGGCGCCGGTGCGGATGATCTTCCACACCCGTTTCGTACTCGCCGCGTTCCTTGGCTGGGCGGCGACCTGGAACTCGCCTCAACGTGACGACGACTCGACACCGTGGAGCGAAGCGGTACGCCGCCATGGTCCGCAAACCTTGCTGGGCTTTTTCTGGGCCTTGCTGGTGGTCTGGCTGAACCCGAGTTTCCTCTGGTGGCTGGTACCGATCGTCGGTTCGTTGATGCTGTCGATCCCGGTGTCGGTGATCTCCAGTCGCGTGAAGCTAGGCCTCAAGTCCCGCGACGAGAGCCTGTTCCTGATCCCTGAGGAATACGCACCGCCGCAGGCCTTGCTGGCAACCGATCAGTACACCCACGAAAACCGTTGGCACGCACTGAACGACGGCTTCATCCGCGCCGTGGTCGATCCGCAGCAGAATGCCCTGGCGTGCGCGCTGGCGACGTCGCGTCACGGTCAGGCCGAGCCAATCGAATGGCTGCGTATCGAACGGGTTCGCCATGCACTGAAAGCCGGCCCTGCCGGGTTGAACAACCATGAGCGTCTGCAACTGCTGAGCGACCCGGTGGCACTGGGTCGCCTGCATGAGCAGGTCTGGAGCGAAAGTCACGCGCAGTGGCTGGATGCCTGGCGAGCGTCGGTGAAAGCCGATCCTCACGCACCGCTGTTGCCGCTCAAACCACTGAGCACACAGGCACAACCGGCCTGATGAAAAAGCCCCGCTTCTGAAAAGATGCGGGGCTTTTTCTTGGCCCATTGATCGTTCCAACGCTCTGCGTGGGAACGATCATCGGTAAAACAACAAATCCCCTTCTGCCCCCTTGTGCAAACGGACGAGTGCGTTAGCATCGCTCCCCTCTTTGGTGCGCCTGGACAACTTTCTGTCCGTAACTGTCGGTTTTAAAAAGAAAATCGGCTTTTTGCGCGCCTGACAACACAAAGGGTTAGGGGAGTTGATGATGAAGAAGTATCTCTCGAGGCTGCTGCTCGGTGTCACGGCACTGGTTGCCGTCAACGCGGCGCACGCCGGCGCCATCGACGACGCAGTCAAGCGTGGCACGCTGAAAGTCGGCATGGACCCGACCTACATGCCGTTTGAAATGACCAACAAGCGCGGCGAGATTATCGGCTTCGAAGTCGACATCCTCAAAGCCATGGCCAAGGCTATGGGCGTCAAGCTGGAGATGGTCTCCACCGGCTACGACGGGATCATCCCGGCCCTGATGACCGACAAGTTCGACATGATCGGCAGTGGCATGACCCTGACCCAGGAACGCAACCTGCGCCTGAACTTCAGTGAACCGTTCATCGTGGTCGGCCAGACATTGCTGATCCGCAAGGAGCTGGAAGGCACCATCACTTCCTATAAAGACCTGAACACCGCGGACTACCGCATCACCTCCAAGCTCGGCACCACCGGCGAAATGGTCGCGAAGAAGCTGATCTCCAAAGCCAAGTACCACGGCTACGACAACGAGCAGGAAGCCGTGCTCGATGTAGTCAACGGCAAGGCTGACGCCTTCATCTACGACGCGCCTTACAACGTCGTGGCGGTGAACAAGGTCGGCAACGGCAAACTGGTGTTCCTCGACAAGCCGTTCACCTACGAACCGCTGGCCTTCGGTCTGAAGAAGGGTGACTACGACAGCATCAACTTCATCAACAACTTCCTGCACCAGATCCACGAAGACGGCACCTACGATCGCATCCATGACAAGTGGTTCAAAGACTCCGCCTGGCTCAAGGACATGGAATAACGCCTGACCTTTGTGGCGAGGGAGCTTGCTCCCGCCGGCCGGTCCGCGCTCGGGCGCAGCAGCCGTAAACCGGTTTACACGTTTTACCCGAAGATGCGCGGTGGCTGATTTCAGGGCTGCTTCGCACCCCAACGGGAGCAAGCTCCCTCGCCACAGGGGGAGCGCGCGCCCTGATCGTTATGGATTTGCTGACAAATGAAACAGAAAAAAGCCCAATGGCCCTGGCACGTGTTGACCGTGCTGGTGCTGATCGGCATGGCTGGCGCGTTGTATTACGCTACCTCGCTGATGTCTTACGAATGGCGCTGGAACCGCGTGCCGCAGTATTTCGCCTATCAGGCCGAAGAAACCCAGCGTGCTGCCGACATTTCCACCGTCAGCGAGCTGGTGCGTACTGGCGGCAAGGCCGAAGTGACCCTGCGCAATGACGCCGGGGTCGAACAGCTGCTGAGCGTTGATGACAACAGCCTGCAAGTGGCCCGTGGCGACGACGTTGCGGAAGGCGATGTGGTTGGCGTGACCCGGCATTGGTCGGCAGGACCGCTGTTGTGGGGCCTGTGGACAACGTTGTGGCTGTCGCTGGTGTCGGGCGTGCTCGGGCTGTTGATCGGCCTGGCGACCGGCCTCTGCCGGCTGTCGAACAACCCGACCCTGCGCGACCTGTCGACCGTCTACATCGAGCTGGTGCGCGGTACGCCGCTGCTGGTGCAGATATTTATCTTCTACTTCTTCATTGGTACGGTGCTGAACCTGTCCCGCGAATTTGCCGGGATTGCCGCACTGTCGCTGTTCACCGGTGCCTATGTGGCCGAGATCATTCGTTCTGGCGTGCAATCGATTGCCCGTGGGCAGAACGAAGCCGCCCGTTCGCTGGGTTTGAGCGCTGGCCAGTCGATGCGCCACGTGGTGTTGCCGCAAGCGTTCAAGCGCGTGCTGCCACCGTTGGCCGGGCAATTCATCAGTCTGGTCAAGGACACGTCGCTGGTGTCGGTGATCGCCATCACCGAGCTGCTCAAAAGCGGCCGCGAAGTCATCACCACCTCGTTCTCGCCGTTCGAAATCCTGTTCTGCGTGGCGGGCCTGTACCTGTTGATCAACCTGCCGCTGTCGAAAATCGCCAGCCGGCTTGAGCGGAGGCTCGCGCAAAGTGATTGAAGTCCGCGATCTGGTAAAAGTCTTCGACACGCGCGGCCAGGTGGTCCGTGCGGTGGATAACGTCACTACCCAAGTGGCCAAGGGCGAAGTGCTGGTGGTGATTGGCCCGTCGGGTTCCGGCAAGTCGACCTTTCTGCGCTGCTTGAATGGCCTGGAAGCATTCGACTCGGGCTCGGTGAGCATCGACGGTCTGCAACTGGCGGACCCGAAAACCGACGTCAACGCTTACCGCCGTGAAGTCGGCATGGTGTTCCAGCACTTCAACCTGTTCCCGCACATGACCGTGCTGGAGAATCTCTGCCTGGCGCAGAAAGTCGTGCGCAAGCGCGGCAAGCAGGAGCGTGAGGCCAAGGCCCTGGCATTGCTGGAAAAAGTTGGCATCGCGCAGAAGGCCAACGAGTTTCCGTCACGGCTCTCTGGCGGTCAGCAACAGCGCGTAGCGATTGCCCGGGCGCTGGCCATGGAGCCTAAGGTGATGTTGTTCGATGAGCCGACGTCGGCGCTGGACCCGGAAATGGTCGGCGAAGTGCTGGATGTGATGAAGACCCTGGCCGTGGAAGGCATGACCATGGTCTGCGTGACCCACGAAATGGGCTTTGCGCGGGAAGTTGCGGATCGGGTGCTGTTCTTCGATCACGGCAAATTGCTCGAAGACGCCTCGCCGGCCGAATTCTTCGATGCCCCGAAAGACCCGCGAGCACAGGCGTTTTTGCGGCAGGTTCTGTAACCTCGTAACTGATCGTTCCCACGCTCTGCGTGGGAATGCCGCCCGGGACGCTCCGCGTCCCTTCGCAGGCGTGACGCAGAGCGTCACAGGATGCATTCCCACGCGGGAGCGTGGGAACGATCCTCAATCTGCATCACCTCAAACCTTGAACTTACCCACCAGCATCTGCAAATGCGTCCCCAACCGCGCCAGTTCGACGCTGGAGGCCGCGGTCTCTTCGCTGGCGGCCGAGGTCTGGTCGGAAACGTCACGCACGTTCAGCACGCTGCGGTTGATTTCCTCGGCCACGGCGCTCTGTTGTTCGGCGGCTGCGGCGATCTGCTGGTTCATCGCCTGAATTGCCGAGACAGTGCGAGTGATATTGGACAGCGAACCGCCAGCGCGGCGAGTCAGTTCAACACTGCTGTCGGTCAGGCTGCGGCTGTTGTCCATGATGCTGGCGACCTGCTGTGTACCGCTTTGCAGGCCGACAATCAGCTCTTCGATCTCTTCGGTGGACTTCTGGGTGCGTTGCGCCAGGCTGCGCACTTCGTCGGCAACCACGGCAAAACCGCGTCCGGCCTCACCAGCCCGTGCCGCCTCGATGGCCGCGTTGAGGGCCAGCAGGTTGGTTTGTTGGGCCACGGACTTGATCACATCCAGCACGCTGCCGATCTTGTCGCTCTCACGCTTGAGATGCCCCATGGCTTCAGTGGAATTGCCGACTTCGGTGGCCAGGCGTTCGATCTGGGCGATGGCTTCGCCGACCACCTTGTCGCCTTCACGGGCCTGCTGGTCAGCGGCGACGGCGGCTTCCGATGCTTCCTCGGCGTTGCGTGCGACTTCCTGCACGGTGGCGGCCATTTCGTTCATGGCGGTGGCCACCTGGTCGGTTTCAATTTTCTGGTTGTTGACCCCGGCGCTGGTCTGCTCGGTCACGGCTGAAAGTTCTTCAGCGGCGCTGGCGATCTGTGTCACACCTTCACTGATGCCGCCGATCAGTTCGCGCAGGCCGACGGTCATGCTCTGCATCGCGCGTTGCAACTGGCCGAGTTCATCGCGACGCTGGGAAACGAGGTTGTGAGTCAAGTCACCGGCAGCCACCCGTTCAGCAACTTTAAGAGTCTGGTTCAGCGGGATGATGATCTGCCGGGTGATGGCCCAGGCAGCGAGCAGACCGAATGCCAGCGCCAGCGCGGTCACCAGCAGCAGGGTGTTTTTGGCTGCGGTGGCATCGCTATCACGCACGACGGTTTGGGCGGTGGTGAGTTTCTTGCTCAGCTCGAACAGCAGGTCGCCTTGCTGGGCCATGTCCTTGAGGGCGGTGGCGCTGGCCACCTGGGAATCGCGGTATTGGCTGACGGCCGCGCGGTAGGCGATCAGCGAGTCGGTGGCTGTTTGCAGGTTGGCGGTGTGCTGTTCCGGGAGTTTTTCCGGCAGGGCCTTGAGGTACTTCAAGGCGTTGTCGATGGCATCCAGCGCCGGTTGTTCAGCCTCGACCTTGCCGCTGTAGGTGTAGCCGCGCACCTGGAAGCGTGCTTGCTGGATCAACTTGCTCAGCTCGATGACGCTGTTGAACTGGGCGACGCTGTCACCTTGCAGCAGGGCTTTTTCGACTTCCGCAACGCGGGCTACGGCGTTGTCGGCGGTGGCACCGAGTTTGGCACGGGCGGCCTCGCGGTTGGCGGTAGCCTGGGTCATGTCGGTAAAGGCGTGCTTGTACTTGCTGACGGCTTCAATCTGCTGATTGAGCATCGCCACATCGGCTGGCTGCTCGATCATCTTGAGGGCGCCTTGCAGGCCTGAATCGAGCTTGTCCAGCAACTCGCTGACAGCGGCGGGGCCTTGTTCGCCGCGACGCATTTCATAGTCCAGGCGAGCAATGCGCAGGTCTTTGGTCAGCTCATTGAGGCTGGAAATGTACCCGAGCTTGTCACCGCGACTGATGATGCCGCTCATGCCCGTCCAGCCATCCACAGTGATCAGCAGGGTCAGGAGCAACACCAGGCCAAAGCCGATGCCAAGCTTGCGATTGACGCTCACATTCCCAAGGTGTTCGGCTAACCATCGGTACATGCTGCGGACTCCCTACGACCACGTTAATTGGATTTATAGAGAGACTATCGGCCGACAGATGGAGATCTGAAGGCCGCCGCAATGTCTGGACCGGTAGTCACTTGTGGCGAGGGAGCTTGCTCCCGTTCGGCTGCAAAGCAGTCGTAAAGTCGGTGGATGCGTTCTTGCTCGAAAAAAGCGATGGCCGCTTCGCGCCCAAGCGGGAGCAAGCTCCCTCGCCACAGGGCTGTGTTAGAACAGGCGCGAAAGCAGGGCCGTGACAGCGGTTTCGACCCGCAGGATGCGCTCGCCGAGCTGTACCGGTTGCAGGCCGGCCTTGGTCAGCAGGTCGACTTCGTAGGGGATCCAGCCGCCTTCCGGGCCGATGGCCAGGGTTACCGGTTCATCCAGCCCGCGGGGGCAGGGCGGGTACTGGCCGGGGTGGCCGATCAGCCCAAGGGTGCCGTCGGCGATGGCCGGCAGGCGGTCTTCGACGAAGGGCTTGAAGCGTTTCTCGATAACGATCTCGGGCAGCACGCTGTCGCGAGCCTGTTCGAGACCGAGGATCAGTTGCTCACGGATGGCCTCGGGTTCGAGGAACGGCGTCTGCCAGAAGCTCTTCTCGACCCGATAGCTGTTCACCAGCACGATTCGCGGCACACCCATGGCGGCCACCGTCTGGAACACTCGACGCAGCATCTTCGGTCGTGGCAGGGCCAGCAGCAGGGTCAGCGGCAGCTTGGCCGGTGGCGGTTGGTCGAGGGTGACGCGCAGTTCGGCTTCGGTGGCTTCCAGGCGCAGCACTTCGGCTGAGCCCATCAAGCCGCCAATCCGCCCGACCCGCATGCTGTCGCCGACTTCACAGCGGTGGACTTCCTGCATGTGAGTGAGTCGACGATCGCGCAGGATCACTCGGTCGGCCGCAATGAAATCGGCATCGATGAGGAGCAGCAGGTTCACGGTTGAGTCGCTGGCGGCTGGTCGTTGTGATCGTCAGCCGGCTGGTCATCCGCCGGCTTTTCGCGTTTGCTGACCAGGCTGCCAAACACTATGCCGATCTCGAACAACAGCCACATCGGCACGGCCAGCAGGGTCTGCGAGAAAATGTCCGGCGGGGTCAGGATCATGCCGACCACGAAGCAGCCGATGACCACGTACGGGCGGATCTTCTTCAGGTATTTGACGTCGACCACGCCGATCCACACCAGCAACACCACGGCCACCGGGATCTCGAACGCCACGCCGAAGGCGAAGAACAGCGTCATGACGAAATCCAGGTAACTGGTGATGTCGGTCATCATTTCCACGCCCGCCGGAGTGGCCGAGGCGAAGAACTTGAAGATCAGCGGGAACACCAGGAAGTAGGCGAACGCCATGCCGGTGTAGAACAACAGGATGCTGGAGACCAGCAGCGGCACCGCGATGCGCTTTTCATGCTTGTACAGGCCCGGCGCGATGAAGCCCCAGATCTGATGCAGGATCACCGGGATCGCCAGGAACAGCGAGACCATCATGGTCAGCTTCAACGGCGTCAGGAACGGCGAGGACACGTCGGTGGCAATCATCGTCGCGCCTGCCGGCAAGTACTGGCGTAGCGGTATCGAGACGAAGGTGTAGATCTGCTGGGTGAAGGCGAACAACCCGGCGAAGATCAGGAAAATCGCCGCGACGCAGCGCAGCAGGCGAGTGCGCAACTCGGTGAGGTGCGAAACCAGCGGCATGTGCTGGTCGGATTCCGGAATATCGCTCATGGGGCTCGCGGCGGCAGTGTTGGGTCGTGGGGAGCCGGCGCAGTGGTTGCCGCCGCAGGAGTAACAGGTGCTGTCGGTGGTGCGGCAACGACTGCTGGAGGCGGCTCGACCGGTGTTGCGACAGCAGCAGTTTCGGCAGCAGGCGCAGGCGCCTGAACCGTCTGCTCGGCTACCGTCTCGACTGGCGTCGGCTGCTGGGCTGGATTGAGGATTTTGCGCGCCTCTTGTTCCAGCGACAGAATGTGCTCGTTGTGCAGTTGCCGGCGAATCTCGTCGGCACCGATTTCACGTTCAACTTCCTGTTTGATCGCGTTAAAGCTGCGCTTCAGGCGTCCGATCCACAGGCCGGCGGTGCGCGCAGCGCCCGGCAGACGCTCGGGGCCCAGCACCAGCAGGGCAACGAGGCCGACAAGCAGCAGTTCAGAGAAGCTGATACCGAACATTAGTCTGCGCTCACGAGTCTTTGCGGGTCGGCTCTTCGACTTTATGGGCCTGCACGTCGATGGTGTGCGGCTCGTTCAGTGTCGTGGCCTGTGGCTGCACCGGCGACGCTGGCTGCGCGGCGGTCGGCGGAACTGTCGGCTCGGCAGGCTTTTCTTCGTCGTTCATGGCTTTGCGAAAGCCCTTGATCGTCTCGCCGACGTCAGTGCCGAGGTTTTTCAGTTTCTTGGTGCCGAATACCAGTACCACAACCACCAGGATGACGATCCAGTGTTTCCAGTCAAAAATGCCCATGTTGCTGCTCCTCTCTAATAGTTATTCAGGCGGACGGGCGCGAGGCTTTCTCGACGTGACCGGACAGGCCGAAGCGGCGGTCCAGTTCATCGAGCACTGCCTGCGGATGCTGCCCCAGTTGGGCGAGCATGACCATACTATGGAACCACAGGTCAGCGGTTTCGTAGATTACATCACTGCAATCTCCGCTGATGGCGGCGTCTTTGGCGGCAATGATCGTTTCGACTGATTCTTCGCCGACTTTTTCCAGAATCTTGTTCAAGCCCTTGTGGTAAAGGCTGGCGACATAGGAGCTGTCGGCGGCAGCGCCTTTACGCTCTTCCAGCACTTGGGCCAGACGGGTCAGGGTGTCAGTCATGTTTGTGGTCCGAATAGATGGCGTGCGGGTCCTTGAGCACCGGGTCGACGGTTTTCCAGTCGCCGTTTTCATAGACGCGGTAGAAGCAGCTTTGGCGGCCGGTGTGACAGGCGATGTCGCCGATCTGCTCGACCATCAGAATGATCACGTCGGCGTCACAGTCCAGGCGCATCTCATGCAGTGTTTGCACATGCCCGGACTCTTCGCCCTTGCGCCACAGCTTGCCACGCGAACGTGACCAGTAGATGGCGCGATTCTCAGCGGCGGTCAGTTCCAGCGCTTCGCGGTTCATCCAGGCCATCATCAGCACGCGCCCGGTTTTATGATCCTGGGCGATCGCCGGCACCAGGCCGTCGCTGTCCCATTTGATCTCGTCCAGCCAATCTTTCATCTTCGACTCCGACAGCGGGCTCGACACTTCAGTAGTGGAACCCTGGCGTTGAAACAGTGTGCCAGTGCGCGGCCCAACTGGCTATCGTCGAACGATCAGATACAAGCCCACGGCCACCATGATCGCGCCGGGCCAATGGCCGAGTCCGTCCAGTGGGCCGCCGGCCAGCAGGATCGCGCCACCCGCCAGATGCGCGGTGCCGAGCAGGCGCAGGAACCAGTCGTCCGAGCGGCGATGCCAGGCCGGTGGCGAGTTGACGACGTGCGGCTGCGACATGCGCTCGAGCAGGTCACGGGTCATGTTGGCCAGGTGTGGCAGTTGCTCGACCTGGTTGTGCAGGTTGCCGAGCAAGTTTTTCGGGCTGACGCGCTCGCGCATCCAGCGTTCGAGGAACGGCTGAGCGGTGTTCCACAGGTCCAGTTCCGGGTACAGCTGACGGCCCAGGCCTTCGATGTTGAGCAGGGTTTTCTGCAAAAGCACCAGTTGCGGCTGCACTTCCATATTGAAGCGTCGCGCCGTCTGGAACAGGCGCATCAGCACCTGGCCGAAGGAAATGTCTTTCAACGGTTTTTCGAAGATCGGTTCGCAGACTGTGCGGATTGCCGCTTCGAATTCGTTGAGTTTGGTTTCCGCCGGCACCCAGCCCGAATCGATGTGCAATTGGGCAACGCGGCGATAGTCGCGCTTGAAGAAGGCGAACAGGTTGCGTGCCAGATAGTCCTGGTCTTCAGGCGTCAGGCTGCCGACGATCCCGCAGTCGATCGCAATGTACTGCGGGCTCCACGGCTGCACGGTGCTGACGAAGATGTTGCCGGGGTGCATGTCGGCGTGGAAGAAGCTGTCGCGGAACACTTGGGTGAAGAAGATTTCCACACCACGCTCAGCGAGCATTTTCATGTCGGTGCGCTGGTCGGCGAGGGTCGCGAGGTCCGTGACCTGAATCCCGTAGATGCGCTCCATCACCAACACTTTTGGTCGGCACCAGTCCCAGTAGACCTGCGGCACGTACAGTAACGGCGAGCCGTCGAAGTTGCGCCTCAGCTGGCTGGCATTAGCCGCTTCGCGCAACAGGTCGAGTTCGTCGAAGATGGTCTTTTCGTAGTCGCTGACCACCTCCACCGGGTGCAGCAGGCGGGCGTCGGCGGAGAGTTTTTCCGCTGCGCGGGCGAGGATGAACAGCCAGGCCAGGTCTTGCGCGATCACGGGTTTGAGGCCCGGGCGTATGACCTTGACCACCACTTCTTCGCCGCTTTTCAACTGCGCCGCATGAACTTGCGCCACCGAAGCCGAAGCCAGTGGCTCGATGTCGAATCGGCTGAACACATCGCTGATTTTCTTGCCCAGCTGTTCTTCGATCAGCTTGACCGCTACCTGCGAGTCAAACGGCGGCACACGGTCCTGCAGCAGCATCAGCTCATCGGCGATGTCTTCGGGCAGCAGGTCGCGGCGGGTCGAAAGAATCTGTCCGAACTTGATGAAAATCGGCCCCAGGTCCTGCAAGGCCAGCCGCAGGCGCGCGCCCCGGCTCAGGTCCAGGGTTTTACGCGGAAACCAGCGCCACGGCAGCGCATAACGCAGCCCCAGCAGGAACCACGGCAGTGGCAGGGCGAACAGCAGGTCATCGAGGCGGTAGCGGATCACGACGCGCTGGATGCGCAACAAACGGCGGACGGCAAGCAGCTTCATGCGTTATCGCTTGAATCAAGGGATCGGGAAAGACGCTCGAAGCGCGCCTCAAGACGTTCCAGATCAAGTTTGATCTGGTCCAGTTCACTAAACCGCGCTTCGGCTTCGCGCTGGCCGACGAGGGCGCGCGATTCTTCGGCGAGGTAGTCGGCAAGATTCTGGTTCAGGCTGGCGAAACCTTGCTGATACCAGCGTGCGCGGCTGCGCAAGTGACCGCCCAGCAGTTGCGTGGCGACCGGGCCGAGCCAGCGCGAGAGTTCGTATTCCCAGTCCAGCTCCAGGTCCTGAAGGACTGCCGCGAGTTCCAGCAGCACGCCGCTGTCGCCGTCGAGTTCAACTTCAGGAGCATGCAGGACCGCCGTCTTGTCCTTGCTCAGGGCCAGCTTGAGCAGGCTTGCCGCCGGTGCGCGCAAGGTGCAGTCGGCGTCCGCGGCCCAGTGTGCTGCCAGCATCAGGCCTTCGTCGCTGGGCACAATGAACATCTGCAACGCCGGGCTGCGGCAATCGACGGCAATCACCTTGCCGCTCAAATGCGCCAGGCGCGGCAGCGCCGTACTGTCGAGCCGCAACACCCGGTTGAGGCCGAGTTCGACGCTGGCGAGCAGGCCGGCGAGCAACATCAGGGTTTGATGCCGCGGTGCAGGGCGACGATGCCTGCGGTCATGTTGTGGTAGGTCACGCGGTCGAAACCGGCTTCAACCATCATCGACTTCAGGGTTTCCTGATTCGGGTGCATGCGGATCGATTCAGCCAGGTAGCGATAGCTTTCCGAGTCATTGGTGATCAGCTTGCCCATCAACGGCATGAAGGCGAACGAGTAGGCGTCGTAGGCTTTGGACATCAGTGCGTTGGTCGGTTTGGAGAACTCCAGCACCAGCAAGCGCCCGCCCGGTTTGAGCACCCGCAGCATCGAGCGCAGGGCGTCTTCCTTGTGGGTGACGTTGCGCAGGCCGAACGCGATGGTCACGCAGTCGAAGTGGTTGTCCGGGAACGGCAGCTTTTCAGCGTCGGCCTGAACGAACTCGACGTTGCCGGCCACGCCCAGATCCAGCAGGCGGTCACGACCGACCTTGAGCATGGATTCGTTGATGTCGGCGAGCACGACCTGGCCGGTCGGACCGACAAGGTGCGAGAACTTTCTGGTCAGGTCGCCGGTGCCGCCAGCGATGTCCAGCACGCGGTTGCCGGTGCGAACGCCCGACAGTTCGATCGCGAAACGCTTCCATAGACGGTGCATGCCGCCCGACAGGAGGTCGTTCATCAGGTCGTATTTGGCGGCTACCGAGTGAAAAACCTCAGCGACTTTTTCCGCTTTCTGGCTTTCCGGAACGTTTTTGAAGCCGAAGTGAGTGGTGGGTTCGGCATCGCTGCCTTTGCGCTGATCAGTCATATCGCTGTCACCAAAAGAGAATGCGCGACATTCTAATCCCGCAGGCATGCTTTGTCTTGGCAAGGCTGAAGGTAAGATAGGCAACCGCCCGGACGTTTTGACGCAGCAGGGGTCAGAACGGTTGAGGCAAGTCCCGATAAAGCAGGAGTCATTCAGTGGCCCATATTAGTGTTGAGCGTGCCCATGGCCTGGGTAAGGAAGCAGCCCGCGAGAAGGCTGACAAACTGGCGGAAAAACTGGCTGCGCAATATGGCCTGGAACCTCAGTGGTCGGGCGACACCCTGAACCTCAAGCGTTCCGGGGTAAAAGGCGCCGTGTATGTGGGCGATACCTCGATCAGGATCGATGTCGAACTCGGCCTGTTGATGTCAGCCATGAGCGGCACCATCAAGTCGGAAATCGAAAGAGCCCTCGATAAGGCATTGGTCTGATTTGCGCAATATCTGACACATGCACAACCCGTGGCGAGGGGGCTTGTCGGAACGCCGCACCGCCCCGTTCGGCTACGCAGCAGTCGCAAGAACCGTCAATGTGGTTTCCCGGGCGAAATGTAATTGCAGGTTTTGGGGCTGCTTCGCGACCCAACGGGGGCAAGCCCCCTCGCCACAATTGCGCGCCGACTCAAGCACACCGATTTGTGTCAGTTGTTAGGGTGCCGTTTCTAATTTTTCTCACTACGTTGTGCCTGAGCCCGACGCTTGACGGGCAGTTCCTCAAACCTTCTGCGCGTGAGGTGCACCATGGCCAAAGTTACTTTGAAGAAAAAAACTGACATTCAGCCGACTGCGTTGAACGAAGTGAAATCCTATGCCCGCAAGATCTGGCTGGCAGGCCTGGGTGCCTACACCAAGGTCGGTCAGGAAGGCAGCGAGTACTTTCAGGAGTTGATCAAGGCTGGTCAAACTCTTGAAAAGAAAGGCAAAAAAGTCGTTGCCGAGAAGCTTGAAGCGGCCAACGCCGAGATTGATGAAGCCAAGAGTGAAGTCAGTACCTTCAAAGGCAAAGTCGAAGTTCAGCTCGACAAAGTCGAGAAGGCTTTCGACACGCGTGTCGCAAGTGCCTTGAATCGTATCGGCATTCCGTCTAAACATGACGTTGAGACACTCTCTGCTAAGCTCGATGAGCTGACGGCATTGCTCGAACGCGTCGCGCGTAAACATTAAGGAGAACGGGATGGCTGGCAAAAAGAACACCGAGAAAGAAGGCAGCTCGTGGATTGGGAAAGTCGAAGACTACTCCCGCAAAATCTGGCTTGCTGGTTTAGGCGTGTACTCGAAGATCGACACTGACGGCAGCAAACTCTTCGAGTCATTGGTCAAAGATGGCGAGAAAGCCGAGAAGCTCACGAAGAGCGCTGTCGGCAAAACTGTTGACGCTGCCAAAGACTCCGCTCAATCGGCCAAGTCGCGAATCAGTGGTGTCAAAGATCGTGCGCTGGGCAAGTGGGACGAACTGGAAGGGGCTTTCGACAAGCGTCTGAACAGCGCCATTTCGCGTCTTGGCGTGCCAAGCCGCAATGAAGTCAAAGCGCTGCACAGCAAGGTCGATACCCTGACCAAGCAAATCGAAAAACTCACCGGCGCCAAAGTTGCGCCTGTTGCCGCTAAAACGGCAGCAGCCAAACCCGCCGCTAAAACTGCCGCCAAACCCCTGGTCAAAGCTGCCGCAAAACCGGCTGCCAAACCAGCGGCTAAAGCGCCAGCCAAGCCAGCAGCTAAAACCGCGGCAGCCAAACCTGCAGCGGCCAAGCCAGCAGCCAAACCGGCTGCTGCGAAGAAGCCGGTCGCCAAGAAGCCAGCAGCCCCGAAAGCGGCTGCACCGAAACCAGCAGTGGCCGCCGCCAAACCGGCAGCACCGGTCAGCCCGGCGAACTCCGCCGCGGCGCCAACCCCTGCTGTGACCCCGACTGTAGCGTCAACTCCATCGGCGCCAACCAGTCAGTCCTGATTAACCCAGGACACGCAAAAACGCCCGGCCTGCGAAGGTCGGGCGTTTTTGTTTGTACATACATTTTTCATACGGTCGTTCCCACGCTCTGCGTGGGAATGCCTCACCGGACGCTCCGCGTCCATTGCGGCAGTGACGCAGAGCGTCACTGGCTGCCTTCCCACGCAGAGCATGGGAACGATCAACGTCTCAGGCACCTTCGATCAAGCCGAACCTATTCGTGCTCTTCCAGATACTGCAACGCCAACTGCTCGGTTGCGAGTTTCGCCGACGGTGGCAAGTGCGGCGCCACCAGCATCATGATCTGGTAGACCACCACTCGCACTTCGCCTTCGCGATCGAGAATCCGCTGATAGTCCAGGGAAAACAGCAAGGTCATGGTGATCTGTTCCACCAGTTGCCCCAGCGCCTGGGTATCGCTGACCAGTTGCCCCTGAGCCTTTAGCTGCGCCAGTAACGAGGCCAGTGTGCGCTTGAGGGCATTGAGCAGATTACGGATGCCCTTGGCCAGTTTCGGCAAACGTCCGGCCAGGTTCGACAGGTCCTGGAACAGGAAGCGGTAGTGCGCCAGGCGTTCGACGATCAGGTGCAGGAACAGCCAGTAATCCTCCGGTGCCAGTTGCACGTCCGACGGCGGATCGAGCAGCGGCGTCAATTCGCCCTGAAAGCGCTCGAACAACCCGAGAATCAGCGGCTCCTTGCCGTGAAAATGGTAGTAGAGGTTACCAGGGCTGATCCCCAGCTCATTGGCAACTTCCATGGTAGAGACATTCGGCTCGCCCTTTTGGTTGAACAGCAGCAGGGCACATTCAAGAATCCGGTCGCGGGTTTTCATCCAGTCTTCTTAGTGATTCGTCAGGCCACGGCCGACACTTCAGGCCGTGGCGCGGGGAGAGTTCAGCGTACGCGCACGTAGGTGCCTGGCGCCGCCTCCATCGGTGGATAGTTCTGGTTACCCAGCGCCATCAGCGTTTCGCGCTGAGTGCCGGAACGTTCCTGAATCCAGCCCAGCCACTGGTTCCACCAACTGCCGTCGACGTGTTTGGCGTCGTAGTACCAGGCCCGTGGATCGCTGCTCAGTTTCGGGCTCTCGACGTAGTTGGCCTTGGGGTTGCTCGGTGGGTTGAGAATGCTCTGCACGTGGCCGCTGTTGGACAGCACGAAGCGTCGTTCACCGCCCAGCAGCAGTGTCGAGCGGTACACCGCATCCCAAGGCGTGATGTGGTCGTTGATCCCGGCGACGCTGAAGCTGTCGACGTTGACCTTCTGCAAGTCGATCGGCGTGCCGCAGACCTCCAGTCCGCCAGGATGGGTCAACGGGTTGTGCTTGAAGAAGTCCAGCAGGTCGCCATGAAAAGCGGCCGGCAGGCGAGTGTTGTCGTTGTTCCAATAGAGAATGTCGAAGGCTGGCGGCTCTTTGCCCAGCAGGTAGTTGTTGACCCAGTAGTTCCAGATCAGGTCGTTGGGGCGCATCCAGGCGAATACCTTGGCCATGTCGCGACCTTCGAGTACGCCTTTCTGGTAGGAGCGACGCTTGGCCGCTTCGAGGGTTTGTTCGTCGGCAAACAGGGTCGCCGGGCTTTCCAGTTCACTGTCGAGCAGGCTCACCAGATAGGTCGCGCTCGAGACCCGACGCAACTGCCGCTTGGCTTGCAGATGTCCTTGCAGGGCCGCGATGGTCAGGCCGCCGGCGCAGGCGCCCATCAGGTTGACCTCGCGGCTGCCGCTGATCGCCCGGCAGACGTTCAGCGCTTCTTCCAGGGCCTCGACGTAACTCGACAGACCCCATTCGCGATGACGGACATCCGGGTTGCGCCAGCTGACCATGAACACCTGCAGGCCGTTCTTCAGCGCGAACTGGACGAAGCTGTTGTGCGGGCTCAAGTCGAAAATGTAGTACTTGTTGATCTGTGGCGGCACCACGAGTAGCGGCCTCGCGTACTGCTTTTCGCTCATCGGCTTGTACTGCATCAGCTCCAGCAGTTCGTTGCGAAACACCACGGCACCGGTGGTGGTGGCTACCGTTTTGCCGACTTCGAAGGCGTGCTTGGTCACCTGGCTGGGCAGGCCATTGTTGTGCATCAGGTCGTCGAGCAGATGGCTGAGACCGCGCACCAGACTTTGGCCGCCGGAGTTGAACAGCTCCTTGACCGCCAGCGGGTTAAGCAAGGTGTTGGACGGCGAGACAGCGTCGTTGAGCAGGGTAAAGGCAAAGTGCGCGCGTGCTCGGTCATCGGCGGGCATGCCGCTTTCATCGATCCATTTTTTGATCTGCTTCTGCCAGCTCAGGTAAGCCTGAAGGCCGCGTCGGTAAAACGGATTGAGGGCCCAGCTCGGGTCGGCGAAGCGGCTGTCCGAAGGGTTGGGCTGATGCAGGGTCTCGCCCAGTAGTACCCGGCCCAGCTGGCCACCCAACGCCAGTGCGTGTTTGGCACTCTGTACCGGGTGACGCAAGCCGTGAGCGGCGACACTGCGCAGAGTCGAGAACAGATCCCGGCCGCGCAGACCGGTGATCGCACTCTGGGCATTGATGAATGCGGCGGGTGGAGGAAAGGCGCCCGGCGCTTTTTTGTCTCGCATGAGTCAACACTCCTTCGTCAAGCCATCAACAAGTACGTCAATTGCGAATAGACACCATAGTCGCTTCGGACCTCCCTTGCGGCTTTCGACACGCCTGTCGACATGCGCAGTACGTTATGTGCCGCCGAACGACCCCGGGTGCGGATGCATCACCGCCCGTTGGCGTTCTTCCTGGAGAAATTTCATGATGATCGGAGCGACGGCTTCAGCCCGAGTGATCAGGAATAAATGGCCGTCGTCGATTATGTGTAGCTGGGCATTGGGAATACGCCAGGCGAGTACCCGCATATTGATCAGCGGAATGAGCGGGTCATCGTCACCGGCCAGCACCAGGGTCGGCTGATTGATTTTGTGCAGCCAGTGAATACTGGTCCAGCCCAGGCCCGCGAACAGCTGCCAGTAGTAACCGAGTTTGCCAGCCGAACGGACTTTGCTGGCGTGCTCCGCCGCGAGGTTCGGATCACGGCGGAACGAACCACCGTAAATCAGCGGCGCAATGCGAATCACGTGGGATGGCTGGATGTAGCGTCTGGGGCTGGCCATCATCCACAGCACTTTCGGTTTGCCCGGCACCATCACCATGCCCGCCGCCGTCGCTGCCAGCACCAGTTTCTTGCAGCGCTCGGGGTAGTCGAAAGCGAACTGTTGGGCGAGTGCCCCGCCCCACGAAACACCGACCACGTTGACTTGCCCGTAATCGAGGTAGTCGAGCATCCGTGCGGTCAGCCTGGCCAGCCCGGGAAAGCGGTAAGGGTGGGTAGGCGTCGATGAACCGCCGACACCGGGGACATCGAAGGCGATTACTTCCAGGTCCGGGTCGAGCGCCTGGACGAACGGAAACACCAGCTCCAGGTTGGCGCCGATGCCGTTGAAAATCAGCAAGGGCGTCAAGTGAGGCTTGCCGGGGCGTACCGCGGTGCGGATGGTTTGACCATCCAGGTCGACAGTACGAAATATGAACGGTTGCGGCATGCTTCAAGCCCTGTGGGTCGATCGTTATCCCTGTAGGAGCACGGCTTGCCGGCGATGGCGTCCTTGAGGTCGCCATCGCGAGCAGGCTCGGCTCCTGCAGGTTTGTGGTCAGTTAACGTTCATGCACATAAGTCCCCGGTGATGCCTCACCTGCCGCATAGGTCTTGTTGCCGAGCACGGTCGGGGCTTTTTTCAGCTTGCCCGAACGCTCGGCCTGCCAGGCCTGCCAGTGCAGCCACCAGGAGTCAGTGTGCTTGGTTGAGTTTTCCAGCCAGTCGTTGGCATGGACCGGCATGTCGGAGCTGGTCATGTAACGGGATTTCGGGTTGCCCGGCGGGTTCAGAATGCTCTGGATATGGCCGCTGCTGGACAACACGAATTCGACTTTGCCACCGAACAGCTGCGCCGATTTGTAGCACGACTTCCACGGTGTGATGTGGTCGTTGGTGCCCGCCAGGGAGTAGACGTCTGCTGTGACCTGCTTGAGGTCGATCGGCGTACCGCACACTTCCAGTGCATCAGGACGGATCAGTGGGTTGTTTTTGAACAGTTCGATCAGGTCGCCGTGGAACGCCGCAGGCAGGCGGGTGGTGTCGTTGTTCCAGAACAGAATGTCGAAGACCGGCGGCTCGTTGCCCAGCAGGTAGTTGTTGACCCAGTAGTTCCAGATCAGGTCGTTGGGGCGCATCCAGGCGAAGACCTTGGCCATGTCGCGACCTTCAAGCACACCGGCCTGATAGGAATGACGCTTGGCGGCTTCCAGGGTTTGTTCGTCGACGAACAGCGCGACCTGGGAATCAAGGGTGGTGTCGAGCACGCTGACCAGCAGCGTCAGGGCGTTGACCTTCTTCTCGCCAATCGCCGCGTAGTGGCCCAGCAGCGCGGTGCAGGTGATGCCGCCGGAGCAGGCGCCGAGCATGTTCACGTCTTTGCTGCCGGTGATCGCGGTAACCACGTCGACCGCTTCCTTGAGCGCTTCGATGTAGGTCGACAGGCCCCATTCGCGTTGGGCCTTGGTCGGGTTGCGCCAGCTGACGATGAAAGTCTGCACATTGTTGCGCAGGCAGAAGCGCGCCAGGCTTTTGTCCGGGCTCAGGTCGAAAACGTAGAACTTGTTGATCTGTGGTGGGACCACCAGCAGTGGGCGTTCGTGCACTTGTTCAGTGATTGGCCGGTACTGGATCAGTTCCAGTACATCGTTGCGGAAAACCACCGCGCCTTCGGTGGTGCCCAGGCTCTTGCCGACTTCGAAGGCGCCCATGTTGACCTGGCTCGGCATGCCGCCGTTGTGCACCAGATCCTTGGCCAGGTGCGAGAGGCCATCGAGCAGGCTTTTGCCGCCGGTTTCGAAGAAGCGTTTGACGGCAGCAGGGTTGGCCGCGCTGTTGGTCGGGGCCATGGCCTCGGTCATCAGGTTGATCACGAAGTGTGCGCGGCTGATGTCCTGGGCGGACAGACTGCTTTCGCCGATCCAGTCGTGGAGTTCCTTGCGCCACGCCAGGTAGGTTTGCAGATAACGTCTGTAGAGCGGGTTCTGACTCCACGCCGGATCGTTGAAACGACGGTCATCGCTTTCCGGTTGCAGCTCGGATCTACCGAGCATCACGTTCTTGAGCTCAATGCCAAAATGCGCGACATGCTTGACGCTGTGGATGGGTTGTTTGATGGCCTGGGTCAGCACCATGCGGGCAGAGGTAAGCAGATCCTTTCGACGCAAGCCGATGACCGGATTAAGCCCCAGGGTATTTTCCGAGGCTTGATATTTCAGGTCATCGTTATTCTTGTTACTCATCTACGACGCTCCATTGTCCTGAGGCGAGTACCTGAGTCCTGCTGTGTAGTCACACAGCAAATGCCGGGTACACGCTCGGGTGACCGTTAGTTGTACATCGCTGACTTTTTCATTCAGGAGGCGCGCTGCACAGAACTTGCCAGATCCATTGGTTACCCGAGTTTAATTTTTTTCGCAAGCAGGCCGATCCTCGGCACCGCAGCCCAGCATTCAAACAGATGAAATTAGAAAATGCCCTCTAAAGAGCGCGGGCCTTGAGCTAGAGCATCAGCTTGACGACAGACTCGTTTGGATCGCGGGTCTTTCCGGCGGCTTTGAGCTCGGCAAGATAATCGTCCCAGAGTGCGTCATATCGTCGCGCCAACTGATAGAGATATTCCCAGGTGAACAGGCCGCTGTCGTGGCCGTCATCGAAGGTCAATTTCAGTGCGTACTGACCGGCCGGTTCTACCTTGTTCAGGCCTACGCCGATCTTGCCAAATTGAAGGATGGGTTTGCCGTGGCCCTGGACCTCGGCGGAAGGAGAGTGCACGCGCAAGAATTCTGCGCTCAGGTGATAGACCTCATCGGGCGCGTATTGCAGCTCCAGGGTTTTCGAGGCTTTGTGCAGTTTGATGGCGGTGGGGAGTGGAGTCGTCATGGGGCCGGTCGTCCGTCTATATGAAGGCCCTGTGTCGGCGGGTGATCCTGTGGCGAGGGAGCTTGCTCCCGCTCGGCCGGTCCGCGCTCGGGCGCAGCAGTCGTAAACCGGCGAATGGGGTCTGCCTGACAGACCGCATTCGCTGATTTTGGGGTCGCTTCGCGACCCAGCGGGAGCAAGCTCCCTCGCCACAGGGGCCCGCTCACACAGAATGTGACCTACAGGATATAACGGGACAGGTCTTCGTTCTGCGCCAATTCGCCGAGGTGGCTGTTGACGTAGTCAGCGTCGATGCGGATCGGCTCTTCGCTGTGGGTGCTGGCCAGATCGCTGGCGCTGAACGACACCTCTTCGAGCAGACGCTCAAGCAGGGTGTGCAGGCGACGGGCGCCGATGTTCTCGGTCTTCTCGTTGACCTGCCAGGCGATCTCCGCCACGCGTTTGATGCCGTCTGGCTGGAACTCGATCGTCACGCCTTCGGTTTTCAGTAGGGCGCAATATTGTTCGGTGAGCGAGGCATGTGGCTCGCTGAGGATGCGCTCGAAGTCTTCCGGCGTGAGGGCCTTGAGTTCGACGCGGATCGGCAGGCGGCCTTGCAGCTCGGGCACCAGATCGCTTGGCTTGCTCAGGTGGAACGCACCGGAAGCGATGAACAGGATGTGGTCGGTCTTGACCATGCCCAGTTTGGTGTTGACCGTGCAGCCTTCGATCAGCGGCAGCAAGTCACGCTGTACGCCTTCGCGGGATACGTCGACGCCGCCGGAATTGCCGCGCTTGGCGACCTTGTCGATTTCGTCGATGAACACGATGCCGTGCTGCTCGACCGCTTCCAGCGCCTTGGCCTTGAGCTCTTCGTCATTGACCAGGCGGCTGGCTTCTTCGTCGCGCACCAGTCTCAGCGCTTCCTTGACCTTGAGCTTGCGGTTCTTGCGCGTGCCCTTGCCCATATTGGCAAACAGGCTTTGCAACTGGTTGGTCATTTCTTCCATGCCCGGTGGCGCGGAGATATCGACGCCGGACACTTCGGCGACTTCGATCTCAATCTCCTTGTCATCCAGCTGACCTTCGCGCAGGCGCTTGCGGAACAGTTGGCGGGTGTTGGAATCCTGGGCCGGCGCGGAGTCTTCGTTGCTGAAACCCATGCGTGCCGGTGGCAGCAGTGCATCGAGGATGCGCTCTTCGGCGGCATCTTCGGCGCGATGGCGAACCTTGGTCATTTCCTGTTCGCGCAGCAACTTGATCGCTGCATCGGCGAGGTCACGAATGATCGACTCGACGTCACGGCCGACATAGCCGACCTCGGTGAACTTGGTCGCTTCAACCTTGATGAATGGCGCATTGGCGAGTTTGGCCAGGCGACGGGCGATTTCGGTTTTACCGACACCGGTCGGGCCGATCATCAAAATGTTCTTGGGTGTTACTTCAACGCGCAGCTCTTCAGGCAGTTGCATCCGGCGCCAGCGGTTACGCAGGGCGATGGCGACGGCGCGCTTGGCATCGTCCTGGCCGATGATATGGCGACTGAGTTCATGGACGATTTCGCGGGGAGTCATTGGCATGGTTATGGGTGGTCCTCAAGCAAAAATGAATGCCGTGGCGTGATGGCCGAAACAGGCTTATTCGCTGAGATCCTGCTCCTCAATGGTGAAGGTGTGGTTGGTGAATACACAAATGTCGCCGGCGATGCCGAGCGCGGTTTCGACGATTTCACGGGCCGACAGATCGGTTTTCTTCAGCAGGGCGCTGGCTGCGGCCTGAGCGTAACCGCCGCCGGAACCCATGGCGATCAGGCCTTCTTCGGGTTCGACCACATCGCCGTTACCGGTGATGATCAGAGAGGCGTCTTTGTTGGCGACTGCAAGCATCGCTTCGAGGCGGCTGAGGGAGCGGTCGGTGCGCCATTCTTTGGCGAGTTCGACGGCGGCGCGAACCAGGTGGCCCTGGTGCTTTTCAAGCTGGCCTTCGAAACGTTCGAAAAGGGTAAAGGCGTCAGCGGTGGCGCCAGCAAACCCGGCGATGACCTGACCGTGGTACAGGCGGCGAACTTTCTTCGCGTTGCCTTTCATCACGGTATTGCCAAGAGAAACCTGGCCGTCGCCGCCCATGACGACTTTGCCGTGGCGGCGAACTGAAACGATGGTGGTCAAGGGAAGAGTCTCCACGCAGCGGGGCGAAAATGCCTTATCCCAACTCATATGGGGGTGGTGAGGCGTTTTTCAACTGCGGGAAGTGGCGGGGGACGAGCGGTCTGTGGCGAGGGGGCTTGCCCCCGTTGGGGTGCGAAGCGCCCCTGAAAACAGGCGCCGCGTTTTTTCAGATAGAGCCAGGACAATGTTTTGCGGCCGCTGCGCGACCGAACGGGGGCTAGCCCCCTCGCCACAAAAGCAGATTGCTCCCGCAAACTGGGGAGCAATCAATTGTGATCAGCGGCTCTGGCGTTGTTGTAACAACAGGTTGCTGAAGCCGCTGCCAGCCAGTTGTTTCTGGGCGGTGGTCAGCTGTTCGCGGTTGCTGAACGGGCCGACCAGCACGCGGTACCAGGTCTCGTCCTTCACCGTGCCGGACTCCACCGAAACCGCCTGGCCGAGCAGAATGATCTGCGCACGAACCTTGTCGGCATCAGCTTGCTTGCGGAACGAGCCAGCCTGCAGGAAGAACTTGGTCACCGGCGCCGCTTTCGCTACGGGTGGCGCTGGCGGCGGGGTAACGCCGCTCAGGGCTGCCTGCGCACGCGCGGTGTCGATCTTCGCCGCTTCTGCCGGGGTTACCGGTGCAACGGGTGCAGTCTGCGGCGTCGGCAGGGTTTTCTCCGGCACGGCATCCGGCGGCACGATGACCTCCGATTCCGGCAGCAAGGTGTAGAAGTCGTATTTCGGCTTCACCGGCTGCGTCGGGCTCGGCGGGGTCTTGTTGGCCTCGGCGATCTTGCTGGCTTTCTGTTGCTCGACTTTCTCGCGCTTGACGCTTTCGCTGCCTTTACCCGGCTCCAGCTTCATCAGGAACACGATGAAGGCGCCCACGGTCAGGCCGATGGCCATCCACAGCCATCCCGGAATCGGCTTTTTTGCAGGAGCTTGGTAACGGCTGGCGCCACGCTTTGGTGCTGGTTTTTTCTTGGCAGCCAACTTACATACGCTCCAGAGTTTCCAGACCCAAGAGTTCCAGGCCTTGCTTGAGGGTGCGACCGGTCAATGCGGCGAGGCGCAAGCGGCTTTGCATTTGTGCCGGGGTTTGTGCGCTGAGGATCGGGCAGTTCTCGTAGAAGCTGGAGAACAGACCGGCAACATCGTACAGGTAGGTGCAGAGGATGTGCGGCGTGCCTTTTTCGGCGACGTTGTTCAGCACTTCACCGAACTGCGCCAGCTTGGCGGCCAGTTCGTGTTCGTGAGTGGCCTCGAGGACGATCTGCCCTTCGACTTCGCTGAAGTCCTTGCCGAGTTTGCGGAACACGCCGGCCACGCGAGTGTAGGCGTACAGCAGGTACGGCGCGGTGTTGCCTTCGAAGTTCAGCATCAGGTCGAAGTTGAAGCTGTAGTCGCTGGTGCGGTGCTTGGACAGGTCGGCGTATTTCACCGCGCCAATGCCCACGACTTTGGCGATGTTGCGCAGATCGGCTTCGGCAAGCTCAGGGTTCTTTTCCTTCACCAGCGTGTAGGCGCGTTCCTTGGCTTCGTTCAGCAGGTCGATCAGCTTCACGGTGCCGCCATCACGGGTCTTGAACGGACGGCCATCGGCGCCGTTCATGGTGCCGAAGCCCATGTGCTCCATGTCCATTGGATGGGTCACGAAACCGGCCAGGCGAGCCACTTCGAATACCTGCTGGAAGTGCAGGGCCTGACGTTGGTCGACGAAGTACAGCACTCGATCGGCTTTCAGCACGCCGTTACGGTAGCGCACGGCCGCCAGGTCAGTGGTGGCGTAGAGGTAGCCGCCGTCAGCCTTGACGATGATTACCGGCAGCGGGTCGCCGTCGGCATTCTTGAATTCGTCGAGGAACACGCACTGGGCGCCGTTGCTCTCGACCAGCATGCCTTTGGCCTTGAGGTCGTTGACCACGTTGATCAGGTCGTCGTTGTAGGCACTTTCGCCCATCACGTCGGCCATGGTCAGTTTGACGTTCAGCTGTTCGTAGATTTTCTGGCAGTGGGACAGGGAAATGTCTTTGAACTTGGTCCACAGCGCCAGGCAGTCCGGGTCACCGGCTTGCAGCTTGACCACCAGGCCGCGGGCGCGGTCAGCGAATTCTTCGGATTCGTCGAAGCGCTGCTTGGCGGCGCGGTAGAAATTTTCCAGGTCCGACAGCTCGTCGCTGGTAATTGGGTTTTCTTGCAGGTACGCCATCAGCATGCCGAACTGGGTGCCCCAGTCGCCGACGTGGTTCTGACGGATCACCGTGTCGCCGAGGAACTCCAGTACGCGCGCCACGCCGTCGCCGATGATGGTCGAACGCAAGTGACCGACGTGCATCTCTTTGGCCAGGTTCGGTGCCGACAGGTCGACCACGGTGCGCTGCACGGGACCTGCCTTGCGCACGCCGATTTGGGCGTCAGCCAGGGCGGCGTCCAGGCGCGAGGCCAGGGCCTGGGTGTTCTGGAAGAAGTTGAGGAAGCCCGGGCCGGCGATTTCGGTTTTGCTGACGTTTTCGTCAACCGGCAGCGCAGCGATGATTTTTTCCGCCAGATCGCGCGGTTTCATGCCGGCCGGTTTAGCCAGCATCATGGCGATGTTGCTGGCGAAGTCGCCGTGAGTCTTGTCACGGGAGTTCTCCACCTGAATCGCCGGCGTCAGGCCTTCAGGCAACACACCGTCGGTAACGAGTTGGGTGAGGGCTTGCTGGATCAACTGGCGAATGGTGTCTTTCATGGTCTTCTCTTTCAACCGCAGAGCGGCGGCGCATCAATGCGCAGGTGGAAAAACTGGGCATTATCCGTTGCGAAGTCGGGCTTGCCAACCATTGTAGGTTCATTGCGGACTTACGGTGATTGATTACCTTGTGGCGAGGGAGCTTGCTCCCGCTGGGGCGCGGAGCGGCCCGGAAATCGGGTGCTGCATTCTGTCTGCCGGGGCGGGGTTGACTTGTTTGCGGCTGTTGCACAGCCGAGCGGGAGCAAGCTCCCTCGCCACATAGTTGACTCAATACAAATCGACCGGATCAACATCCAAAGACCAACGCACCGCCCGCCCGCTCGGCATCTGTTCCAGCGCCAGCAACCAGGCGCTCAGCAGTCGATGCAGCGGCGCCCGTGCCGTGGCTTGCAACAATAATTGCGCACGATAGCGTCCAGCCCGACGCTCCATCGGCGCCGGTACCGGGCCGAGCAATTCGATGCCGGTCAGGGTGTGTTCGGCCAATAATCGCTCCGCCTCGCTGCAGGCTTCATCGAGGAAACTTTCGGCTTGCCCCGGCTTATGCGCTTCGGCCCGCAACAGCGCCAGGTGCGCGAAGGGCGGCAGCCCGGCGGAACGACGTTCGCTCAAGGCCTGCTCGGCAAAGGCGAAATAGCCTTGTTCGGTCAGTTGCACCAACAGCGGGTGGTCGGCCAGGTGAGTCTGGATGATCACTTTGCCCGGCTCTTCGGCGCGCCCGGCACGCCCTGCCACCTGCACGATCAACTGAGCCATGCGCTCGCTGGCGCGGAAGTCACCGGAGAACAGTCCGCCGTCGGCATCGAGAATCGACACCAGCGTCACCCGTGGAAAGTGATGCCCTTTGGCGAGCATCTGCGTGCCGACCAGAATGCACGGCTGACCTTTCTGAATGGTCGCGAATAGCTGATTCATCGCGTCTTTACGCGAGGTGCTGTCGCGGTCGACCCGCAACACCGGGTAGTCCGGGAACAGAATGCCCAAACGCTCTTCGGCGCGTTCGGTGCCGGCACCCACGGGGCGCAAATCGACTTTGCCGCATTTCGGGCAGTGCCGAGGGACACGCTCGACGTAGCCGCAATGGTGGCAACGCAGCTCGCCGGAACGCTGGTGTACGGTCATTCGCGCATCGCAGCGCTGGCACTCGGACATCCAGCCGCAATCGTGGCAGAGCAGGGTGGGCGCAAAGCCGCGACGGTTGAGGAATACCAATACTTGCTGGCCGGCGGCGAGGGTCTGGCCGATCGCCTGCTGCATCGGCCCGGAAATGCCGCTGTCCAGCGGGCGACTTTTGACGTCCAGCCGCAGGAAACGTGGTTGTTTCGCCCCGCCGGCGCGCTCGTTCAGGCGCAGCAGTCCGTAACGACCGGTGTAGGCGTTGTGCAGGCTTTCCAGTGACGGCGTCGCCGAGCCGAGGACAATCGGGATGTTTTCCTGTCGTGCTCGGACCAATGCCAGATCGCGGGCGTGATAGCGCAAACCTTCCTGCTGTTTATAAGAGCCGTCGTGCTCTTCATCGATGATGATCAGCCCGGGGTTTTTCATCGGCGTAAACAGCGCCGAGCGGGTGCCGATTATAATGTCGGCCTCGCCATCCCGGGCTGCCAGCCAGGATTCCAGCCGTTCTCGGTCATTGACCGCCGAATGCACCAGGGCAATACGCGCATTGAAGCGCTGTTCGAAGCGCGCCAGGGTTTGCGGCCCGAGGTTGATTTCGGGGATCAGCACCAGCGCCTGCTTGCCGGCCTCAAGGGTTTCGCGGATCAGCTGCAAATAGACTTCGGTCTTGCCGCTGCCGGTGACCCCGGCCAGCAGGAACGCATGGAAACTGTCGAAGCCTGCGCGGATCGCTTCATACGCGGCGCGCTGTTCCGGGTTTAGCGGCAACTCTGGTTGCGCCAGCCAGTGTTCGTGACGTTCGCCGGGTGCGTGTTTGCGGATCTCCACTTGTACCAGTTCTTTGGCCAGCAGCAGGTCGAGGCTGTCCTTGCTCAACATCAACTTGCTCAGCAGTTGATGGGCGACGCCATGCGGATGCTGGGCCAGCGTGGCCAACGCTTCACGCTGACGCGGAGCGCGGGCGATGCGCGGATCATCCAGTTTCGCGCCCGGGGCGATCGACCAGAAGCGCTCCTGGCGTGCTTCGGCCATTTCACCTTGGCGCAACAGCACCGGCAGCGCCCAGCTCAAGGTGTCGCCGAGGCTGTGCTGGTAATACTGGGAAGTCCACAGGCACAACTTGAACAGTGCCGCCGGTAGCGGTGGCGTGGCATCGAGCAGGGCCAGTGCCGGTTTGAGTTTGTCGGCCGGGACTTCGCTGTGGTCGGTGACTTCCACCAGGATCCCGATCATCTCGCGGCGACCGAACGGCACCCGCAGCCGCATGCCCGGATGCAAGTGCGCGTGCAGGACTCCCGCCGGGGCACGGTAGTCGAACAGGCGGCGCAGGGGCGAAGGCAGGGCGAGGCGCAAAATGGCATCGGGCACGCGGGGGGATCTCATTGGGCGGGCGGTAAAGAAGGACCGGAGCCTAGCAGACGGTCGGTTTCAGTGACAGCTTGCGTGATCGCAAAGGTCTGGTAGAATTCGCGGCCTAATTACGTGCGGTATTCAACAATAGTGTTGGGTGGCGGCACGCTAGCCTGAGGAAGACACCATGAAAGCCGATATCCATCCAGATTACCCAGTCATTGCTGTTACCTGCAGCTGTGGCAACAAGTTCGAAACCCGTTCGACCTTCGGCAAAGCCCTGCCGATCGACGTATGCAACGAGTGCCACCCGTTCTACACCGGTAAGCAGAAGACTCTGGATACCGGCGGCCGCGTTCAGAAGTTCGCCGATCGTTTCGGTGCTTTCGGCAAAAAAGCCTAAGGCTGATCATGTTGGAGAGTCGTTTCGGCTTCTCCAGACTGATGAAAAAGGCGCCCTTCGCGGGCGCCTTTTTTATGTCCGCGATTTGGCTCTCCAGCGCCCACGCGCTCTGTCCTGCACCTACCAGTAAGCTGGAAGCTGTCAGCGTGCAACGCGTGGTGGATGGCGACACGGTGCGCCTGAGCGATGGCCGCAGTGTGCGCATGATCGGTTTGAATACCCCGGAACTGGGCAAGAAAGGTCGCGCCGACGAACCTTTCGCCGTGGCTGCACGCAAGCGTCTGGAAGCGTTGGTGGCGGCAAGCGACGGACGGTTGGGTTTGCTGGCGGGGCAAGAGGGCAAGGATCGTTACGGTCGCACCCTGGCCCATCTCTACAGCGCCAACGGTGACAATCTCGAAGCGCAGATGCTTGCCGAGGGGCTTGGTTACCTGGTTGCGGTGGCACCGAACGTCGATTTTGTCAGTTGCCAGCAGGCCGCCGAACGCACTGCGCGGCAGGCCCGGCTGGGGTTATGGCGGCAGTCACCTGTGCTGAAAGCGGAGCAGATCAGTACTTCGGGTTTTGCTGTGCTTAGTGGGCGTGTGGGCAAGGTTCAGCGCAATCGTGGCGGAATTTGGATCGAGTTGCAGGATTCGGTTGTATTGCGCGTTGCACCCAATCTGCTCGGTCATTTCGATCTGGCGGCTCTGGAACGGCTCAACGGCAAGCAGATCGAGGCGCGTGGCTGGGTGCTCGATCGCTCACGGCGCGGTGGTCTGGATTCCGGTGAGGCGCGTTGGTTGTTGCCATTGACCCATCCGGCCATGCTGCAAGCAGTGCCGTAAAAAGAAATTGTCGACATTTTTTAAGTCGATTGTGAACAGTTGAGCCCTTGTGTTCCGTGGCTCTTGGCCCAAAGTCGTAGGGTAGGGCGCTTGACAGGGGTGACCGGTCAGTCTTGTGGGGACTTTGCGACGCGAGTATCCTCGGCGGTCCGTCGTTCAACAGTAAAAGCGGAATGCCCACATGTCTGATTTGAAAACTGCCGCTCTCGAATATCACGCCCATCCTCGTCCAGGTAAGCTGAGTGTCGAGCTCACCAAGGCCACCGCTACCGCCCGCGATCTGTCGCTGGCCTACAGCCCCGGCGTAGCCGAACCAGTACGCGAAATCGCCCGCGATCCTGAACTGGCCTACAAATACACCGGCAAGGGCAACCTGGTTGCAGTCATTTCCGATGGCACCGCGATTCTCGGCCTGGGTAACCTTGGCCCATTGGCTTCCAAGCCGGTGATGGAAGGTAAAGGCGTGCTGTTCAAGCGCTTCGCCGGTATCGACGTGTTCGACATCGAAGTCGACTCCGAAAGCCCGCAAGCCTTCATCGACACCGTCAAGCGTATCTCCATCACCTTCGGTGGCATCAACCTGGAAGACATCAAGGCACCTGAGTGCTTTGAGATCGAACGCGCGCTGATCGAACAGTGCGACATTCCGGTGTTCCACGATGACCAGCACGGCACCGCGATCGTGACCGCTGCCGGCATGATCAACGCCTTGGAAATCGCTGGCAAAACCCTGCCAGAAGCCAAGATCGTCTGCCTGGGCGCTGGTGCTGCCGCTATCTCCTGCATGAAGTTGCTGGTGAGCATGGGCGCCAAGATCGAAAACATTTTCATGGTTGACCGTACCGGCGTGATCCACTCCGAGCGTGACGACCTGAACCAGTACAAGGCTGTCTTCGCTCACGCGACCGACAAGCGCACGCTGACTGACGCCCTGAAAGGCGCAGACGTGTTCGTTGGCCTGTCCGGTCCGAACCTGCTGAGCGCTGAAAACCTGATGCTGATGGCGGCCAACCCGATCGTGTTCGCGTGCTCGAACCCTGATCCGGAAATCGCCCCGGAACTGGCTCACGCCACCCGTAACGACGTGATCATGGCGACCGGCCGTTCGGACTATCCGAACCAGGTGAACAACGTACTGGGCTTCCCGTTCATTTTCCGTGGTGCTCTGGACGTTCGCGCCAAGCGCATCAACGAAGAGATGAAAGTGGCTGCGGCCAACGCTCTGCGTGAATTGGCCAAGCTGCCAGTGCCTCAGGAAGTGTGTGACGCTTACGGTGGCATCAAGTTGGAGTTCGGTCGTGAGTACATCATTCCGAAACCAATGGATGCGCGTTTGATCACTGTGATCTCGGATGCTGTGGCCAAGGCTGCGATTGAGACGGGTGTGGCGACTCTGCCGTATCCGAAGAACTACCCGCTGAAAAGCGTGGATGACGTGTTCAACGGCTAAGCCGTTGTAGCGCTTCAACAGAAAGCCCCGGCTCTTGTGAGTCGGGGCTTTTTTGTATCTGTCTTTCGCAGATGTGCGCCAACCAAAACTGTAGGAGCCGAGCTTGCTCGCGAAGGCGGCCTGACAGCCGGCCAATCTCCTGCAGATGTACCCCAACCAAACCTGTAGGAGCTGAGCTTGCTCGCGAAGGCGGCCTGACAGCCGACCAATCTCTCGCAGGTGTACACCAATCCATTGTGGGAGCCGGGCTTGCCCGCGATAGCGGCCTGACAGCCGACCAGTCTCTCGCAGGTGTGCATATCCATTCCTGCGGTAACGGCCACTTAGGGTTTCGCCCTGACGGCGACTCCCTTTGGCAAACGCCCCAAAGGAAGCAAAGGTCTTCGCCCCAAGCGTACGGCACCTCGCCTAGGCTCGGCGTCCCCTCGCTCCGGTGTCCATCAGGGGGCATCGCCTACGGTCTGCTTCGCGACGACCTCCTCTCGATGTGTCCGGCTGCGCCGTACGGCGCTGCGCGCCCACCCCCTGATGAACACCTGCGCTCGGCCTCCCGACGGGGCGGGTGGATCAAGATCAACAGCAACAGCACGGCGGCCTACCGGCCGGCCTGAGTGGTTGGAACGTGTGGGGTTTGAGATCGTTCCCACGCTCTGCGTGGGAATGCCGCCAGGGACGCTCCGCGTTCCGCTTCACGAGCTGAGGTGGAGCGTGGGAATGATCATTTGTGTAATGCCCGTAGGATGAAGTCGGAACTTGATGACAGCATCACGGGCAACGCAGAAATCTCCGACATGTCTTTAAGGTTGCCCCTCGGAAGCGTGGCCTCTAGCCTTTGATCGTCGCTGCCAATTCAGCGACCGGATTTGACCGTCCGTGTAAATCAAGGCGCACCAGTGCCCAAGACCTGTTTCAGGCGATTTTTTCGTCTGGGGTATCGTGTCATGGCGGCTGTGCGTGGGACACCTTCGGGTGTGCCGGGTCCCTTGATTCCCGGTCTGTCAATCCGCGTACAGCTGCCACCTCCAGAAACTAAAAAGCCCCGCCTTCAAACGAAGAGCGGGGCTTTTTGTTGGTGCTGCGCGATCAGAACAGGTCGATCGGTGCCGCTTCGTCCGCTGGCAGTGGGCTGCCCGGTGCATTGCCGTTGCCCAGTTCGTTGATCGATGGCGGCGTGTCTTCGGACTTGAACAGCTCGAAGTAGGCGCCTGGAGTGCTTGGGGTGGCTGCGCGGCCGCTGACCGGGTCGACCCGCAGGCTGAGGATGCCTTCCGGTTCGGCCTGGGTGTGCGGTGGTTTGCCTTTGAGCGCGGCGCTCATGTAGTTCATCCAGATCGGCAGCGCCACGGTGCCGCCGAACTCGCGCTTGCCAAGGCTTTCCGGTTGGTCGAAACCGGTCCAGACCGTGGTCACGTAATCGGCGTTATAGCCCGAGAACCAGGCGTCCTTGGATTCGTTGGTGGTCCCGGTCTTGCCCGCGATGTCGCTGCGGCCCATGGACAGTGCGCGACGCCCGGTACCGAGCTTGATCACGTCTTCAAGCATGCTGTTGAGGATGAAGGTGGTGCGCCCGTCGATGATCCGTTCTGCGACGGCCGGTGCTTGTACGGTGGTTTGCGCCGCCGGGGCTTCGCCTGGCGTCGGGTTGACCGTGAAGGTGTTGCTCACCGGTGCTGCAATCCCGTTGCTGGCGATATCACCTTTCGGCACGCTTGGCGGGTTGGCGACGAACAGCGTGTCGCCGTTGCGGCTTTCGATCTTGTCGATGATGTACGGGGTGATCTTGTAGCCGCCGTTGGCAAAGGTGCTCCAGCCGGTGGCGATTTCCATCGGCGTCAGCGTTGCGGTGCCCAGGGCCAGCGACAGGTTGCGCGGCAGGTCCTGCTTGTTGAAGCCGAATTTGCTGATGTAGTCGATGGTGCGATCGACGCCCAGCGCCTGGAGCAGACGGATCGACACCAGGTTGCGCGACTTGTAGAGCGCTTCACGCATGCGGATCGGGCCGAGGAAGGTGTTGGTGTCGTTCTTCGGGCGCCAGACCTTGTCCAGGTACTCGTCGACGAACACGATCGGTGCGTCGTTCACCAGCGTTGCCGGGGTGTAGCCGTTATCCAGCGCAGCGCTGTAGACGAATGGCTTGAAGCTCGATCCCGGTTGGCGCTTGGCCTGCATGGCGCGGTTGTAGTTGCTCTGCTCGAACGCGAAGCCGCCAACCAATGCACGGATGGCGCCGTTTTGCGGGTCCAGCGAAACCAGCGCGCTTTGGGCGACTGGAATCTGGCTGAACTTCAGGGCGTTGTCCGCTTGGCGCTGTACGCGAATCAGGTCACCGACCTGGGCGACATCCGATGGTTGCTTCGGTACCGGGCCCATGCTGTTGGTGTTCAGGTACGGGCGTGCCCATTTCATGCTGTCCCAGCTGACATGTTCTTCGCCGTTACGGGTCAGGACCTGCACGCCGTTTTTCTCGATCAGGGTGACGATGGCCGGTTCCAGGCCGCTGATGGTGCGCTGTTTGGTCAGTTCCGTGGCCCAGGCAGCAGGCGTCTTGCCCGGCAGACGGGATTCAGGGCCGCGATAGCCGTGACGCTGGTCGTAGGTGATCAAGCCTTCATGGACGGCGGTGTTGGCCATTTCCTGGAGGTTGCTCGGCACGGTGGTGGTGACGCGGAAGCCTTCGGTGTAGGCATCGCTGCCATAACGACCGACCATTTCGGCCCGGGCCATTTCAGCGATGTACGGCGCGTTCACTTCCGGCGTCGGTACGTGATAACTGGCGTTCAATGGCTCGTTGATCGCGGTCTGATACGCCGCTTCGTCGATTTTCCCGAGCTTGTACATACGCCCCAGGATCCAGTCGCGACGTTCTTTGCTGCGCGCCGGGTTGGCCAGCGGGTTGAAGCGCGAAGGGGCTTTCGGCAGGCCGGCGATCATCGCCATCTGCGCCAGGCTGACGTCGCGGATCGACTTGCCGTAATACACCTGTGCCGCCGCCTCGATGCCGTAGGCGCGGTTGCCCAGGTAGATCTTGTTCACGTAAAGCTCAAGGATCTCGTCCTTGGTCAGCTGACGCTCGATTTGCAGGGCCAGGAGGATTTCCGTGGTCTTGCGCGAGAAGCTACGCTCACTGGTGAGGAAGAAGTTCTTCGCCACCTGCATGGTGATGGTGCTGCCGCCGGATTGAATGTGTCCGCTTTTGACCAGTTGGCTCGCGGCACGCATCAGGCTGCTGGGGTCGACGCCATAGTGATTGGCGAAGTTGTCGTCTTCGGCACTGAGTAACGCATTGATGAAATTGGGTGGGATGTCGGCGAAGCGGATCGGCGTGCGGCGCATTTCGCCAAACTCGGCGATCAATTTGCCGTCGCTGCTGTAGACCCGCAAAGGAATCTGCAACTGAATGCTTCTCAGCGCCTCCACGGATGGCAAACCCGGACTAAGGTAAAGAAAAGCGCCGCTCAGACCGAGGAGCAGTCCGCAGAAAACGGCGACGATGGACCACCCGAAAAATTTCAGCAGACGAATCAAGGCTTTTGGACATCCAGGGTAAAGAATGAATTAGGCGTCAGGGCATTCAAGGTAAGCAAGGGTCGACCCGCGCTTGAGAAAGCGGAAAAAACGCTGGCCATTATAAGCATTTTTCCGCCAAAAGCGCATTTGGCGCCTCTGTCAAGACGCAGCTATTGAACGCAACGAATCATAAAGAGTCCGTAACTCACGGATAGTCATAGGGAATTGCAAGTGCTGGGACTCTTCAATAAAAAAAGCCGCACGCTTTTGGGGATCGATATCAGCTCCACTTCGGTGAAGCTTCTCGAGCTAAGCCGTGCAGGTAATCGATACCGGGTCGAAGCCTACGCGGTAGAACCGCTGCCGACCAACGCCGTGGTCGAGAAAAATATCGCCGAACTCGAAGGTGTCGGGCAGGCGTTGTCCCGGGTGTTGCTCAAGGCCAAAACCAGCGTCAAGAGTGTCGCGGTGGCGGTTGCCGGATCGGCGGTCATCACCAAGATCATCGAAATGGACGCCGGGCTTTCCCCCGATGAAATGGAAAATCAGCTGAAGATTGAAGCTGACCAGTACATTCCCTATCCCCTCGAAGAAGTCGCCATCGATTTTGAAGTGCAGGGCGCCTCCCGGCGTAATCCCGAGCGGGTCGACGTATTGCTGGCGGCCTGTCGCAAGGAAAACGTCGAAGTTCGCGAAGCCGCGCTGGCCCTTGCCGGCTTGACCGCGCGGGTCGTCGATGTCGAGGCGTACGCGCTGGAGCGTTCATTCGGCTTGCTGACGGCACAGTTGGCCGGCGTGACCGAGCGTTCGACGGTAGCCGTGGTCGACATCGGCGCCACCATGACCACCTTGAGCGTGCTGTCCAACGGCCGAATCATCTACACCCGCGAGCAGTTGTTCGGCGGTCGTCAGTTGACGGAGGAAATCCAGCGCCGTTATGGCATGACGGTTGAACAGGCCGGTCTTGGAAAAAAACAGGGTGGCTTGCCTGAAGACTACGTCAGCGAAGTCCTGCAACCGTTCCGCGAGGCGCTGGTGCAGCAGGTTTCGCGATCGTTGCAGTTTTTTTTCGCCTCGGGCCAGTACAACGCGATCGACTACATCCTGCTGGCCGGTGGCACAGCCTCGGTCACCGGGCTGGATCGACTGATCGAGCAGCGCCTGGGCACGCCGACGCAGGTGGCCAATCCGTTTGCGGACATGACATTGAGCAGCAAGGTCAACGCCAGTGCCCTGGCCAGTGATGCGCCGGCGCTGATGATTGCCTGCGGCCTGGCGCTGAGGAGTTTCGACTGATGGCGCGGATCAATCTTCTCCCTTGGCGCGAAGAGCTGCGCGAGGAACGTCGCAAGCGCTTCCTGTTGGGGTTGGCCGGTGCGCTGGCGGCGGCGGTCGGGGTGATTTTGCTGGGTGACCACGCCATCAGCAGTGCCATTGATCGACAGGTCGCTCGCAACGATTACGTCGGCAAACAGATTGCCGTGCTGGATGACCGGATCAAGCAGATCAGCGATCTGAAAGCCCGTCGTCAGCAACTCGTGGAGCGGATGCGGATCATCCAGGATTTGCAGGGCAATCGGTCGGTCAGCGCACGGATCTTCGATCAACTGGCGCGCAGGCTGCCGGACGGGGTGTATTTCACCGACGTGAAACTGGTCGATAAAACGCTGTCCATCAGCGGGGCGGCAGAGTCGAACAATCGCGTCTCGGAGTTGTTGCGCAACCTCGATGCCTCCGACCGGTTCGAGTCGCCGAACCTGACCGAGGTCAAAGCGACCACGGCCGGCGCGCTGGATCAGGCCAACGTGTTTCAGTTGACCGTTCGTCAGTCTCAACCGGCCGCAGCGGAGGACGCGAAATGAGTCCGTCCCAATGGTTCGAGGGGTTGCGCAAGGTCGATATCAACGACCTGGACCTGAACAACATAGGCTCTTGGCCCACGGCGATCAAAGGCCTGGCGGGCGGGCTGCTGATCGTGCTGGTGCTGGCGCTGGGCTACAGCTTTTACCTCAAGGATCTTGAAGATCAGCTTGAGCAGGCCCGCGCCGGGGAAGCCACCCTCAAGGAGCAGTTTGCGAGCAAGGCGCACATGGCGGCCAATCTGGAGCGCTACATCGAGCAGATGAAAGCAATGGAAACCTCCTTCGGCGTGCTGTTGCGGCAGTTACCCGGCGATACCGAGGTACCCGGTCTGCTGGAAGACATCACTCGCACCGGATTGGGCAGCGGGCTGGAGTTTGAAGAGATCAAGCTGCTGCCGGAAGTCACCCAGCAGTTCTACATCGAGCTACCGATCCAGATCACTGTTACCGGCGCCTACCATGACCTGGCGACCTTCGTCAGTGGCGTCGCCAACCTCCCGCGGATCGTCACCCTGCACGATTTCAACGTCGAGCCGGTCGTTCCGGGCAGCGGCGCGAAACTGCGCATGAACATCCTGGCCAAGACTTACCGCTACAACGACAAGGGGTTGCAGAAATGAATGCGGCCCGATGGTTTTCGCTGGCTGTACTGCTGGGGGGGCTTGCCGGTTGTGGCAACGGTAACGACTTCAGCGATCTGGACGCCTACATGAACGAGGTGCGCCTGCACCCGCCCGGCAAGATCGAGCCGGTGCCGACGTTCAGGTCCTACGAGACATTCACTTACAGCGCTGCGTCGTTGCGCAGTCCGTTTTCACCGCAGGTCAGGGTCGACCTGGCAGGTCGAAAACCGGGGGCGCGTAACGTCAGGCCCGATCCGAGCCGGGTCAAGCAATACCTTGAAGGTTTCAACATCGAGCAGTTTGAAATGGTCGGCACTATTTCCAATGCGTCCGGCGCCTTTGCGCTGTTGCGCGGTGCCGGCGGGGTGCATCGGCTGAAGGTCGGTGACTACCTGGGGCGCAACGATGGCCGGATCGTGGCCATCAGCGGCTCGCAAGTCGATGTGGTCGAAATCGTTCCCGATGGCCAAGGTGCCTGGCTGGAGCGAGCGCGGACTATTCCTTTGAAAGAGCACTCATAGTGGAACTCGTATCATGAACAGGATCCTTTCAACCCTCGGTTTTTCGCTATGGATGGCGCTGCTTTCTCCGATGGTGCAGGCAGCCACTCTCAAAACGCTGGATGTCGCCGCGCTGCCGGGTGATCGCGTCGAGTTGAAACTGGCTTTTGACGGGCCGCCGCCCGCGCCGCATGGTTATACAACCGATCAGCCGGCGCGCATCGCCCTCGATCTGCCGGGTGTGAGCAGCCAACTGGCGAGCAAGACGCGGGATTTGGGAGGCGGCAACGCTCGCAGTGCGACAGTGGTCGAGGCCAAGGACCGCACTCGTTTGATCATCAACCTGACGCAGTTGACGCCTTACAGCACGCGAGTCGAGGGCAACACGCTGTTCGTGGTGGTTGGGCAGGCTGCTGCCGCTCAGAAACCCCGGCCCGCGGCACCGCGCGTGGCGAGCGCCATGCCGGTGGCAGCCAAGACTTATGCTCCTGTGAGCAAGGCCATTCGCGGCGTGGACTTTCAACGCGGTGAGCAGGGTGAAGGCAATGTCGTCATTGATTTGTCAGACCCCGGTATCAGCCCGGACATCCAGGAGCGTGACGGCAAGATCATTCTCACCTTCGCCAAAACCCAGTTGCCCGAACGGTTGCGGGTTCGCCTGGACGTCAAGGATTTCGCCACGCCGGTGCAGTTCGTCAACGCCAGTGCGTCCTCCGATAAAGCGAGCATCAGCATCGAACCCGGTGGCACATACGACTATTCGACCTACCAGACTGACAATAAACTGACCGTCAGTGTCCGCCCGATGACCGTCGATGATTTGCAGAAACGCAACGCAGAGCGCTTTGCCTACAGCGGCGAAAAGCTGTCGTTGAATTTTCAGGACATCGATGTGCGCTCGGTACTGCAACTGATCGCCGACTTCACCAACCTCAACCTGGTGGCCAGCGACACGGTGCAGGGCGGCATCACCTTGCGCCTGCAAAACGTGCCGTGGGATCAGGCGCTGGATCTGGTGCTCAAGACCAAAGGGTTGGACAAGCGCAAGATCGGCAACGTCTTGCTGGTCGCGCCGGCAGATGAGATTGCCGCTCGTGAGCGCCAGGAGCTGGAGTCACGCAAACAAATCGCCGAGCTGGCGCCACTGCGCCGTGAGCTGTTGCAGGTCAACTACGCCAAGGCGGCGGATATTGCCAAGCTGTTCCAGTCGGTGACCAGTGCCGAGGCGAAAGTCGACGAGCGTGGTTCGATCACTGTCGACGAACGAACCAACAACATCATTGCCTACCAGACCCAGGATCGCCTGGATGAGCTACGGCGAATCGTCGCTCAGCTGGATATTCCGGTGCGTCAGGTGATGATCGAGGCGCGGATCGTTGAGGCCAACGTCGACTACGACAAAAGCCTTGGCGTGCGTTGGGGTGGTTCGGTGAGTAAGAAGGGGAACTGGAACGCTTCCGGGGTCAGCAACGGGGCCAACGCTTCATCGACCATTGGTACGCCGGGTAGCACCAGCACCAACTCACCGTTCGTCGATATGGGCGCGGCAGGGAATACATCGGGGATCGGCATCGCCTTCATCACCGATAACGTGTTGCTGGACCTTGAGCTGACGGCCATGGAGAAAACCGGTAACGGCGAAATCGTCTCTCAACCCAAAGTGGTCACCTCCGACAAGGAAACCGCGAAGATCCTCAAAGGCACGGAAATCCCCTATCAGGAAGCCAGCTCCAGCGGCGCGACATCGGTGGCGTTCAAGGAGGCTTCGCTGTCTCTGGAGGTAACGCCGCAGATCACCCCGGACAACCGCATCATCATGGAGGTCAAGGTCACCAAGGATGAGCCGGACTACCTGAACAAAGTGCAGGATGTTCCGCCGATCAAGAAGAACGAGGTCAATGCCAAAGTACTGGTCAACGATGGCGAAACCATCGTCATTGGTGGGGTTTTCTCAAATACTCAGAGCAAGGTTGTAGATAAGGTGCCATTTCTCGGTGATGTGCCGTATCTTGGCCGCCTTTTCCGGCGTGACGTGGTGTCGGAGAAAAAATCCGAGCTGCTGGTATTTCTCACTCCGCGTATCATGAATAACCAGGCGATTGCTGTGAGTCATTGATTCTGTGCGAAATTTGATTCTTGTTGGGCCGATGGGTGCTGGAAAAAGCACCATCGGTCGCTTGTTGGCCAAAGAGCTGCGCCTGCCGTTCAAGGATTCCGATAAGGAAATTGAATTGCGCACGGGCGCCAATATCCCGTGGATCTTCGACAAAGAAGGCGAACCCGGCTTCCGCGATCGCGAGCAGGCGATGATCGCCGAACTGTGCGCGCTTGATGGCGTGGTGCTGGCGACGGGTGGTGGCGCAGTGATGCGCGAAGCCAATCGTCGGGCGCTGCACGCTGGTGGGCGCGTGGTGTATCTGCACGCGTCCGTCGAGCAGCAGGTCGGGCGCACCGCGCGCGATCGCAATCGTCCTCTGTTGCGCACCGCCGATCCGGCAAAAACCCTCCGTGATCTGCTGGCATTACGCGATCCGCTGTATCGGGAGATCGCCGACCTGGTGGTGGAAACCGATGAGCGGCCGCCGCGGATGGTGGTCCTGGACATCCTGGAGCGCTTGCAGCAGCTGCCTCCCCGTTAATGCGCAGGACGAAATGCGCTATCCTCGGCTCCGGTCATGACCGCTCGAAGGTGTGGCGCATGACGAGCGGGCAGCGTCACACACGCAGATGTTGTCAGTCGATAATGTAAGGCCGGACACCTGATTCCAACTTCACTGTGGGGACACATGCAGACACTTAAGGTCGATTTAGGCGAGCGAAGCTACCCGATCCATATTGGCGAAGGGTTGCTGGATCAGCCCGAACTGCTGGCGCCGCATATCGCCGGGCGGCAAGTCGCGATCATCTCCAACGAGACCGTTGCGCCGCTGTATCTAGAGCGTCTGACCCGCAGCCTTGCACAGTTTTCGGTCATCTCCGTGGTTCTGCCCGACGGTGAAGCCTTCAAGAACTGGGAAACCCTGCAAACCATCTTTGACGGCCTGCTCACCGCTCGCCATGACCGCCGCACCACCGTGATCGCCCTGGGCGGCGGTGTGATAGGCGACATGGCCGGTTTTGCCGCTGCCTGTTACCAACGTGGTGTCGATTTCATCCAGGTTCCGACCACCTTGCTGTCGCAAGTCGACTCTTCGGTGGGCGGCAAGACCGGCATCAACCACCCGTTGGGCAAAAACATGATTGGCGCCTTCTATCAACCGAACGTCGTGTTGATCGATACCGCCACGCTCAATACCTTGCCGGCTCGCGAGCTGTCTGCGGGTCTGGCGGAAGTCATCAAGTACGGTTTGATCTGCGATGAGCCGTTCCTCACCTGGCTCGAAGACAACGTCGATCGCTTGCGGGCACTGGATCAAACGGCCCTGACCTACGCTATCGAACGCTCCTGCGCGGCCAAGGCTGCTGTGGTCGGTGCGGATGAGCGTGAGTCTGGCGTGCGCGCCACGCTGAACCTGGGTCATACCTTTGGCCACGCCATCGAAACTCACATGGGCTATGGTGTCTGGCTACATGGTGAAGCGGTGGCTGCTGGCACTGTAATGGCCCTGGAAATGTCTTCGCGCCTGGGCTGGATCAGCGACCAGGAGCGTGATCGCGGCATTCGCCTGTTCCAGCGGGCCGGGTTGCCAGTCATCCCGCCTTCAGTGATGACAGAAGCCGATTTTCTCGAACACATGGCAATTGACAAGAAAGTAATCGACGGTCGTTTGCGACTGGTGTTGTTGCGCCGCATGGGCGAAGCCGTAGTGACCGACGATTATCCGAAAGAGGTTTTACAGGCCACGCTGGGAGCGGATTACCGCGCCCTGGCTCAGCTTAAAGGTTAATAAGATCCCGATGACTAGTTTGCATGCCGACGAGGCGTTCCTCGGCCATTACCAGTTGAGTCACGACCCTTTCGCTCCACGGGTGCCTGGCTTCAAGTTCTTCCCTGCCCAGCGCAAGCCCGTGCTGGGACAACTCCATCACCTGGCCCGTTACAGCCAGTTGTTGCTGGTGGTTACCGGCCCGCAAGGTAGTGGCAAGACCTTGTTGCGTCAGGCGCTGGTAGCCAGCACCAACAAACAGTCGGTGCAGAGCGTGGTGGTTTCCGCCCGTGGTGCCGGTGATGCGGCGGGTGTGTTGCGTCAGGTGGCTCAGGCGCTGAACGTTGCCCAGGCTGAAGTCGGCGCGATTCTCAAGCAAGTAGTACAGCTCGCACTGACTGGCCAGGAAGTCTACTTGCTGGTCGATGACGCCGAGCAGCTCGACGAGTCCGCCCTTGAAGCGCTACTGGCGTTGGCGGCAGGTGCGCCGGAAGGTCGTCCGCACGTGTTCCTGTTCGGTGAGTCGTCGCTGATCGCTGAACTTGAGCAACTGAGCACCGAGGAAGAGCGCTTCCACGTCATCGAACTGCAACCTTACGCCGAAGAAGAAACCCGCGAATACCTGGCCCAGCGACTCGAAGGCGCCGGTCAGGGAATCGAACTTTTCTCTGCGAATCAGATCTCTGAGATACACGAAAGCTCCGATGGATGGCCTGGAAACATCAATCAGGTCGCCCGCGATGCGATGATCGAAGCCATGATTGCTAGCCGCTCAGCGGTCAAGCGTCCAAGTATGGGGTTCAACATGCCGAAGAAACACGTATTGGCGATATCTGCCGTAGTCGTGGTCGCGGTGGCCGCCGCCTGGTTGATGCCGGGTCGCAGCAAGGCACCAGCCACCGGCGCGCCCGCCAATGAGCAGGCGCAATTGCCACTGGGCACACCAAAACCGAATGGCGGTGCTCCGTCGGTCGAGTTCGCCGGTAATACCCAGCCGATGCCATTGCCGCTGGTCGGACAATCGCAGCCGGTTATGCGCGGCCCATTGGCGGAAGCTGCGGGCGGTATCACTGAAGGCGACGACGGCGTACCAGTCGAAGGCTCCAGCGCCAAACCGCCTACCGTGACCACCACTGCGCCGCCAGCCGGTATTCCGGCCGGCCCGACGCCAGCACCTGCGCCAGCGCCTGCAGCCAAGCCAACACCTGCACCGACTCAGGTCGCTACCGCCAAGCCTGCTCCTGTACCTGCTCCTGCGGCCAAACCGGCTCCAGTGGCCAAACCTGCCCCAGTCGCCAAAGCTGTCGAGAAACCGGTCGAAAAACCGGCGACCGTCGCCAAAGCCGCAACCGGTGGTACCTGGTACGCAGGTCAGGCGCCGGGCAATTATGTAGTGCAAATCCTCGGCACCAGCTCTGAAGCCACAGCGCAAAACTTCGTCAAGGAACAGGGCGGCGAGTACCGCTATTTCAAGAAAGTCCTCAACGGCAAGCCGCTTTACGTCATCACTTACGGTAGCTTCGCCAACCGCGATGCAGCTGTTACCGCCATCAAGGCCTTGCCAGCGAAGGTTCAGGCTGGTAAACCTTGGCCTCGCTCTGTCGCCAGCGTCCAACAGGAACTGGCAACAGCTCGCTGAAGATTCGGCGGCCTTACCCAGGCCGCCTCTCCCGGCACCTCAAAATTTCTGCAAGCGCATGTGGCTGTCAAAGCCGCGTGCCTTGTGGCGTCTGCGTCACAGTAGTCTTTGAGTCGTTGCGGTCAACATTAAAAATGTTTTGACTAGCACAGCATATCGCTTTAAACCTTTCACAAATGCGACATAGATTTGCGACATTTCGTCGTCAAATTTGTGAGCCTCTGTGTCGGTGTGTACAATGACCTCCCTTTTGCCCCCGCAAAGCTGGCGTACGTTCGGCGTGGAAGGTAACTGGCTGAATTGAAAAGAAATTTGTCTCGATAAGAGGCAGCCTGGTGAGAAAGTGTCTATGAAAGCAGGTCTGTACCAACCAGATGAGTTCAAGGATAACTGCGGTTTCGGCCTGATAGCCCATATGCAGGGCGAACCCAGTCATACCCTGTTGCAAACGGCCATTGAGGCCCTGACCTGCATGACCCACCGTGGTGGGATCAACGCTGACGGCAAAACCGGCGACGGTTGCGGTCTGCTGATGCAAAAGCCCGACGTGTTCCTGCGCGCCATCGCCCAGGAAACGTTTGGTATTGAACTGCCCAAGCAATACGCCGTGGGCATGGTGTTCTTCAATCAGGACCCGGTAAAAGCCGAAGCGGCTCGCGAGAACATGAACCGCGAGATCCTGGCTGCCGGCCTGCAACTGGTGGGTTGGCGCAAAGTGCCGATCGACACCAGCGTTCTCGGCCGTCTGGCGCTCGAGCGCCTGCCACAAATCGAACAAGTGTTCATCGGCGGTGCTGGCCTGAGCGATCAGGACATGGCCGTCAAGCTGTTCACGTCCCGTCGTCGCTCGTCCGTGGCCAACGCCGCCGACCTCGACCACTACGTCTGCAGCTTTTCGCACAAGACCATCATTTACAAAGGCCTGATGATGCCGGCGGACCTGACCGCCTTCTATCCAGACCTCAGCGACCAGCGCCTGCAAACCGCGATCTGCGTGTTTCACCAGCGCTTCTCCACCAACACCCTGCCGAAATGGCCGTTGGCTCAACCGTTCCGCTTCCTCGCGCACAACGGTGAAATCAACACCATCACCGGCAACCGTAACTGGGCCCAGGCTCGTCGCACCAAGTTCACCAACGATCTGATGGATCTGGATGAACTCGGCCCGCTGGTCAATCGCGTGGGTTCCGACTCCTCGAGCATGGACAACATGCTGGAGCTGATGGTCACTGGCGGCATCGACTTGTTCCGTGGCGTGCGGATGATCATTCCGCCTGCGTGGCAGAACGTCGAGACCATGGACCCGGATCTGCGTGCATTCTACGAATACAACTCGATGCACATGGAACCGTGGGATGGCCCGGCCGGCGTGGTAATGACCGACGGTCGTTACGCGGTGTGCCTGCTCGACCGTAACGGTCTGCGTCCGGCGCGTTGGGTCACCACCAAAAACGGCTTCATCACCCTGGCCTCGGAAATCGGTGTCTGGAATTACCAGCCTGAAGACGTGATCGCCAAGGGCCGCGTTGGCCCAGGTCAGATCTTCGCTGTGGACACCGAAACCGGTCAGATCCTCGACACCGATGCCATCGACAACCGTTTGAAGTCCCGTCATCCATACAAGCAATGGCTGCGCAAGAACGCCCTGCGTATCCAGGCGACCATGGAAGACAACGACCATGGTTCGGCGTTCTACGACGTCGACCAGCTCAAGCAATACATGAAGATGTATCAGGTCACGTTCGAAGAGCGTGATCAGGTGCTGCGTCCGCTTGGCGAACAAGGCTACGAAGCCGTTGGCTCCATGGGCGACGACACGCCGATGGCGGTGTTGTCCCAGCGTGTGCGCACGCCGTACGACTACTTTCGCCAGCAATTCGCGCAGGTTACCAACCCGCCGATCGACCCGCTGCGTGAAGCCATCGTCATGTCGCTGGAAGTCTGCCTCGGTGCCGAGCGCAATATCTTCCAGGAGTCGCCGGAACATGCCTCGCGCGTGATCCTCAGCTCGCCGGTCGTTTCCCCGGCCAAGTGGCGCTCGCTGATGAACCTCGATCGTCCAGGCTTCGAACGCCAGATCATCGACCTCAACTACGACGAGGCGCTGGGCCTTGAAGCCGCAGTGCGCAATATCGCTGACCAGGCTGAAGAAGCCGTGCGTTCCGGGCGTACCCAGATCGTACTGAGCGACCGTCATATTGCCCCGGGCAAACTGCCGGTTCACGCTTCCCTGGCCACTGGCGCGGTGCACCACCGCCTGACCGAAAAAGGCCTGCGTTGCGATAGCAATATCCTGGTCGAGACCGCTACCGCACGCGATCCGCATCACTTCGCGGTGCTGATCGGCTTCGGCGCCTCTGCGGTTTATCCGTTCCTGGCTTACGAAGTGCTGGGCGACCTGATCCGCACCGGTGAAGTGCTGGGCGACCTCTACGAGGTGTTCAAGAACTACCGCAAAGGCATCACCAAAGGCCTGCTCAAGATCCTCTCGAAGATGGGCATCTCGACCATCACCTCCTATCGCGGAGCACAACTGTTCGAAGCCATCGGTCTGTCCGAGGAAGTCTGCGACCTGAGCTTCCGTGGCGTGCCGAGCCGCATCAAGGGCGCACGGTTCGTCGATATCGAAGCCGAGCAGAAGGCCTTGGCTGCCGAAGCCTGGAGCCCGCGCAAGCCAATCCAGCAGGGCGGTTTGCTGAAGTTCGTCCACGGTGGCGAATATCACGCGTACAACCCGGACGTGGTCAGTACCCTGCAAGCCGCTGTGCAGCAAGGCGACTACAGCAAGTTCAAGGAATACACGGCGCTGGTGGACAACCGTCCGGTGTCGATGATCCGCGACCTGTTCAAGGTCAAGACCCTTGAGACGCCGCTGGATATCAGCGAAATCGAACCACTGGAATCGGTGCTCAAGCGCTTCGACTCCGCGGGCATCTCCCTCGGCGCATTGTCGCCGGAAGCTCACGAAGCCCTGGCCGAAGCCATGAACCGCCTCGGTGCGCGTTCCAACTCCGGCGAAGGCGGCGAAGACCCGGCGCGTTACGGCACCATCAAGAGCTCGAAAATCAAGCAAGTGGCGACTGGCCGTTTCGGTGTAACCCCGGAATACCTGGTCAACGCCGAAGTGCTGCAGATCAAGGTCGCGCAGGGCGCCAAGCCCGGCGAAGGCGGTCAACTGCCAGGCGGCAAGGTCAACGGCCTGATCGCCAAGCTGCGCTATGCAGTGCCGGGCGTGACACTGATTTCGCCACCGCCGCACCACGACATCTATTCGATCGAAGACTTGTCGCAGCTGATTTTCGACTTGAAACAAGTCAACCCGAAGGCCCTGGTCTCGGTGAAGCTGGTAGCAGAAGCCGGCGTTGGCACCATCGCCGCTGGCGTGGCCAAGGCCTATGCCGACCTGATCACCATTTCCGGTTATGACGGCGGCACCGGCGCATCGCCGCTGACCTCGATCAAGTACGCGGGCGCACCGTGGGAACTCGGCCTGGCTGAAACCCACCAGACCCTGCGCGGCAACGACTTGCGCGGCAAGGTTCGGGTGCAGACAGACGGCGGCCTGAAAACCGGCCTCGACGTGATCAAGGCGGCGATCCTCGGCGCTGAAAGCTTCGGCTTCGGCACCGCGCCAATGATCGCCCTGGGCTGCAAATACCTGCGCATCTGCCACCTGAACAACTGCGCCACCGGCGTGGCGACTCAGAACGAAAAACTGCGCAAGGACCACTACATCGGTACGGTCGACATGGTGGTGAACTTCTTCACCTACGTCGCTGAAGAAACCCGTGAGTGGCTGGCGAAGCTGGGCGTGCGCTCCCTCGAAGAGCTGATCGGTCGTACCGATCTGCTGGAAGTCCTCGAAGGCCAGACCGCCAAGCAGCAACACCTGGATCTGACGCCGTTGCTCGGCAGCGATCACATCCCGGCAGACAAGCCACAGTTCTGTCAGGTAGACCGCAACCCGCCGTTCGACAAAGGCCTGCTGGCCGAGAAGATGGTCGAGATGGCCACTTCGGCGATCAACGACCTGAGCGGCGCTGACTTCGCTCTGGATATCTGCAACTGCGACCGTTCTATCGGCGCGCGGATCTCCGGTGAAATCGCTCGCAAACACGGCAACCAGGGCATGGCCAATGCGCCGATCACCTTCCGCTTCAAAGGGACGGCCGGTCAGAGCTTTGGTGTATGGAACGCCGGCGGCCTGAACCTGTACCTCGAAGGCGATGCCAACGACTATGTCGGCAAAGGCATGACCGGCGGCAAACTGGTCATCGTTCCGCCAAAAGGCAGCGTCTACAAGACTCAGGACAGCGCCATTATCGGCAACACCTGCCTGTACGGCGCCACGGGCGGCAAGCTGTTCGCCGCCGGTACTGCGGGCGAGCGTTTCGCGGTGCGCAACTCCGGTGCTCACACCGTGGTGGAAGGCACTGGCGATCACTGCTGCGAGTACATGACCGGTGGTTTCGTCTGCGTATTGGGCAAGACCGGTTACAACTTCGGCTCAGGCATGACCGGTGGTTTCGCCTACGTGCTCGACCAGGACAACACCTTCGTTGACCGGGTCAACCACGAACTGGTGGAAATCCAGCGGATCAGCGGTGAGGCTATGGAAGCCTATCGCAGCCACCTGCAACGCGTGCTGAACGAATACGTCGAGGAAACCGACAGCGAGTGGGGTCGTAACCTCGCTGAAAACCTCGATGACTACTTGCGTCGGTTCTGGTTGGTCAAGCCTAAGGCTGCCAGCTTGAAATCGTTGCTTTCCAGCACCCGTGCCAACCCGCAGTGATATGCGCCTGAAGAGTTTGATGAGGTTTTAACAATGGCTGAACGTCTGAATAATGACTTCCAGTTCATCGAGGTCGGGCGCAAGGATCCGAAGAAGAAACTGTTGCGTCAACGCAAGAAAGAGTTCGTGGAGATCTACGAACCCTTCAAACCCCAGCAGTCGGCCGACCAGGCCCACCGCTGCCTGGGTTGCGGTAACCCGTATTGCGAATGGAAGTGCCCGGTGCACAACTTCATTCCCAACTGGCTGAAACTGGTGGCCGAGGGCAACATCCTCGCCGCCGCTGAACTGTCGCACCAGACCAACACCCTGCCGGAAGTTTGCGGCCGGGTGTGCCCGCAGGACCGTCTGTGCGAGGGTGCGTGCACCCTTAACGACGGCTTCGGCGCGGTGACCATCGGTTCGGTCGAGAAGTACATCACCGACACCGCATTCGCCATGGGCTGGCGCCCGGACATGTCCAAGGTCAAGCCGACCGGCAAACGTGTCGCAGTAATCGGTGCAGGCCCTGCTGGCCTGGGCTGTGCCGACGTGCTGGTACGCGGTGGCGTGACCCCGGTGGTGTTCGACAAGAACCCGGAAATCGGCGGTCTGCTGACCTTCGGCATCCCCGAGTTCAAGCTGGAAAAGACCGTGCTGAGCAATCGCCGCGAAGTCTTCACCGGCATGGGCATCGAGTTCCGCCTGAACACCGAAATCGGCAAGGACGTGAGCATCGAGCAACTGCTCGAAGAATACGATGCCGTGTTCATGGGCATGGGCACCTACACCTACATGAAGGGCGGCTTTGCCGGTGAGGACCTGCCGGGCGTCTATGACGCACTGGACTTCCTGATTGCCAACGTCAACCGCAACCTGGGCTTTGAAAAGTCGCCGGAAGACTTCGTCGACATGAAGGGCAAGAAGGTCGTGGTACTGGGCGGCGGCGACACGGCGATGGACTGCAACCGTACGTCGATCCGTCAGGGTGCCAAGTCGGTGACCTGTGCCTATCGTCGTGACGAGGCGAACATGCCTGGCTCGCGCAAAGAGGTGAAGAACGCCAAGGAAGAGGGCGTGAAATTCCTCTACAACCGTCAGCCAATCGCCATCGTCGGTGAAGACAAGGTCGAAGGCGTGAAGGTGGTCGAGACCCGTCTCGGCGAGCCGGACGCCCGTGGCCGTCGCAGCCCCGAGCCGATCCCGGGCTCCGAAGAGATCATCCCGGCCGACGCCGTGGTCATCGCCTTCGGTTTCCGTCCGAGCCCGGCGTCGTGGTTCGAGCAGTTCAGCATCCAGACCGACAGCCAGGGCCGCGTTGTGGCCCCCGAACAAGGCCAGTACAAGCACCAGACCAGCAACCCGAAAATCTTCGCCGGTGGCGACATGGTGCGTGGTTCTGACCTGGTAGTGACGGCAATCTTCGAAGGCCGTAATGCGGCGGAAGGGATCCTGGATTACCTGGGCGTTTAAGGTCTGCGCATAACCTGTGGCGAGGGGGCTTGCCCCCGTTCGGCGGCGAAGCCGTCGTAAACCCGGTTTACGCGGTCTATCTGATACAACGCGGTCGCCATTTTTGGGACCGCTTCGCGCTCCAACGGGGGCAAGCCCCCTCGCCACAGGATGCGTTTTGGCTCAGATTCTGTGGTGGTCCCAGCGCGACAAATTGACCCGATAGACAAAAGGTGCGGCGCTTGCCGTGCCTTTTGCGTCGCGCTCTGAGAAAATGCCCGCACTTTTTTTCCGGATGCCGACATGACTGCCCTGAAGAACGACCGTTTCCTTCGCGCCCTGCTCAAGCAACCCGTAGACGTCACGCCCGTGTGGATGATGCGTCAGGCCGGTCGCTACCTGCCTGAATACCGCGCCAGCCGCGCCAAGGCCGGTGATTTCATGAGCCTGTGCATGAACCCGGAGTTCGCTTGCGAAGTCACGATGCAGCCGCTCGACCGTTATCCACAGCTGGATGCGGCGATCCTCTTCTCGGACATCCTGACCATTCCCGATGCCATGGGCCAAGGCCTGTACTTCGAAACCGGCGAAGGTCCGCGCTTCAAGAAAGTCGTCAGCACCCTGGCCGACGTCGAAGCCCTGCCAATTCCTGACCCACACAAAGACCTCGGCTACGTCATGGACGCGGTCAGCACCATTCGCCGCGAGCTGAACGGCCGCGTGCCGTTGATTGGCTTCTCCGGCAGCCCATGGACCCTGGCCACCTACATGGTCGAAGGCGGCTCGTCGAAAGACTTCCGCAAGACCAAGGCCATGCTCTACGACAACCCGCAAGCCATGCACCTGCTGCTGGATAAGCTCGCGCAGTCGGTCACCTCCTACCTCAACGGCCAGATCATGGCCGGCGCGCAAGCGGTGCAGATCTTCGACACCTGGGGCGGTAACCTCTCGGCAGCGGCGTACCAGGAGTTCTCCCTGGCCTACATGCGCAAAATCGTCAGCGGCCTGATCCGCGAGCACGAAGGCCGCAAAGTGCCGGTCATCCTGTTCACCAAAAACGGCGGCCTGTGGCTGGAAAGCATCGCCGACGCCGGTGCAGATGCCTTGGGCCTGGACTGGACCTGCGACATTGGCGAAGCCCGCCAGCGCGTCGGCAACAAAGTCGCCCTGCAAGGCAACATGGACCCGACCGTGCTCTACGCCAAGCCTGAGGCTATTCGGGCTGAAGTTGGCCGCATCCTCGCCAGCTATGGCAAAGGCAGTGGCCACGTGTTCAACCTCGGCCATGGCATCACCCCGGAAGTCGACCCGGAACACGCCGGCGCCTTCCTGCGCGCGGTACATGAGCTGTCGGCGCAATACCACCAGTAATCCTGTTCTGGATAGCTGCAAAAGCCCGTCTGACCTTTGCGTCAGACGGGCTTTTTTGTTTTTCACGTTCTTGCGGAGTGTGTCGGAAGTTATTCCATTCTTTGCAAGTTAGTATTACTTGCAAAGTCTGATTAATCATCCTGCTGAGATTTCCCGCGTTGGTGGGGGATTCTTCCTGCATAGAGTGTTTGTTTGTATCGGTAGAGTGCGTTCTCGGCTATTTGAATTGTTCAGTGCCGAGATCGATTTTTTATTCATGGATGAACAGGAGTTAATAGTGTGATCGAAGAGAATGCCAAGCCATCAACAAATGATCGGGGTTTCCGCATCTTGGCCCCTAATGCTCATTGGGTAGTTTAATTGGAATGAGGAATTCATCGTATTCGGGTTGGCAGAAGTTTCTGCATTGGTTATCTGCAGTCATCATCATATGGGCGCTGGGTAGCGGTTTTTATGTTTCTCTGTTTGATGTTTCATTGGCGATCAAGGAGTGGGTGGCGTTTGTCAATGTATCGCTGACGACAGTGTTTTTACCGTTTTTCGCTCTGCGGGTATTTCTTCATTGGCGCCACAGCCGTCATGAAAACAGTCAGCCACTTTCACCCGTCGAGTTGTTTGTATTGTTTATGCATCGACTGATTTATCTGGTGACAGGTGTTGTCATGGTGACGGGCTTTTTGATGATGGATCGGGCAATCAATGTGTTTGATGTCTTGTTGATTCCACAGCCGCTGACGAATGCTTATTTGATGGTGCTGTTTTTTAAAATACATATCGTCGCGTGCGTGCTGCTCGCACTTCTGGTTGCGTTGCATGTGGCGGCTGTTATCAAGCACGAAGCTTCAGGGCGTCGAGTACTGAAACTCATGTCCTTTCGACGCTGAGTCCCGAAGCTTCAAGCCGGTTGGTTGTTTGGCAGCAATGGCAAGCGGGCCAGTTTCAACGCCACCAGCAGCGCAATCACCAGCAACCCGCCGATGAACAGGCCGATGCCGTTCCAGCCGCCCAAGTGCCAGAAAACCCCGCCCACTGTGCCGGCGATACTCGACCCGGCGTAGTAGCTGAACAGGTACAGCGACGAGGCCTGGCCCTTGGCTTTGGTCGCGCGACGACCGATCCAGCTGCTGGCTACCGAGTGCGCGGCGAAGAAGCCGAAGGTGAAGATCAACATGCCGATGATCACCAGCGGCAATGGCGTGAACAGGCTCAGCGCAAGGCCTGCGAGCATCAGCACGATGGTTGCCCACAGGACTTTGCGCCGGCCAAGCTTGTCGGCCAATGCGCCGATTTTCGCCGAGCTGTAGATGCCCGACAGGTAGACCACCGAGAGCAAGCCAACGAAAGCCTGATCCATGTGATACGGCTCGGCCAGCAGGCGATATCCGATGTAGTTGAACAGCGTGACGAACGCGCCCATCAGCACGAACGCTTCAAGGAACAACCACGGCAGCCCGGCGTCGCGAAAGTGCATGGTGAAGCCGTCGAGCAAGCTGCGCGGATGCATCGAGCGGGAGCGGAAGTTGCGCGACTCGGGGAGGATTTTCCAGAACACCGCCGCCGCAATCAGCGCCAGGCCACCGATCACCAGCATCGCGGTGTGCCAGTTAACGAAGTCGATCAGTACGCCGACGATCAACCGGCCGCACATCCCGCCAATCGCGTTGCCACCGATGTACAGTCCCATCGCCAGGCCGATGTGCTGTGGATGAATCTCTTCGCTCAAGTACGTCATGGCCACCGCCGCCAGCCCGCTGAGAGACAGCCCGACCAGCGCACGCATCACCAGCACGCCCTGCCAGCTTGGCATCATCGCACTGGCTATGGTGCACAACGCTGCCGCGAACAGCGCCGCAACCATCACCGGTTTACGACCGATGCGGTCGGAGATCGGGCCGGTGATCAGCAAGCCGATGGCGAGCATCCCGGTGGCCACCGACAGGATCAGGCTGCTCTGCGCCGCGTTGATCGAAAACTCACGGGAAAACAGCGGCATCATCGGCTGCACGCAGTAGAGCAGGGCGAAGGTTGCGAAGCCGCCGGAGAACAGCGCCAGCACCGTGCGCATGAACATCGGCGTGCCTTTTTCGATGTACACATCATTCAGTTGAGCGACCACATCGTCCAGCGCGGTAGGCGGCAATTCATGGGCGAGCGGGGCGACAGCAGTTTTCACGGGGGACCTCGGGAGAGCACGGCCAGTCAGGCAATGGAAAAATCATATAGCTGGCTAATGTTTCTATCCAATATATTGTTCGACCTGTTTGATAGCTTTAACGACCTAATGGAGTTTTCATGGAATTGCGCCATTTGCGCTACTTCATCGCCGTCGCCGAAGAACTGCATTTTGGCCGCGCCGCACAGGTGCTGGGCATCTCTCAGCCGCCGTTGAGCCAGCAGATTCAGGTGCTGGAACAGGAAGTCGGCGCACGTTTATTCGAGCGTACCAATCGTCGGGTCGAGCTCAGTGAAGCCGGTCGATTGTTCCTCGAAGAGGCTCGGCTGGTGCTGGCCCAGGTCGACAAGGCTGCCGACGTCGCCCGTCGAGCCCAACTCGGCGAGCTGGGGGAACTGAAGATCGGCTTCACCTCATCGGCGCCGTTCAACTCGACGATCCCGCAGGCGATTTTCTCGTTTCGCCAGCGCTTCCCGGCCGTGCATTTGAACCTGCGGGAAATGAGCAGCACCCAGGTCGCCGAGGCGTTGGTGGATGAGTCGATTCAGGTCGGGATCATGCGGCCATTGCCGCTGCCGGATTCACTGGAGGTGGTCGAGTTGACGCGAGAGCCGTTGGTGGCGGTTCTCAGCTCCAAGGATCCGCTGGTGGTCGGCAGCGAGGAAGGGCTGTTTCTGTCTGCACTGGCCCACGAGCCTTTCGTGTTCTTCCCGCGCAGCTACGGCAGTGGTCTGTACGCGCAACTGCTGAACCTGGCGCGTGACGCGGGTTTCAGCCCGCACTTCACCCAGGAAGCCGGTGAGGCCATGACCATCATCGGCCTGGTGGCGGCAGGGCTCGGGGTGTCGGTGTTGCCGGCGTCGTATCAGCGGATGCGCATCGACGGCGTGGTCTATCGGCCCTTGCTCGATCCGCTGGCGATGTCAGCCGTGTGGCTGGTGCAGCGCAAGGATCAGAAGTCGCCGATGGCCAAGGCGTTTGTCGAGTTGCTGACGCGTAAGGTTGAGGTGACGTAGTCGGCACAGGGTGATGACATGCTGACACCGCCGAACGCGGAGTTTTTGTTTACCTGGCGTTGAGCACGATGTAGATCGGCGCAAGCCCCGCATCAGCAGGAAACCAGATAATCGCATCCTGGTACTCAGGCGGATGCTGCGGATTCACCAATACTTTGTAGGCTTGCTCGTTGGGTGGATACACCCACACCGTCGGCAATTGCGGGGCGCCTTCCAGTGCGGGAATGGCGGGTACATCATCGGGATTCGCCGCTGGGGTCCAGGCCAGGCCGATCCCGTTGCCGATGTCGGCAACAAACTTTTCGCCGTCCTGAGTGGCTTCGATGACCGGGACAAACTCCCAGTCTTTCTTTCCGCCTGTGTAGAAGCCGTAAGCGCTGACGGAACCGTCCGGCAATGTCTTCACGTTGATGCGGACACGGGTTCGCCCGGTATCCAGCGTTGCGTACTGTTCGTTTTTGTAGAATGCGCTGTCGGGCGAAAGGCTGGTGTTCGGCATCAGTAGCGCAACGGTGCCAACCGCTGCGCCGGTGCCAAGCACCGCCCACACGCCGTAGCTAGCCAGTTTCTCGAGGGGGACAAACCCGGAAGGGTTGTTGTGATTGATGACGCCATCCGGGAGGTTGCAGCTCTTGGCGAACACCCAGCCCTTGAGGTGTGAATCAGGCCGTGTTTCGGGCGCATTCTGCTGTTTTCTTTGATGCGCCTCCCAGCGGGTGTTGGCGTCCAGCTGGTTTTTTTCGTTTTTGGCGAATACCGCTGCACCGGCCTCCTGGAAGGCCTGGGTCTCTTCCCGGGTGGGGAGTCGTCTTGGGGCGGGCAGAAAGTCCGGGGTTTCCGGGAAACCGAGCTTTTTCATTAGCGCTACTTGTTCGTCCTTGGGCAAGCCCGGCCTTAGGCTGGGGCAGCCTTGACCCTACCGAGAAGTTCAAGCTGTGGCTGTGGGACGATTCCGAAATGCAGTGCTCCGTTTTCCGTTTGTGTCATTTCTTTTCGGGGGAGACATGAAAAGATCGCAGCCTGCGGCAGCTCCTACAAAAATCGGTGTAGGAGCTGCCGCAGGCTGCGATCTTTTGATTTTGATGTGACGCTTACGACCAGCGCCGAAAGATCAGCGACGTATTAACCCCGCCAAAAGCAAAGTTGTTGTTCATCACATACTGGCAGCTCATCTGGCGGAACTCGCCGCGCAGGTAGTCCAGTTCGCCGCAGCGTGGATCGATGTCGTCGAGGTTGAAGGTGTGCACGTACTCGTCGCTGTTCATCATTTCGATGCTGAACCAGGACTCCAGTGCACCGCAGGCGCCCAGGGTGTGGCCGAGAAAGCTCTTCTGCGAGCTGATTGGCATGTGGCTGCCGAACAGGCTGTTGGTGGCCAGGGTTTCTGCGATGTCGCCCTGCTCGGTGGCGGTGCCGTGGCCGTTCACGTAGCCGATGGCCGAGGGCTCCAGGCCTGCGTCTTCGAGTGCCAGCTCCATGGCTCGACGCATGGTGGTTTGCTCTGGGCGGGTGGCGTGCTGGCCGTCGGCGTTGCTGCCAAAACCAACTATTTCGGCGTGGATATGCGCACCACGGGCCAGCGCGTGTTCGAGTTCTTCGAGCACCAGCATGCCGCCGCCTTCACCGATCACCAGGCCATCGCGCGCACTGTCGTAAGGCCGTGGGCTGGTTTTCGGAGCGTCGTTTTTCAGGCTGGTGGCGTAGAGCGCGTCGAACACCATGGCTTCGGTCGGGCACAGCTCTTCGGCGCCGCCGGCGAGCATCAGAGGCAGGCGGCCGAACTTGATCGCCTCGTAGGCATAACCGATGCCCTGGCTGCCACTGGTGCAGGCGCTGGAGGTCGGGATCAAGCGCCCGGTGAGGCCAAAGAAAATGCTGATATTGGCCGCCGTGGTGTGCGGCATCATCCGCACGTAGGAGTTGGCGTTCAGCCCTTCAGCCACCGAATTGAGCAGCATCTTGCCGAAGGCTTTTATCTCCTCGGTGCTGCCGGTGGATGAGCCGCAGGACACGCCCATGCGGCCGTCCTTGATCGACTCGTCACCGAGCAGGCCGGCATCGGCCAGCGCCTGTTCTGCCGCGCCGACCGCCAGCCGGGAAACCCGGCCCATGCTGCGCAACTGCTTACGGGTCCAGTGGCTCGGGACGGTGAAGTCATCGATGGGACCGGCCAGGCGCGTGTTCAGTTCGATGAAACGATCCCACTCGTCCATGCGGCGGATGCCACTGCGATTGGCCTTGAAGTTAGCGCGAATGGTCTCCCAGTCGCTGCCCAACGAGGTGATGCCGGCCATGCCGGTGACGACGACGCGTTTCATCAGCACAGGCCTCCGTTGACGGCCAGCACCTGCCGGGTGATATAGCCCGCTTCGGCGGACATCAGGAAATTCACTGCGCCGGCCACCTCTTCAGGGGTGCCCATGCGTTGTGCGGGAATCATTTTCAGCAGTTCTTCCACAGGGACATTTTCGTCGAGCATCGCGGTGTCGATCAGCCCCGGCGCGACGCAGTTGACGGTGATCTTGCGTTTACCCAACTCGATCGCCAGGGCCTTGGCGGCGCCGATCAACCCGGCCTTGGAGGCGCTGTAATTGACCTGCCCACGGTTGCCGATCAACCCGGAAACCGAGGTGATGCACACGATCCGCCCGGCGGCGCGACGACGAATCATCGGCATCATCACCGGGTGCAACACGTTGTAAAAACCGTCGAGGTTGGTGCGCATCACCACGTCCCAGTCGTCCTCGCTCAGGGCCGGGAAGGCACCGTCGCGGGTCAGGCCGGCGTTGAGCACCACGCCGTAATAGGCGCCGTGGGTTTCCACGTCGGCTTCGAGGTGTGCCTTGCAGCTGGCACGATCCGACACGTCGAATTGCAGGATGCGTGCACGGCGGCCCAATGCTTCGATTTCGGCCTGAACGGCTTCGGCGTCGCTGCGACCGCTACGGCAATGCAACACCAGATCAAAGCCGGCCTGGGCCAGGCGTAGTGCGATGGCGCGGCCGATGCCACGGCTGGAACCGGTGACCAGTACGGATTCAGTCAAGACTGGACTCCAGTAGTGCTAGAAGAAGAGTGGGATTCATGTAGATAGTGAGCCGCCTGAGGTGGGCAGAACACATTCAGACGGGCCATGGCATGAATGCCGGGCGCCGTCAGGTGGCATTCGAAAACGCCCATGCCGTTGTCGTCTTCGAGCGAACGCAGGGCGTGGATCGTCAGCTCGCAGCCGACTGGAAAGTGTTCCACATTACATTCAAATTTACGCGTACCGAGCAGGAAACCAAGCTCAACCGGATTGCCTCGCTCGCGTGCGCGACAGCCGGCGTACGCTGCCACGCTTTGCGCCATCAGCTCGATGCCGGCCCAGGCTGGCAAACTGCCGTCGGGCTGGTTGAACAGGCCACCGGGCTTGACGGTGAGGCGGGTGTAAATCTGTTCTTCGTCGAACGACAGCACGTGATCGATAAGGATCATGTCACCCGCGTGGGGCAGCAGTTCGGCGAGAGGCCAATCAATCATTGGGCGTCTCCGATAATCAGGCTGACGTTGTTGCCACCAAAGGCAAAGGAGTTACTCATCAGGCAACGTGCAGTGCTTGGTTCCAGGCGATCAGCGGCGGTCACAAAACTCAGCGCTGGCAGTTGCGGGTCGGGCTGGCCGTCCCAGACCTGCGGTGGCAGCGCGTGTCGGGTGTTTTCGCGGCTCAGGCTCAACCAGCAGAATGCCGCTTCCAGCGCTCCGGCCGCGCCGAGGGTGTGGCCGGTCATGGGTTTGGTTGACGAGCAGGGCACGCCCGCCGGGAACAGGCTGTTGACCGCCAGGCTTTCCATGGCGTCGTTGTGTTGGGTGGCGGTGCCGTGCAGGTTCAGGTAGCTGATCCGCTCAGGCGCTAAACCGGCGCTGCGCAGGGCCTTGTTCATCGCTTGCAGGGCACCACGCCCGCTGGGTTCCGGGGCGGAAATATGGTGCGCGTCGGAGCTGGCGCCGCTGCCCAGCAGGGCAATCGGTTGGCTGCTGCCGAGGTGTTTGCTCATCAGGAAAAGTACCGCCGCTTCACCTATGTTGATGCCGTTGCGATTGACCGAGAACGGATTGCAGCGCTGCTCGGACACCGCATCCAGCGCCGAAAAACCGTTGAGGGTCAGTTTGCACAGACTGTCGACGCCGCCACACAGCACCGCATCACACATGCCCATGTCGAGCAGTCGCTGAGCACTCATCAATGCGCGGGCACTGGAGGTGCAGGCCGTAGAAATCACATAGGCCGGGCCGCTCAGTTGCAGCCAGTCGGCGAGGAAGTTCGCCGGGGCGCCAAGTTCCTGTTGTTGGTAGTCGTATTCTGGCGGGAACTGACCGTCGCGGATGTACTGGGCAATCCCGCGACTGGCTTCGTCGATGCCCGAGGTGCTAGTGCCCAGGACGATGCCGATGCGTCCACGGCCATAGGTCTGAATGGCCTGTTCGATGTCTTCGCGGATTTGCAGCGCGGCGTCCAGCAGCAACTGATTGTTGCGGGTGTTGTGCTGCTTCAGTGCAGCCGGGATCGCGGGCAACTCACCGTGTGCCGCCGCCACCGGCAGCGAACGCTCAGGCACCCAGCCGGCCTCGACGCGCATTCCCGAGCAGTCGCCGGCAAACAGGTTACGGGCCACTTCGTGTTTGTTGCGGCCCAGGCTGCAGATCAGCCCGAGGGCGTTCAGGTAGGCCGTCATGGCGCAGTCTCGGCGGTCAGCGGGGTGACGTGATAGTTCAGCTGTTCGGGCAGCGTCAGCACGAAGTCCGACGGGGTTCGATACAGCACCTGCCAATGCGGTGTCAGTGAGCGTAAATCGGCATGACGCCGGGCAGCAGGGTAATTATTGAGCAACTCGGCCTCCGGTGTCAGGGCGAATAACAGCGCTGCAAACAACTGACGCGCTTCCGGGTTGGGCGGTAACAAGCCGTCGGCCTGCCACTGGTTGTCGATCAGGCGCTGGCGAGCCACCGGAATGCCCAGTGGGTCCATCAGCGACCAGCGAATACCGGCACCTTCGCGCTGGATCACCAGCAACCAGTCCTGACGTTGATCGGCCCGTTGCCGCTCGACATGCAATTGCAGCGGCAAGGTCAGTGTCGGGTTGCGCTCGGGCAGCGGCGGCTGGCTGGCGCAAGCGCTCAGCAGCAAGGCACAGCACACGAGCAGGAGGCGAATCATCAGCACTTACCTTCGAGCGGTTTACGGGCAACCACGTTGACCAGGGTTTCTTCCCGTTGGCCAAGCGGTTTTGGGCGGCGCAGTCCAAAGCGTTCGAGCAAACCGAAATCCTTCGCACGACTCCACCACAGATAAGGGTAGGACACGTTTTGCGGGCCGAATTCAAAACCCTGCTGACGAATCATCTGCAAATACCCGTCGGCGCTCTTTTGCACGTGCATCGGGTGGCGGAACAACCAGCGAATCACCCAGGTGTCGATGTAGGCTTCGGTGGACTCGGCAAACATCAGATAGCCGCCCGGCTTGAGCACCCGATAGAACTCGGCGAGGGCTTGCTCCTGTTCCACCAGGTGGTGGAAGGTCTGGTGGCAGAACAGCAAATCGACGCTGGCGTCCGGCAGCTTGAGGGTCGCGCAATCGCTGCCGATCAGTTCGACATCGATGTTCTGGCGCTGCGCCTCTTCGCCGCTGAGCATAAGGCTGTGTGGGTCGGCGTCGAGGCCGATCAGCCGTTGCGGGGCAAACACCTGATGCAAGTACTGAAACGACTTGCCCTGACCGCAACCGGCATCCAGCAGCACCGGATGGCTGGGCAGTGCTTCGCTGAACAAGCTGCGCAGGTCGTTGATGGCTACCCGCAGCACGTGGTGCTGCCAGGTGAAGCTGCGCAGGAACCAGAACCCGAAGCGGGTTTCTTCGACGTAACTGTCGCTGAGATATTGTTGTTCGGTGTCACTCACGTTGCATCACTCGCACAAATCTCCGAGAGCATGCGCAACCGGCGCTTGGGTTCGCTGACGAACGGATTGCGTTCGTCCCAGGCGTAGCCGGCGAGGATCGCGCTGATCATGCGGCGGATCTCCGGAGCGCTGCCAGGGTGGTAGATCACATCCTGGAAGGTCCCGGCATACCAGCCTTCGACGTAGCAGCGGAAGGTGTCGACACCGCGCTTGAGAGGTTCGGCAAACTCGCGTTGCCAGTCCACGCTTTCGCCTTGCAGTTGGCGATGTAGGACGCCGGCGGCCATGCTCGCCGAACGCATGGCGATGGTCACGCCGGAGGAAAACACCGGGTCGAGGAATTCTGCGGCATTGCCGAGCAAGGCGAAGCCCGGACCGTGCAAGGTTTTGACGTTGGCCGAGTAGCCGCCGATGGTCCGCGCGGGCGTGTCCCAATGGGCGTTTTTCAGCACCTTGGCCAAGCTCGGGGTTTCGGCGATGAAGCCACGCAGGCATTCGTCGAGATCGTCGCCGCGGCCTTCGAAGTGTTCGGCTGCGGCAACCACGCCCACCGAGCAGCGACCCTGGCTGAACGGGATGGTCCAGAACCAGATGTCGCGCTGGGTCGGGTGGGTGGTGATGAGGATCTTTTCACGGTCGAAGTGCGGGCCGTCGATGTGGTCTTCGACGTGGGTGAACACCGCCTGGCGCAGCGGGAAGTTCGACGGTGCTTCAAGGTCGAGCAGGCGCGGCAAGACGCGGCCATAGCCGCTGGCATCGAGCACGAAGTCGGCTTCCAGGCGGTATTCGCTGCCGTCTTCACGGCGAGCGCTGAGTTGGGGTTTCGCCCGCTCGAAATTGGCACTGATGATCGTTTCGCCGTAGCGGATTTCCACCCCTTGCAGCGCTGCCTGATCGGCCAGCAGTTTGTCGAAATCAGCGCGCTGGACCTGAAAGGTGGTCGGCTTGCCGTTGCTGAAGGTGTCGCCGAAATCGAACGTGCTGTAGCGCTCGCCCCAGGCGAACGCCGCGCCGTTTTTCAGCTGGAAGCCGGCGGCTTGTACCGCTTCGAGCATGCCGGCTTCTTCGACGAAATCCAGGCAGTGCGAGAGCAGGCTTTCGCCGATCGAAAACCGTGGGAAGTGCTGACGTTCAATGATCAGCACGTCATGGCCGTTACGCTTGAGCAGCGCGGCGGCGATGGCGCCCGATGGGCCGGCACCGATAACGATGACCTGGCGTCGTTCCGTATCAACTGTTGGCACTGGTGCTCCTTGCCGGGGCGGCGAGCTGTGAGGGGAGGCGGTGCACACCGGCGAGTGCCGGCAGCAGTGTTGCGATCAAACCCATCAGCATCAGCGCGAAATACAACGCGGGGCTGATCAGCTGTTGTTGCAGCAGCAGATTGAGAAAGACGATCTCGCTCAAGCCGCGAATGTTCAACAGCAGGCTTTCGCGCCAGCGGTTGGCGCCGACAAATGACGTTCCGGCCCAACCGAGGCCGAGCCAGTTACCCAGCAGTTTGCTGGCGATGGGAAACACCAGCAGCGCACCGAGTTGCATCCAGCTGAGGCTGTCCATGGCGCTGTGCACGTTGATCTGCACAATGCCGAAGGTCAGGATCAGCGGGATTGCGATGCCGTTCTGCAAGCGACTCATCCAGGCTGCCGATAACGGTAGCACCAGCGGTAGTTTGAGTGCAGCCATGCACAACAGATAACCGATGCCGAAAATCAGCGCATTGAGTTTGAAGTGTTCGGCCACCACCAGCAGTGCGAAGAAGCCCAGGCTGTGCAGCAGCGGCTGACGCAACCCGAGCACACGTAGCAGCAACGGCAGGCAGGCGCCAGCCAGCGGCAGCAACAGGCTGCTCAGGTGCAGGCTGCCTTGGGCGAAAGCGAACAGACTCCAGCAAGTCAGGTCGATGAGGATTGCGGTTTGCACCAGTCGGCGGGTCGCGGCCGGTGGATAGTTGATGTGCCGCAGGTACAGATACAACACCGGAATCGCCGTGATCGCAAACAACAGGCCGACCGCCAGCGAGCTCAACCACGGTTGATCTGGCAGCAACCAAATGGCCGTCGCCAGACCACAGGCGAATGGAATGCCGAAACTCGGCAAGGCGATTTTCAGGCTCTGGCGATCCAGCTTCAGGTCGATCACGTCGCTGAGGATATGCCCCAGCAACAGCGCGAAACTCAGGCTGTAGAGGTTTTTCAGCCAGCCTGGCGAGACCAGTTCGGCGCCGCTCAACTGCCAGTACGGTTCAATCCAGAAATACATCAACAGCGGCAGGCCGAAGGTCGCCAGCAGCAACTGGCTGACAATCGGGATCAAGCCAAAATGATGCCCAACGCGCGTCGCTACGGCGAACAGCGCCAAGGCCAGCAGCCAGAACAGCACGGTCATCATGCTGCCGGCTCTACGACGGGCGCGGCATGCGCCGAAGGTTTGGCCCACGGCGCGAGGATGAAGCTGAAGGCCAGCCCGAGGCTCACCGAAAGACCGAAGTTGCTCACCGCCGGGGTGCTGGAAATTGCCAGCAGACCAAACGACAGCCACGTGGTCGCCGCCGCCAGCAGCGTGCCCAACAGGCTCACGGCGGCACCGCCGATCTGCTCACGCATGAGGATTGCGTAATCGACACTGATGGCTGTCACCAGCAGCAGCCCGAACACGCTGAACAGCGTCAGCGGTTGCCCCAGCCAGCCGAGGCTGGCCAGGCTGCACAAGGCCGCCAGTAATGGCAGTGCGACGAGCCGCAGGGCGCCGCCAAAACCGAAGGGCAGAATCAGCAGCAACACGATCAATGCGCAGGACATCAGTTTCAGTTCAGCCGCGCTGATCTGGGTGGCGGCGAAGACCTTGTTCAGGTCATCCAGGCGATCCACCAACTGCACACCCGGCAAGTCCAGCGCTTGCACCCGCAGCAGCGCGGTATCGTTCAAGCCTTGCAGGCTGACCATCGCCGCCACGCCGTCATCCGAGGCGCCGATCCATAGCGGGCGCCATGGCTCGGCCAAGGGCCCGACCAGCGCTGCGTCGATGTCTTCGACCGGCAAGGCCTGCAACTGCGTCAGTTCGGCTTGCAGTGCGGTGGCCGGGATGCCGAGGTCGAGCAACGGTTGCCAGAATGCCGGGAGTTTGTTCAGCGCGTCGCGAACCTGTTGCTGCTCGGAAGGCAGGCTGACCAGCTGACTCAGCGCCAGGTAGCCTTTGAGCTTGTCCAGATTGACCAACTGATCCAGTCGTTCGCTGAGGGCTTTCTGGCGCTCGAGCAGTTGCTGCTGATTGGCCGCGCGCACCAGGAAGAACTGGCTGGTGGGTTGATAGCCGGTGATCCGCGCAATGGTCTGTGCTTCGTTCATCAATTGCGGCGGCGCACTGACCCACTGACGGATGTCGTTTTTCGTGGTCAGGTGCCACAGGCCTCCCGCACAAAAGGCCAGGACCAACACCAGCAGGACCGAACTGCGCACGCGTTTGAGCAGTGCTGCACGCACGTTCACCAAAAACTCGGCCACCCGCAACGGCCACTGCGCGGGTCGCAGGTCCGCACCCTTGAGCAGCGCCGGCAACAGGCACACCGCCGACAGGTAGGCGCCGAGCAGACCGGCGGCGGAGAACACGGCAATCTGGGTCAGCGCCGGGAACGGTGTCCAGGCCAGTGCCAGATAACCGATGCAACTGGTGGCCAGGCTCAGGGTCAGCCCCGGCAAGGTCACACGCAGTGCAGGCCAGCTGTGCCAGGGTTTCAGGCTCCAGCTCTTGGACAGGTAATGCAGCGGGTAGTCGACCGCGACGCCGATCAGGCTCGATCCGAGCACCAGGGTCATCACGTGCATATGGCCAAACAGTGCGACGCAGGCCACCGCACCAAACAGCATGCCGACCAACACAGGGATGAAGGCCAGCAACACGCGGAATCTGCGAAACGCCAGCAACAGCAGCAACAGGATGCCGACGGTTGCACCACCGCCGACCCAGGTAATTTCGCGGGTCGCTTGCTGTTGACCGTTGGCGGCGTACAGCAGGCCACTGGCGGCGAGTAGTTGCACGTCGGCCTGCGTGGCTTCTTCGCGGCTGTGCTTGAGCAGCTCGGCGACCTTTAGTGGCAGGCGCATGTCGAACGCGTTGCCGCTGGTACGGGCTCGCAGCATGACCCAGCTTTTGCCGTCGGCGTCGGCGATCAATGTGCCGCTGCCGATGTCCAGTTGCACTGAACCGTGCTGCGGCTGGCTGTTTTGAATGCGTCCGGTCAGGCCCAGCCAGTCATCCTGGCTCGGCACCAGGCTGAAACCGGTAAAGGGGTCGAACAGCGCTTGCACGCGCTGCTGGATGAAGGCTTGCGGTTGTTCGATCAGTTGTTGCCGATCGGCTGCCGAGAGCATCGCCAACCGACCTTGCAACAGCTGTGTGCGCAACGCAGGCAAGTCGGCTTGCAGGTTCCATTGGACTTTCTCGAACAGTCCACTGGCCAGCCACTGCTCGCCGAGCTTCTGCGTCATGGCGATGGCTTGTTCGCGATCAGTGTGACCGACCAGCACCAGCATTTCGCGGTTCAGCGGTTCCTGCATGCGCTGTTCGGCCTTGAGCTCCAGCGCATCCGGCGCGGTGCCCGGTACCAGATCCATCAGGTTGGCCGACAGCGGTGCGCCGTCGTGCCATTGCCAACCGGCGAGTGCGAGCACCGCCAGCAGCAGGGTCAGAAATAGCCGTGGAAGCATCCGTTCACTCGGCAAAGTCATGTTGCTCCGCATCGCTCAATGGGTTGGCGCTGGTGGTGTCCTGCATGCGCAAAACGGTGCTGTCACCCTGGGTTTCCAGCAGCTCGATGCGCTGCACCAGTTCGCCGCCGTCGATGTTGATCTGATTGAACACTTGTTTGAGCAACATCGAGCGTGGGGTCAGCGTGAGCTTCCAGTGCTGTGCTTCGCCGCTCAGCGACAACTCGAAATCCCGCTGCAGCCCGCTGCTGTCGCCTTGCAGTACCGCAAGGAAGATGCGGTTCTGCTCGGCGCCGGCACTTTTGCCCGGCAGCATTTGCCAGCCGCTGCTGTCACGCCGTGCGATGCCCTTGGTGCTGATCCGGTAATCCTGTTGCAGTGGAGTCTTGAGCAACCACAGCAAACCGTGATCCCTGGCCAGCACGAACGAGCCCTTGCTGGTCAGCGGTTGCGGCAGGGCACGCAGGTGTTTTTCCTGAATGAAACTGCCGTGGATCACGCTGGGTTTGGCCAGTTGGTCGCTCAGTTGTTGCAGGTCGAAGGCGTTAGCCAGCGATGAAAAACCGAGCAGCGCTATCAGTATCACCACAACCTTGTAGCCGCTGCGTGTGGCGAGGGAGCTTGCTCCCGCTGGAGTGCGCAGCGCTCCCCAGCCCAGGCGACGGCATTTCGTCGGGGGGCTCGAGTCGTCAGATTTACGGGTGCTGCGCGCCCGAGCGGGAGCAAGCTCCCTCGCCACAGGGCAGTTATCAAGTCGATTGGTGCTAAAGGTCATGGCAACATCCTCTCGACCGCATCGGTAAACACCTTCGGCGACGCCAGTTGCATCTCGCGGCTGGCGACGTGCACGGCGACCTGCACCGAGCTGGCGCGGGTCAGGCGTTCGCCAGTCGCGAGGTCGCTGATCAGGTAGCTGATCTTCAGGCGGTTTTCCCATTCCACCAGGCTGGCGCGGACGTTGAGCGTCTGGCCGAACACCGCGCCGCGCACATAACGCAGTTGCAGGTCGATCACCGGCCACGCGTAACCGGACTCCAGCATGGCGTTGTAGTTGTGGCCGAGCATGTCGAGCAAGGCGCAGCGGGCGACTTCCAGGTACTTCACGTAATGGCCGTGCCAGACCACGTTCATGGAGTCGACGTCAAAGAACGGCACGAGGATTTGCGTATCGGCGTGAAGCACTCCCTTGCTACGCATGCAGCCTCCAGTGTTGTTCGGCGATGCGTTGCAGACACAGACGCAGCTCACCTTCCAGGGCGCGGTCTTCAATGACCGGCGGGAAATCCTTGGCGAGCTCTGCGTGCATCGCCGCCAGCGCCGGCGGCAATGGCCGGGCGTCTTCTGCCTGGCTGCGCAACCAGACCCCTTGATTGGCCGCCAACAGCGTCGCAGCGGCAACCTGTTCGGTCAGCTCCAGCACGCGGATCGCATCGCGGGCGGCGATGGTGCCCATGCTGACTTTGTCCTGGTTGTGGCATTCGGTGGAGCGTGAGAACACGCTGGCCGGCATGGTGTTTTTCAGCGCTTCGGCGGTCCAGGCGCTGGTGCCGATCTGCACCGCTTTAAAGCCGTGGTTGAGCATCGCGCGCTCGGCGCTGGCGCCCGACAGGTTGCTCGGCAAACCGTGGTTGTAGCGTTCGTCCACCAGCAGCGCGAGCTGACGGTCGAGCAGATCCGCTACGTTGGCCACGAGGTTTTTCAGGCTGTCCATGGCGAAGGCGATGTGCCCGCCGTAGAAATGCCCGCCGTGCAGCACGCGCTCGGCTTCAGCGTCGATGATCGGGTTGTCGTTGGCGCTGTTGAGTTCGATCTCGATGAACGACCGCAGCCAGTTCAGGCTGTCGGCCAACACGCCGAGCACATGCGGTGCGCAGCGCAGCGAATAGCGGTCTTGCAGGCGATGCAGCGGTGCGGTCGGCGCGTCGATCGCCAGATCCTTGCGCAACCACGCGGCCACCTGCATTTGGCCCGGGTGCGGCTTGGTGGCGAACAGGCGCTCGTCGAAGTGCTCAGGGTTGCCTTGCAGGGCGACCACGTTCAGTGCGGTGATGCGCGTCGCCAGTTGCAGCAGGTAGTCGGCACGGGCGAAGGCCAGGCAGGCGAGACCGGTCATTACCGCCGTGCCATTCATCAGCGCCAGGGCTTCCTTGGGACGCAGCACCAGTGGCTCCCAGCCGAGTTCGCGGTGCACGTCGGCGGCCTGTCGGCGTTCGCCCTTGAACAGCACTTCGCGCTCGCCGGACAAAGTCGCGGCCACGTAGGACAGCGGCGTCAGGTCACCGCTGGCGCCCACCGAACCCTCTTCCGGGATCAGCGGCAGAATGTCGTGTTCGAGGAAGGCGTGCAGGCGCTCCAGCAGTTCCACGCGAACCCCGGACACGCCGTGGCACAGCGACTGCAAACGCGCCGCAAGCACCGCGCGGGTCGCTTGAGCGTCGAGCAGTTTGCCCAGGCCGCAACCGTGGAAGGTGTACAGATGACGCGGCAGCGCTTCGACATGCTGCAGCGGCACCGCGACCACGCAGGAATCGCCGTAACCGGTGGTCACGCCGTAGATCACGCCTTCCTTGTCCAGCAACGAATCGAGAAACCGCGCGCCCTTGGCGATGCGTTCACGGTATTCGCTGTCGTTTTGCAGTTGCACGGGCGCCTGACGGTTGGCCAGGGCCAGCACGTCTTCGATGCGCAAAGGGAGTTCGCCGAAGGTTACCGGCTCAAGCAGATGCGTCGTCATCGGTTTTCCAGAATGGGTAAAAGTTGAACCATTGTTGGGGCGCCTCAAGGCAGCACTGGCCAAGGCGTTCGGCGTAGCGCGTGGCCCATTGGTGGATCACTTGCTCGCGGTCGCTGCGCTTCCACACCACCGCATCGGTGAAGGGCTCGATGATCAGTCGATAGTCACCGGTTGGTTTCTTCAGGCACAGCAGAAAATTGACCGGGCACTTCAACAGGCCGGCCAGCAGCCACGGACCTTGGGGGAACGCGGCCGGATGACCGAGGAAGTCCACCGTCACGCTGCGCCCGCCGTGCAGCGGCACGCGGTCGCCGGCAATCGCCAGCCATTCGCCGCGTTCCAGGCGCTGGCTCAGTTGCAGCATGATTACCGGGTCCAGTTCGCTGACCTGGATCAGCCGCAGATTGGTCGCGCCCGCTTCGCCCAGCAGGCGATTGAAACGCTCGGCGTGCTTGGTGTGCACCAGCACGTTCATGGTGACCCTTTCACCGAGTTCGGCGAGAGCTCGACAGACTTCGAGGTTGCCCAGGTGAGCGCCCACCAGCATCTGCCCGCGTGTGCCGCGCAATTGATTGCGCAACAGCGCCGGGTCGATGATTTCGATCTGTTCGATGCTCAACTTGCCGTTCCACACGTCGAGTTTGTCGAGCATGGAATCGGCGAAGGCCATGAACTGGCCAAATACCCGCCAATGGGTCGGGCGCAATTCGCTGCGGCCGCTCCAGTCGGCGAGGCGCTGCTGGTATTGCCAGGCACTGTGGCGGGCGCCGCGACCGAATATGAAAAAGTACAAGACGATGCCATACAGCAGCGGGCTCAACAGCCGACGCCCGAGCACTTTTGCGCAGAGTGCGGTGAATTTCATCAGCCAGAAACTGCCGCGTTCCTTGTGATCGGCCCAGTGCTCGTTGTCTGCATTGATGCTCATGTTCGCCACCGTCGCCAAAGAATGACCGGCGCCCGTAACAGCATGCCGAAGAACAGGCGGGTGTGCATGCTCGTAATCAGCACATTGTCGCGGAACAGCCGAAAATGCGAGACGCCATCCAGGGGGTAGTGAACCTTGGTGTGCAGCCAGCGCATCGGCGAATTACGCCAGGCCAGGCGCACAATGATGTCAGTGTCGAAGTCCATGCGATTGCCGATCTTCACCGAATTGATCAGCGCCAGCGTCGGCGGCAATGGGTAGAGGCGAAAACCGCACATGGAGTCGCGAATCTGCAACGAAAGGGTGTTGATCCAGACCATCACGTGCGTCAGGTAGCGGGCATACAAACGGCCCTTCGGCACACTGGCGTCGTACAGCGGGTAGCCGCAGATCAGTGCGTCGGGATGGGCGCGTGACTGCTCGATGAAGGTCCGAACGTCACTCAAGTCGTGCTGACCATCGGCGTCCACCTGCAAGGCGTGACTGAAGCCCAGGCGCGAAGCTTCGCGAAACCCGCTCATGACCGCGCCGCCCTTGCCCTGATTGGCGGCGAGTTTGATCAGGAAAACCTGGTCACGCCGGGCCAGTTGCTCAAGCACCGCCGCGCAGGCCGGGCTGCTGGCGTCATCCACCAGAATGCACGGCAGATGGTTGGCGAGCAGCGCGTCGACCACGTTGGTGATGGCAGTTTCATGGTTGTAGACCGGGATCACGGCGCAGGGGTTATGCATGTGTTGTCCCTCGCCACAGATACAGAGCTTTAAACATGCACAGCCTCCAGCAAAATTCGTCCACTGGAGCAGGTAGCTGTCTCGTTGCGGTAGGCGAAATACAATTTGCTGCGCAGTGGGTCGAAGCGCAGGTGCAGCTGGATTTCATCGCCGGGGCGTACCAGTTGCTGGAATTTCAGAACTTCCATGCCGGCAAACCTTATCGGCAGCTCCATCAATTGCCGACCCAGGTTCAGCGCCCATTCGACTTGCACCACGCCCGGTAATACGGGGGTTTGCGGGAAGTGGCCGCTGAAGTAGGCGAGGTCCGGCGGCACTGCCAGTTGCAGGCTCCACTCGCCGTTGGCTTCGACCTTTTCCAATACATGCGGCGCCTTTGGACGGGGCGCCAGCAGCAGGGCTTCAACGTCGGCTTGCGGCAGTTTGCCCTGGGCGTTCAGCGGCAGTTGACGCAACAAGCGCCAGCGGCGCGGCAGGGCCAGGGTTTCGCAATGTTGACTCAAGTGCTGGCGCAGTTCCTGGGTCAGCGTGCGCCGCCCCTGATTGCGTAGCGCATGCAGACCTTGTTCGCTCAGCACCAGCAAGGCACCCAGCGACGCACGGTTTTCCTGAACCACGCCAAGGCGCGCTTCGGCGACCCAGTCGTGGGCCATCAGCGCCTGTTCCAGCATGGGTAGCGAGATACGTTTTTCTTCCAGCTTGACGATCCGGTCCAGCCGTCCGAGCAGTTCGAAACGACCGTCGGCGGCGATTCGCGCGGCGTCGGCGGTGTGTTCAACATGGTCGACCGGTAAGTACGGCGAGGCGATGAGCAGGGCCCCGTCATGGTCCTGGCTCAGCATGACATCGGCGAAGGGTTGCCAGAGATCGTGGCCCTGACGCCAGGCAATGCCGCCGGTTTCCGAGCTGCCGAGAATCTCCGTCGGCCATTGTTGCAGGCGTTCGCGCAAGCGTTGCGCCGCCTCGGCCGGCAGCGCGCCACCGGAAGAAAACACTCGGCGGACTGCGCTCAAGGCCGGCCAATCGAGGTTGTCGCCCATACGCTTGAGCAGCGCCGGGCTGGCAACCCAGGCGAAGGCCAGGTGTTCGCGGCTGGCGCGCTGCAGGTCTTCCGGGAACGCCAATTGTCGGCGTACGAACGGACGCCCGGCGCACAGCGGCCACAGCACCCGAAACAGCAATCCATAGATGTGCTGGGTGCCGACACTGCCGATGATGCAGGCGTTGCCCAGGTCCGCGCCCCACAAGTGCTCCAGCGCCTGAACTTCATTGGCCAGTTGCCGCAAGGTTTTCTCGATGCGCTTGGGTTCGCCGCTGGAGCCGGACGTGCACAGGCTCAGGTGACAGTGATCGAGATCCAGTTCGGCGGCAGCCAGCGGCGCCTGCTGGAAGTCAGTCAGCTGTGCGTCGTCTGCCACATCGGTCAGCCACAGATCAACTGCCGTCGACCAGCGCAGACGGGTCTGGGGTTGCAGATCGGCGGGCAGCAGTACGCTGACCCCGGCACGCCAGGCGCCGAGCAGGGCAATCGCCAGTTGCGCGGCATCTTCCAGGTGCACGGCAATACGCGTCACACCTTGTGCTTGCAGGCCAGCGGCGAGGCGCAGGGCCTGCTCGCACAGGTCGGCGTGATTGAGCGCTGGATCCGCCGTGACGGCGCGCGCAGGTAGTGCCTTGAGCAACAGTTGCTCAAGTTTTATCCAATTCATGGGTGGCCTCGTACCCGTTGTCGTATGAGCCATTCAATGGCAAACAGCAAACCCATTAACCCGTAGGAGATCAGGCCGGTGTACAACATCCACCAACTCAACGGCGCCCAGAGAGTCAGGGCCGCCGCGAGCAAACCGTTACAGAGGAAAAACACACTCCAGGCGATCGTCACCTGGCGGGTATAAACAATGGCTTTGTCCGGCAGATGCGGTTCGCGCAAACGCGCCAGCCGCTCGATCATCGGTTGCCCGAACTTCAGGCTCAGGCCAAACAGCGCCAGCATGAAACCGCTCATCAACACCGGGTACCAGCGCAACAACACAGGACTGTCGAACAGCGCCAGCAGCAGGCAAAAAGCGATGGCGACCACCGCCATCCAGACGCTGCCAGGGCGCCGTTCGCCCAGCAGTGCGCGGGCCAGCCACAATCCTCCCAGCAACAGACCGAACTGCCACGGGGCAAAATGTTCCATGCCGAAATACACCGCAAAGGGGTACAGCAGGCCCGCCAGCAGCAGGCCGAGGCCGATCAGTCGGCTCATGCGGCCGGTTGAACCAGACGGTAGACCGCCTCGACCACGTCGCTGACGGTACGTACCGACTTGAACTCTTCGGCGGCAATTTTCTTGCCGGTCTGGCGTTTGATGTGATCGATCAGGTCGACGGCATCAATGCTGTCGATTTCCAGGTCCTGATACAGGTTGGCGTCCAGGGTCACGCGTTCGGGTTCCAGCTCAAAGAGTTCGACCAGGGCATCACGCAGGGTGTTGAAGATGTCGTCACGAGTTTGCATGGTCCGGTCTCAAGCTGCCTGTTTTGCAGTGACGAACGCCGCAAGGCTCGCCACGTTGGTGAAGTGACCACGGGTGTCATTGGCTTCGGCGTCGATTTTGATGCCGTACTTTTTCTGGATCGCCAGGCCGAGCTCCAGCGCGTCGACCGAGTCCAGGCCCAGGCCTTCGCCGAATAGCGTCTGCTCGTCGCCGATGTCTTGCACGCCGATGTCTTCGAGGCCAAGGGCGTCAATGATCAACAGTTTTATCTCAAGCTTCAGATCGCTCATCTTCGGCGAGCTCCTTAATAAAGTAATGGTGAAAATAATCGTTGAGCTTGCGCGAGGCCTGAGGTGCAGGGCCCAGCGCTGCGAAGGCTTGTGGGTCTATATCGGCCCCGACACGGAAACTGAAGTGCACGCGACGTTTGGGGATCCGATACCAAGGCTCGGCCTTGGTCAGGGTCGTGGGGCTGACCTTGATGACCACCGGGGTGACGATTCTCGCACCGCGCAGCGCGATTGCCGCGGCGCCCCGATGAAAGGCCGGTGGCTGGCCGGGTTGGGTGCGGGTGCCTTCGGGAAAGATGATCAGGGTCTGGTCGCTTTTCAGCGCGTCGGCAGCAGCGTCGAGCATGTCCATGCTGCCGTCGTTGCTGATGTACCCGGTGCGGCGTAGCGGGCCGCGAGTGAAAGGATTTTCCCAGAGGCTTTTCTTGACCACGCAGTTGGCGTGGGGCACCAGGCCGATCAGAAACACGACATCGATCAACGAGGGATGATTGGCGATGATCATCTGCCCCGGACGCCCGAGTTTTTCCGCACCCTGGATGTCGTAGGTCAGCACGCCTGTGCGGGCCATGAACCGGACAAAGGAGCGGAATATCCGGCTGACAATATGCCGCGTTCGTTGCCGATGGGCCTGGGCATCGCCCGGCAGGCAGCCGAGCACCGGGAGAATCACCAGCCGCAGGCATAGCCCGCCCAACCCGAATAGGGTGAAGCTTGCGGCAGTGGCCAGCAGGCGCCAGTAATAGGCGTCGCGGTTTTTATCGGTTACTGGTTGCGTTGCCAGGTCCATACACGATTTTTCCAGGCATGTTGGCAGGTGGTCTGCTGGCCGAGCAGGGTACTCAACAGATTCAGCGCATGGGGCCAATGGGGTTTGGACAACGTATCCGTGGTGCTGTTCAGAGACAGCTGCCACTGATTTCCGGGCGTGATCAACAGGCCGACTGCGTACGGGAACGGCACATCGTCGATCCAGGTCGAGTAGGCTTGCGGCGGTTGTTCTTCGGTGATCACCAGCAGTACCGCCGGCGCGCCTTCTTCAAGCAGCGCCGCAGCCTCGAGCATGCCGTGTTCAAGGCCATCGCCGGCCGCCGCGAGGGCGGTCATTTCGCTGGTTTCGCCGCGCATGATCGACCACAGGCCGATGACGGCGTTGTGCACCGATAGACTGAACTGAGTCGGCGACAGCGGCTGATCGGCGGCCAGATCGTTGAGGATTTCGAAGGTGCGCGGGGTTTCGCCGTGACGAGAAATGAAGACCAACGGTAGCTGTTCGTGACCCTCGGCCAACGGCCAGCCGACACTAAAGGCCATCCGCGCCAGACGGCTGAGTCGCCGACGCTGCATGGCCGGCAAAAACGATACGTCGGGGGCGGCATCGCTGTTCTCGAGCACGACCGGTTGTCGGCTCCAGGCTTGCCAATCGTCCACACTTTCGAGCCCAGGGGCCCAAGCGCGCCATTGGGCGATATTGAATTTGATCACTGAAAATTCATCCCGCCCCTGCGGGCTTCCTTGACGCGGTGAGTCGATTGACCGGCGACTGACCCGGCATGACGCTACTGCCGAGCGGCGCGCATTATCCCGGTGCAGCAGGCTTGTAGCAAATACTGGCTCCATTTTGTTCGGCGCGCCATGTCGTTTATCGACTAAAAAAGCTGTCATTTGGCCATTATTCAGTTTTTTGCAGACGTGTCTGCCAGATGATTCGTCGATCAAAGAGCGAAGCAGGTCGGTTTTTTGCAGAGATTGCAGCTGACCGCGTAGTCCGATTGCCAACGAGGTAGCTAAGCAGCGGTGTCGGCTACTACACTCGGTCATTCTTTGATACACGGAGGTTTTGACATGCGGCGCGTGGTGTTCAATCAGAAAGGTGGCGTGGGCAAATCCAGTATTGCCTGCAATCTGGCGGCGGTCAGCGCCAGCGAGGGCTATCGCACGCTGCTGGTGGATCTCGATGCCCAGGCCAACTCCACTCAGTATTTGACGGGCCTGACCGGCAACGACATCCCGATGGGCATCGCCGACTTCTTCAAACAGACCTTGTCGTCCGGGCCGTTCTCGAAGAAAAATCAGGTCGATATCTACGAAACCCCGTTCGACAACCTGCACGTGGTCACCGCCACCGCCGAGCTGGCTGACCTGCAGCCCAAGCTTGAGGCCAAACACAAGATCAACAAGCTGCGCAAACTGCTCGACGAACTGGCCGAAGACTACGACCGGATCTACCTAGACACCCCGCCAGCGTTGAACTTCTATGCGGTGTCCGCGTTGATTGCAGCCGATCGCGTGCTGATTCCCTTCGACTGTGACAGCTTCTCCCGTCAGGCACTGTACGGCCTGCTGGCGGAAATCGAAGAGTTGAAGGAAGACCACAACGAAGACCTGCAAGTCGAAGGCATCGTGGTCAACCAGTTCCAGGCCCGCGCGAGCCTGCCGCAGCAGATGCTCGACGAACTGATCGCCGAAGGCCTGCCGGTGCTACCGGTGTACCTGGGCAGCTCGGTGCGCATGCGCGAATCCCACCAGGCCAACATGCCACTGATCCACCTCGACCCCCGGCACAAACTGACCCAGCAGTTCGTCGAACTGCACAACCTGCTGGAAAACACCTGATTCCTGCAGACAACACAGAACCCATGTGGGAGCGGGCTTGCTCGCGAAGGGGTCATAACAGTCAGCATCAATGTTGAATGTCAGTCCCTCTTCGCGAGCAAGCCCGCTCCCACATTTTATTCAGGGTGGCTTTGAAATCGTCGTTAGATCCCCTGACTACGCAACCAGCTCAGCAACTGCGGCAACGGAAACGCCCCGCTCTGACGCGCCACTTCCCGACCGTTCTTGAACAGAATCAAACTCGGAATCGAGCGAATCCCCAACTGCGCCGACAACTGCTGATTCGCCTCGCTGTCGAGCTTGGCCAACCGACACTTGCCCGCCAACTGCCCCGCTGCCTGCTCGAACACCGGCGCAAACGACTTGCACGGCCCACACCAATCCGCCCACACATCCACCAGCAACGGCAGATCGCCCTTGATCTGACTGGCGTAATCGCCTTGCGTCAACTCGAAGGGTTTGCTCAGCAGGACCACGGATTTGCAGCGCCCGCACTTGGGATGATCGCCCAGGCGCTCGGCGGGGATGCGGTTGAGGCCGTTGCAGTGGGGGCAGGGGATCAACAGGGGGTCAGACATGACGGGGCTCCGGAAAGTGGGCAATGCAACCAATCTGGAGCCGGGGCCGTGGATTATCAAGGTGTGCAGGCGAGAGCAAAAAAATGGGCGACTCCAAGGTCGCCCATATTCATTACACCCAAACCTGCGCCCGCAAGCGCCGCCCGATGACGTCCTGCATGTCGCAGCCATCGCGCAGCGAAATGACCAGCGCCTGCGCAACCTCGTGCAAGACGCTGGCGTCACCCTGGATGTCATCGCGCAGGGCGAAGGTTTCCAGCAGTTGGGTGGCACTGCGGATGCGGAAGGCCGCTGTTTCGTGCAACACGTCGAGAGGGGCTTCGGTGTCGATCAGCAGGGAAGGGACGTTGCAGTCCAGGCCGGTGATAGGCATCTATCGAGACATAGGGAACACTCCATTCGATAAAACGGTGCGGCCCGTCAATGGACGGCAGATGGATTGAGCCTGTTTCCCGCCGAATCGGGCAGGTCGAGGTTCTCCAGTGCTCTGTTCACCAGCAGCTCGCCCAACACGATCATCTGCTGAATACCCAGCGCCACATTGCGGTGTGCACCTTCAAGCTCAAAGGCCAGGTCGGTGGTCATCGCGTTCAGCGAGGCCAGGGTTTCGCTGGCGTGGATTAGCAGGGTTGTAAGCGCTCCATGAACCCCACATTTTTAAAGGTGGGGATCTATGGCTATCTTGGAATTTGCGGCGTGCAGTT